>CANQPW010000005.1 GCA_947625855.1 uncultured Clostridia bacterium | reverse complement strand
GATGAGATAAAAAGTATACTTAGAGAAAGTTTACCAAATTACATGATACCTAAAAGAATTTTTATTGTTCCTGATTTCATTATGACTTTTAATAATAAAATTGATAGAAAAGCAATGATGAATAAATATATTTATGGAGTTAACAATGATTTATCAACGAAAACAATAGAAGATAAAATAGTTAACATATGGAGTAATATAATTGGTAGAACTGTTGATATAAATAGTCCATATTATATGTACGATATGGATTCACTTGATCTAATAGAAATAAGCATTGAAATGAAAAAGATTTTTAAAGAATTTTCTTTAGATTATATAATAAAATATAAAACAATAAAAAATATTTTAGAATTTTTTTCTAATTATGATGTAAAAATAGGAACAAGAGCAAAAAAGATATTGAATAAATATGATTTAGATGTAACAGATGTAGATATAAAAAAGATTAATACAACTGAAGAAATGATGTTAAATTATTATTATTTAAATCCCAAATCTGTTAATTTTCAAGATTGTTATATATTTAAAATAAAAAATTTTAATTCAAATATAATAAAAAAGAACTATTTTAATGTTATAAATAGTATTAAGAATTTAAAAACTAAATATGTTTTTGGTGAAAATATCAAAATATATTCAACTAAATTTGAAAGTATGATAAAATACTATTATAAAACATTAAAAAAAGAAACAGATTTAAAAAAAGAAATAAATAAATTGATAAATGAAGTAAATGATATTAATGAAGCATCTATTAAGTTAACAGCTTTAAAATACAATTCAGATGTATATTTAGTTTTTAATTATCCTCATATAAGGCTAGATGAAATATCTTTTTTTAAAATAATAAATAAAATTATTCCTAGTACACTTGATATGGTGGAGACTAACATAATTGAAAGTAAAAGAAATTCAAAAATTAGGATAAGTAAATATAATGTTCAAAAATTAATTAATATAGCTAATAATAAAAAAGTAAAAGTAAATGATATTCTAGAATATTATATTGTGATTCTTTTAAAAGAACAGTTAGAGCAGTTAAATAATATACAGTTTGTTATAAACGATTCATATAAAAGAGTAGAAAATTTTGGTAATAATATATGTGTTTGTGGGTTATCTTTAGAAAATATAAATAGTTTAGAAGATTTTTTAATATCTAAAAAATCTTTCTATGAGAAAAAAGATAATAAAGTTTTAATTTCATATAATAATATTGAAAGTTTTGATTCAAAAAATCATTTTTATTTTGATCATATTGAAAATAATGATTTTGATATTAATGTAGAAATTTATAAGAAAATAGATGAAATTGAAATTTTAATAACTTTAAAAAACGAAAAAATTATCGACTTAGAAAAAATAAAAGAAAAGTTTAGAGTAGGTGATTGTAAAAATGAAAATTTATTTTATTAGACATGGAAAAGATGATGGAAATTATAGAGGAGGATGGAGTGATCAACCTATAATAGATGAGGGAGTATGTCAAGTAAAAAAGTTAGCAGATTATTTAGAAAGTAAACAAGAAGAATATAAAATTGAAAAAATCATATCAAGTGATTTATTAAGGGCAAGGCAAACTACTGAAATAATAAATGAAAAATTAAAACTAAAAGTAGAATATACAAAAAGATTAAGAGAAATGAATAATGGAAAATTAGCAGGAATGTTAAATACTGAAGCTGAGAAAAAATATCCAGAGCTATATTACAATACATTAGATATAGATGAAAGATATCCAGGTGGAGAAAGTCCAATAGAGTTTTATGATAGAATAATAAAAGATTTTGAAGATATAATTAAAGAAAATGAAATATATAATAATATAATGATTGTTACTCATAGTGGAGTAATAAATATTATATATAGATATATAAATAATATGGAATGGTCAAATAAAATAAAGTCTATTAAAGTATCAAATGCAGGTATATATTCTTTAGTTATAAATGGAGATAAAAGAGAATTTGAATTAGAAAATTTTAATGATTATTTAAACTAAGTATTAAAAAATAAGTTGATTGAATTATAATATTATAACAAATTAGGTAAGTGAAAATGTTTACAATCACTTGCTTTTTTGGTATAATCATAAAAAATATAAGTAATAAAAAGGAGAGATAAATATGTTATATAAAATGAAATTAAATGAAAGTCCATTTGAAAGTATAAAAAATGGAACAAAAAAAGTAGAATTTAGATTATATGATGAAAAAAGACAACAAATAAAAATTGGAGATCAAATAGAATTTTCAAAATTACCTGATTTACAAGAAAAATTATTAGTTAATGTAGAAGATTTATATATAGAAGATACTTTTGAAAATTTATTTAGAAAGTTATATAGTGATGAAGAAGAAATAAAAAGAAAAACTGAGGCAATGTATGAATATTATTCTCCTGAAAACGAAAGAAAATATGGAGTTGTTGGAATAAAAATTTCTTTAGTAAAATAATAGTTGGAGGATAAATGAGTAAGATATTATTAGTTGAAGATGATAGTACAATTATTTTAGGACTTAAATATTTATTTGAACAAGAAGGATTTTTATATGATATTGCACAGGAGAAAAAAGAGGCAATAAAACTTTTAAATAAAAATGAATATGACTTAGCATTATTAGATGTATTTTTACCAGATGGTGATGGATTTGAAATATGCAAATATATTAAAAAAAGCTATAATATGTTTGTTATATTTTTAACTGCAAGAGATGAGGAAAATGATGTGGTATATGGGTTTGATGTTGGAGCTGATGATTATATAATAAAACCATTTAGAAACAGAGAACTTATATCAAGGATAAATAATGTGTTAAAGCGAAGCAGTAAACAAAAAATACTTTCCTGTAGTAATATAAAAATTGATACAGTGTCAGGTAGAGTATATAAGGATGAAACAGAGGTAAAATTAACAAAACTTGAATATACAATACTTTTAAATTTATTTTCTAATCAAAATGTTTTAATAACAAGAGAAAAATTATTAAATGATATATGGGATATAGCTGGAAATTTTGTAAATGATAATACACTTACTGTATATATAAAACGTATTAGAGAAAAAATAGGAGATAATGGAAAAATTATACAAACAGTAAGAGGTATAGGTTATAGAATAGGAGATAAAAATGAAAATATTAGATAACAAAAATAATAAATTATTACTTCTTTTAAGTATTAGTGTAGTCATTTTAAGTATAGTTATTTTTACCTCTATATTTATATACTTAAATAACACTTATACAAAAAGATTAAATAATATTATTTCAAATGTTATTGTGACTATTCAAGAAAAATATCCTGATATAAAAGAAGAAGAAATACTTGAAATATTAAATCAAGATAGTCTATCATCAAACACGGATATATTAGAAAAATATGGAATTGTAGATGAAATATCAAGTATATATATTACACAAAAACATAACAGTATTACTGTATATATATTGATTTTTTCAATAGTTTTTTCAAATGGTTTAATTTTAATATTTATATCTTACTATTTAAAATATAGAAAGAAAAAAATATCAGAATTTATAACGTATATAGATAATATAAGCAATAATAATTATATGTTAGAGATAGATAAAAATACAGAAGACGAATTAACTAGTTTAAAAAATGAATTATATAAACTTACAGTTATGTTAAAAGAAAGAACAGATGACTCAATAAAGCAGAAAGAATATGTGTATAAATTAGTATCTGATATATCACATCAGTTAAAAACACCTTTAACTTCTATACAAATACTACTAGATAATATAAATGAAAATAAGGATATGGACCCTAAGATAAAAGACAAGTTTATATTTGAAATTTCAAGAAAAGTTGAGAGTATGAATTGGCTTATAATATCACTTTTAAAATTATCAAAATTAGATGCACAAGCTGTGGAGTTTAAAAATGAAAATATTAATTTAAAAGAGATAATAAGTGATATAGTAGATGAGTTAAGTATTATGGCAGAAGTAAAAAACATAGACATAAACGTTATATGTAAAGATGATATATATATTAATGCAGATTATAATTGGAATAAAGAGGCGATAAAAAATATAGTAAAAAATGCAATAGAACATGCAAAAACAAGTATTACAATAACAGTTTCAGAAAATAAAGTTTATGTAGAAATTACAGTTTTAGATGATGGTATTGGAATAGAGAAAAATGAATTAGGGCATATATTTGATAGGTTTTATAAATCTAAAAATTCAGATGAAAATAGCATTGGAATAGGACTTTGCCTATCAAAAAGTATTATAGAAAAACAAAATGGCTATATAAGTGTAGAATCAAGTAAAAATCAGTATACCAAGTTTATAATAAAATATATAAAGAATTAATACTTACAATTTTGTAAGTATTTTTTTCTAAGTCACAGAAAAGTCACTTTATTAGTATATAATTTGTTTTAAAGGAGGAATTAGTTTGAAAGAAATATTAAGAGTTGAGCATTTAACAAAAATTTATGGTAAAGAAGAAAACAAAGTATATGCAGTAAATGACATGTCTTTTACAATAAATAGAGGTGAGTTTGTTGCAATTGTTGGAAGTAGTGGTAGTGGAAAATCTACATTATTACATTTGATTGGAGGAGTAGATAAACCAACATCTGGAAAAGTATATATTGAAGGAAAGGATATATACACACTTAATGAAGAAAATTTGGCAATATTTAGAAGAAGGCAGGTAGGGTTAATTTATCAATTTTATAACTTAATACCAATACTTAATGTAATAGAAAATATAATGTTACCTTGTGAATTAGATGGAAAAAAAGTAGAAAAAAGCAAAGTAGATGAAATAATTAATACTTTAGGACTTAATGATAGAATTAATAATTTACCAAATGAACTTTCTGGTGGTCAGCAACAAAGAGTGGCTATTGGAAGGGCATTAATTAATAATCCAGCTATAATACTTGCAGATGAACCAACAGGAAATTTAGACACAAAATCTAGTACAGAAATAGTTGAATTATTAAAGCTATCTAATAAAAAATACAACCAAACTATAATTATGATTACTCATAATTTAGAAATAGCAAAAATAGCAGATAGAGTAATACATATTGAAGATGGAAAAATTATAGCGGAGGTGTAAAATGGATATATTAGGTAGATTTACCATTAAGAATCTAAAATTAAATAAAAAAAGAACAATTGTTACTATAATAGCAATAATTTTAGCAACAGCTTTAATAGTAAGCGTTGCAACTGCACTGGAAAGTTTTAGACAAACTATGATTTATAGAGAAAAAATTATAACTGGTAATTATCATTATAGTTTTATTGATGTACCATCACAAGATTTAAAATATTTTGAAAATAATAGACTTATTGAAAATATATATTATATAAAAAGTATAGGTTATACTAAATATATTGGAAGCAAAAACAATAATAAACCATATTTAAAATTATTAGGTCTTGATGAAAATGCTTTAAAAAACGCAGGAATAAAATTAGTAGATGGAAGATTACCTAAAAATAGTAGTGAAATAGTAATATCTAAAAAGGTTATAGAAAATTCAAAGTTAGATTATAGTATAGGTCAAAAGTTAAATCTTGATATATCAAGAAGAATAAATGTAGAAAAAGGAACTCAAATTGATGATAAATATATGTCATATTTAGGAAATAACGAAAAATTAGAAAAGCAATTTACTAAAGAATATGAAATCGTAGGAATAGTAGATATAACTAGTGAAGAAATAGAGTTTCCTGTATATTCATTTTATAACGTAATTATTACATATTTAGATAATACTGATGGTAATGTTAATGTATATGCAAGGCTTACAAAAGAGGGTATAAAGAAACAATATAAAGTGGTAAGTGAGTTAGTTAATGTTGATGAAAAAGCTTTATCAATAGTTTTTGATAAAAGTAATTCTAATGGACCAGTAGACAGCAATTTTGGTTATTATAATGATATTATTAATGAAAATAAAAAATATGATTTTAATAAAAACTATGGATTATTTATATATGAAAATTATGAAATGAATAATTCAACTTTTAGTGCTATATTTGGTGCGTCAAGTATTCTAATAATAATTATTATGATTACAAGTATATTTTGTATTAGAAATAGTTTTAAAATATCAATAACAGAAAAAAGGAAACAATATGGAATGCTCTCATCTATTGGTGCAACTCCAAAACAGATAAAAAGAAATGTATTATTTGAAAGTATGATATTAGCATTAATAGGAATACCAATAGGTATATTAGTAGGACTTATGATAGTTTTTATAATGTTAATAGTATCAAATGGATTTTTAAGTGAATTTTTAAATGGAATAGAATTTCAATTTAAAACATCATGGCTAGCAATTTTAGTATCTATAATTCTTTCTGTTATAACAATATACTTATCAGCAATATCTTCTGCAAGGAGAGCATCTAAAATTTCACCTATTGAATTAATAAGAAGTAATAAAGATATTAATATAAAATCAAAAAAATTAAAAAATTCAAAGTTGACAAAAAAAGTATTTGGAATAGGCGGTGATATTGCAAGTAAAAACTTAAAAAGAAGTAGAAGTAAATATAGGACTACAATACTTTCAATAATTATAAGTGTTTCAATATTTATACCACTATTTACTTTTATAGATTATGCAATGAATTTACAACAAATCTATTATCCAACAATGAATTATAATATAGAAATATCTTGCAATAAAGAATATGTGGATGAAATATTAAATCTTGATGGGATAAATGATTATATTTATTATGTCAATGAAAATGTGTATTTAAGTAAGGAAGATAAAGAAAAATATGAAATTTATCCTCATGGTACATTGCTAGATGGTAATTATGTTTTAAATATATATGGTATAAATACAGAAAAATTTAAAGAGTATTTAAAAGAATTAAAGGTAGATTATGAAAAAAATAAAGAAAAAGCAGTATTATATTGTTATGCCAATGTTTATAAAGAAGACGAAAATGGGCAAGGAAAATATGTTACACAAAAGATATTGGACTTTAATGATGGAGATATAATTAATATAAAATTAGATGTTGAAAATGATAATACACAAGATATAGAAATATCTAAAGTAACAGATATAGGAATTTTTGATATATCTTCAGTCTCTATAATTGTTAGTGAAGATTATTTTTATAATATGATTGATAGTAATAAAAAAACAAATATAAGATTGTATGTTGAAGATGCTAGTAAATTTGAAGATAAAGTAAAAGAGGAAGTAGGAGAAGTATATATACAAAATTATGATAGTAAAATGAAACAACAACAAGCAGTATATATTGTAATATCTGTATTTTTACTTGGCTTTATAACAATTATATCATTAATTGGAATTACAAATATATTTAATACAATTACTACAAATATGAATTTAAGAAGTAGAGAATTTGCAATGCTTAAATCTATTGGTATGACAGAAAAAGAGTTTAATAGAATGATTAGACTTGAAAGTATGTTCTATGGTATAAAATCACTTATTATAAGTATACCACTTGGAATAGTAATATCATATATTGTACATATGCAATTTTCAAAACTATTAGAGACAGACTACAAACTTCCATTGTTAAGTATTATTATATCAATTATAGTTGTATTTATACTTGTTATAAGTATTATGAAATATTCATTAAATAAAATAAACAAACAAAATATAATTGAGACAATTAGAAATGATAATATATAATTTTTTGAGGTATGAGATAAATTCATACCTCAAATTCACTTTATATAATTATGAAGCCATGATATAATGTATATATAAAGTTAAGATGGAGGAATGATTGATGAAAATTTATTTTATTAGACATGGAAAGGATGATGGAAATTATAGGGGTGGATGGAGTAATCAACCTATAATAGATGAGGGAATATGTCAAGTAAAAAAGTTAGCAGATTATTTAGAGGATAAACAAAAAGAATATAAAATTGAAAAAATAATATCAAGTGATTTATTAAGAGCAAGACAAACTACTGAAATAATAAATGAAAAATTAAAACTAAAAGTAGAATATACAAAAAGATTAAGAGAAATGAATAATGGAAAATTAGCAGGAATGTTAAATACTGAAGCAGAGAAAAAATATCCAGGGCTATATTACAATACATTAGATATAGATGAAAGATATCCAGGTGGAGAAAGTCCAATAGAGTTTTATAATAGAATAATAAAAGATTTTGAAGATATAATTAAAGAAAATGAAATGTATAATAATATAATGATTGTTACTCATAGTGGAGTAATAAATATTATATATAGATATATAAATAATATGGAATTTTCAAATAAAATAAAGCCTATTAAAGTATCAAATGCAGGTATATATTCTTTAGTTATAAATAAAGATAAAAGAGAATTTGAATTAGAAAATTTTAATGATTATTTAATGATGTGATTTGGCTTTTTATTGAATAAAGCGTGGTAATATGTTAAAATACTAAGTATGTGAGGAGAGAGTAATGAATATAACATTTATTTATAAAAATGAATTAAAGAAGACTATATCTAAAATATTACATGAAAAAGAAACAAATATTACTTTTTGTATTGATAGGATAGATAATTTTGGAATTGACATATTAAAAAAAGCTTTAAGTTCTAATAAAGATATCAGAATGTTTATTGGTGTTAGTAATCAGACTATAACAAAAAGTGTATTAAAGGAGTTATATAGCATAACTGAAAATATGTATTATTTTAATAATAATGATACAGCTATAACAAAAAACGATAATATCATAGTAACAGTAAAAGAAGATAAAGTAAATATTTTATTTGTGATTGATTTTGAAGGTGAACACATTGAAAACTCAGATAATATATCTATTCTTGTTGAAGGTACTTCAGATGAAAAAGAGATAAGTATATTATTAGATAAATTAAAAGAAAAAGAAAAATCATATATAAAAGTTACAGAAGAAGTAATTGATGAATTAGAAGATATAAGAGATTTAAGAAATGATAAAGCAACTACTTTGACTAATATAGTTTCAAGAGATGAAATTAAAAGAAGTTTTAGAAAAATAAAAGAAGTAGATGATAGTGAAGCTTTTATTAAAATGATTGAAATGAATAATGAAATCAAATATAAAGGTGATGATGTTATTATAGGAAATACAGAAGATAATAATTCCACTAATTTTAATAAAAATGATGATATAGAAATAGATTTAGGTGAGTAGTATGAAAAAGAAAGTAGTAATAATATCTGATACTCATGGCTTAATTGATTATATGGATGATATTTTTGAAAATGAGGGTAATATTGATTGCTTAATTCATTTAGGTGATTATTATGGTGACATTGGTTTAATAGAAAATAAATATAAAAATTTAAAAACATATTATATTATGGGAAATCATGATATGGAATGGATGGAACCTAAAGAGGCAATATTTGATATATATGGTGTAAAAATTTTTGCAACTCATGGACATTTATATAACATCAAACTTGGAGTTGATAAGTTAGTAGAAAAGGCAAAAAGTGTTGGAGCAGATATTGTACTTTATGGACATAATCATATACAAAAATGTATTTATCAAGATGGAATTATAGTAATAAATCCTGGTTCTATTTCTGAACCAAGAGAAGATAATTGTTTGTTTTCATATACAATACTTGAAATAACTAAAGATGAAATAATTGTAAAATCAAAATGGGGAAACTATAATTCAAATGGAATAGGGCTTGAAATAAATACGGTAAAATTGGTACCTCATAATGATGCTTGGAAAGAAGCTTTTTTAAAAGAAAAAGAAAATTTACAAAATATACTTGGAAAAAAAGTTGTGCAAATTGAGCATGTTGGCAGTACTTCTATACCTAATATGCCTGCAAAACCTATAATAGATATTGTAGTAGCTCTTGATTCTATTGGCTCAGTAGAATATGCTGTAAAAAAACTTGTAGCAAATGGATATATATATAAAGGACCTATTGAATCTACAAATGATAGGTATGGATTTGTTAAAGGTATAGGTAATAAAAGAGAAGAGCATCTTTATTTAACAACGTTAAATAGTGAAGTTTGGTATGATTATGTATTGGTTAGAGATTATATAATCGAGCATAAAGAGGCTTTTGATGCATACTTAAATTTAAAAACAACACTTGCTGAAAAGTATGCAGATGATAGAAGAAAATACACTAAAAGTAAATTTGATTTTTTAGAAGAAATGCATAGGCTTTCTAGGAAAGAATATTTAGGTGTAGATTATAAAAAAAGAACAAATACATTGTAAAGTATATGATTTTAATTATAAGATTAACTTATACTAAGTATAATATTTTTATATTTTACTTATAATTCAAGATGGATTATAATATAAATAGTTGACTATGATAATGTCAATGAACAATACCATTAATATGGTAAAAATTATTAGTGCATGTTATATTTTTTTATTTTTTTGATTACACAATTGTGTAATCTTTTTTGTATTGTAGGAAAAATATAAAAAAATATATAAATTTTTTCAAACTTATGATATAATTAATATGCAAATTTAGAAAGGAATTAAAATATGCTAGAATTAAAAAATATATGTTTTACAAGGGATAATAAAAAAATAATAGATAATGTAAGTTTAATTATAGATGATAAAAAATATATTGTAATAACAGGTCCAAATGGTGGAGGTAAATCTACTCTTGCAAAAATTATAATGGGAATAGAAAAACCTGATAGTGGAAAGATTTTGTTTGATGGCAAAGATATAACTAATATGGGAATAGATGAAAGAGCAAAATTAGGTATTAGCTTTGCATTTCAACAACCAATAAAATTTAAAGGAATAACAGTATATGATTTAATATGTATGGCTTTAGGTAAAAGAGTTAAGTTTTCTGAGGCATGTAAATATTTATCTGATGTTGGACTATGTCCAAATGAATATATGAGAAGAGAAGTTAATTCATCACTTTCAGGAGGAGAGTTAAAAAGAATTGAGATAGCTACCGTAGTTGCAAGAGAAGGTAAAATTGTAATCTTTGATGAACCAGAAGCAGGAATTGACTTATGGAGTTTTAATAGCTTAATTGAAGTGTTTGAAAGATTACATGAGAAAATAGAGAGCTCAATAGTAATAATATCTCATCAGGAAAGAATATTAAATATTGCTGATGAATTAATACTTATATCAAATGGAAAAATAAAAGCAAAAGGAAAAAAAGAAGAAGTTTTACCATATTTAATGGAAAATACTAAAAGATGTAGGTTCTTAAAGGAGAAAAAAGATGAGTAAATTTAATGATGTAGAACGTTTTATATTAAAAAAAGTATCAGATATAGATGATGTTCCACATGGTGCTTTTAACATACGTGAAAATGGAAAAGGCATAATGAGAAATACAACAGAAAATATAAATATTGTTACAAAAAAAGATAAACCAGGAATTGATATATATGTAAAAGCAAATACAAAATCTGAAACTGTACATATTCCCGTAATATTAACACAGGGAGGTATGACAGATGTTGTCTATAATGATTTTTATATTGGAGAAAATGCAGATGTATTAATTGTAGCAGGATGTGGAATTCATAATAATAGTTGTCAAACAGCACAACATGATGGCATACATAGTTTTCATTTAGAAAAAGGTGCAAAAGTAAAATATGTAGAAAAACATTATGGTGAAGGAGAAGGAACAGGAAAAAGAGTGTTAAATCCTGTAACCATAGTTAATTTAGGAGAGAATTCATATCTTGAAATGGAAACAGTACAAATTGAAGGTGTAGATAGTGCTATAAGAAAGACAAGTGGAGTTTTATCTAAAAATGCTAGTTTAATTATATCAGAAAAGATTATGACACATAAAGATCAATTTGCTAAAACTGAATTTAAGGTAGAACTAAACGGTGAAAATTCAAGTACAAAAGTTACATCGAGGTCTGTTGCAAAGGAAAATTCAAGTCAAGAATTTATATCAAGAGTAATAGGTAATGAAAAATGCTTCGGACATGTTGAATGTGATGCAATCATAATGGATAATGCAAGTGTTAAATCAATACCAGAAATTTATGCAAATAATATAGATGCAAGACTTATTCATGAAGCAGCAATAGGAAAGATAGCAGGAGAACAAGTGACAAAACTTATGACATTTGGATTAACAGAAAAAGAAGCAGAAAAAGAAATAATAAATGGATTTTTAAAATAATACAAAAGATAAGAGAGGTTATATATGTTAAAAAATTTCATTTTAGTTGTTGTAGGAATGATATTACTAGTAAAAGGGGCAGACTTTTTAGTAAAAAGTGCATCAGGAATTGCAAGAAGACTAAGACTTTCAGAGATGATAATTGGACTTACAATAGTTTCAGTTGGAACATCACTGCCTGAGGTATTTATAACTATAAGCTCTGCACTTGGTAATCATTCTGACTTAATTATAGGAAATGCAATAGGAAGTTGTATATGTAATTTGTTATTAGTCCTTGGAATAGCAAGCTTAGTAAGACCAATAAGGTTGAATAAAAGAATTACAAAAGTACATATTCCAATAGGCATAGCTTCAATGATTCTTTTACTATTCCTTGGAAATTCAACATTTGGTGGAGCAAATATGATATCAAGAACTGAGGGAATAATACTTCTTGGATGTACTATCATATATATGCTTTATACAATTTTTGAAGAAAAAAGAGAAATAACAAGGGAAGAAAGAACAAAAATAGAGCATATAAATAAAATGTCTACACTAACTATAATTATATATTTTTTACTAGGATTATTAGGACTAAAATTTGGTTCTGATATAGTAGTAGATAATTGTGTTGCAATAGCAGAAGGATTAAAAGTAAGTGAAATGGTAATAAGTATGACTATAATTGCAATTGGAACTGCTTTACCTGAGATTGTAACATCAATTATAGCTTGTTTAAGAGATGAAGGAGATATAGCATTAGGTAATGTCGTAGGATCCAATATATTGAATTTATGTATGCTTGTTGGACTTGGTTCTGTTATCAGACCATTATCTTATTCAGTAGATTTTAATATTAATATTATTTTACTTATAATAGTAACAATAGTTATAAGTATAATTGTAAAATTTGATAAAGATAACATGATATCAAGGAAAAAGGCATTACTTTTGATTTTAATATATATGTTGTATATAATAAATTTATTTTTATAAAAATATAAAAAATAAAAAGCATTTAGAAAAATCTAAAATGCTTTTTATTTTACTTATTTAACAATTTTGCTAGTCCTGCTTTTTTTCTTGCAGCTGTATTTTTTGCAAGAACTCCTTTAGACCAAGCTTTATCTATTAGGCTTACAGCCTTATTATATAATTCAGTTTTATTTTTAGAATTATCTTTTACAGCAACTTCAAAATCTTTTATAGCTTCTTTATAAGCTTTTTTAGTTACTCTATTTTGAGCTGTTTTAGTTTCGATTATTTTTACTCTCTTTTTTGCTGATTTTATGTTTGGCATAGTGCACCTCCTTAAAATTAAATTATTTGTTACTAGCCTATTTTAGCATAAAACGAAATAAAAATCAAGAGATTTACTTAAAAATAATGAACTAATTAGTTTTTATAGACATATTTTAAGAATTTTTGTTAATTTTTTTCTTAAAAATTAAGTATTTCTTTTATTTTTGATTTTATAGATTGTTCATCTTGATCGTTAGATACTTTAAATACTTTTATATTAGGACAACTTTTTGAAATTTCATCAGCCATTTGCAAATATGCATTTTGTTGATTTATACTACTTTGAGCAGTAAACTTTGCATATTCAGGAATAGCTTTATCACTACGCATTAAACGCTTTAAGTATAAATCAGTATTTTCTAAGTATAAAGTAATAAAATATATATCAAAATCTAAATCATTAAATTTTTTTAATAAATCTTCATATACATCTGTAAATTTATATTCTTTAAAATTAAGTCTACAATAAATTTCTTCTGTAAAAAATGTTCTATCAAAAACAAGATTTATACTTTGATTTTCTAGCTTTTTTATATATTCTAATAAATCATAATACATATCAGTTGCTTTTTTCTTGCCACTTTCAGTACTATCAGCAGTACCACATAGTCTATATAAATTAGTATATTTTAAACTGTGTCTAATAAAATCTGTAATTGTAGTTTTACCAGCTCCTTGTGGTCCTTCAACAACAATTAATTTAGAATTTGCCATTAATATCACCTAACCTTCTCTTGTAGTAGTGATAAGCTCACTATATGGGAAATTTTCTTCAATATATTTGCAAAAATCCCTAAATTCTCTTTGCTTATGATTTTTTCTAGCTTTATATATATTTCTCATATTTTCATAATTTCCAGTCCAAGTAGATCTAAAGTTATAATTTTGTGGTGAATCAAAAATAATTTCACGCCATAAAGTCATAGCCTCATCCATTTTTCCATCTGCTTTTAATTTTTGATATTCGGTAATTCTTCTATTTAGATCGTTTAGTACAAATTCTCTAAAAGGTGTAATGTTTGGATTTCCATGTTCATCATCAATAGAAAAATCATCAAATGTTAAAAGCCTTGTACCAAGTTTATGCATTCTACTTGTACTATTTCTTACAGTAGCAATCTTATATGTATCAAAATCCCACCACCAAGACATTGGAGCGGTAATATCCATTGAAACAAAAATTTGTCTTAAAAATTTAGAATGGTCAGAACCAGATTTAGTAAGTTTTAATGCAAGAGTTAAATCTTTTTCACCAATTATATATTTTTGGTGTTCTTCATCCCAATGACTATCACTTTTATCCCAAGATTCTAGTGGATTTCTCATACCTCTTAATGCGCCTTCAAAATTTGATATACATAAATTTTCTATTTTTATCAAAACTATCACTCCCTAACATATTTTCAGTGATATGTTATCATAAAAAAAATATAGATTCAATATAAAAAAAGCTATTTGTTTTTGTATAAAATAAATATGTAAAATACACAAACATCAAGCTTTGTAAAGAAAGAATTTTGTAAAATAATAAATTTTTTTAGAATATTTATAATGAAAATATTACATTTTTATTACAAATTTTAAAAAAACGCTATTTTTTAAAGTTTTTTTAGAAAAACACTTGCTTTTTTGAATAGATTAAGTTATAATATTTATGATTTGCGTTGAAGTAAGATGTGGCTACTCTGTGAAGTAGGGAACTCTTATGGAGCATGTCTGATTTTAAATCGGGCGGCAAGTATATAGATTGACGTGTATTTGCCAAGTTTTACATATTGTGAAATTTGGTTTTAATATGTGTAAAATATGAAACACACGGGGTAGTGTAAAACTTGTTTAGCCAACAAATTATAGAAAAGGAGTGTTTTACATATGTCAAAAGAACAAAACAAAAAAATGAGAATAAGATTAAAGGCTTATGATCATGTAGTGCTTGAGCAAGCAGCATCAAAGATTGTTGAAGTAGCTAGAAAAACTGGTTCTGAAGTATCAGGTCCAATTCCACTTCCAACAGAAAAAGAGATTATCACAATATTACGTTCTCCACATAAAGATAAAGATTCTAGAGAACAATTTGAAATGAGAACTCATAAAAGAGTAATTGATGTTATAGCTCCAAATCAAGCAACAGTAGATGCTTTAATGTCAATTGATATGCCAGCAGGCGTAGAAATCGAAGTTAAACTATAAACTTCTTAAAATATCTAATAGTTATCCTAAAGTATTAGGCAATGACAAACCCTGATTGGATATTTAGTGAAGTTAAGTAAATTTTATAGGGAGGAATAAAAATGGTAAAAGAAATTTACGGAAAGAAAATCGGAATGACACAAATTTACGAAGAAAATGGTGTCGCAATACCAGTAACTGTTATTGAAGCAAAGCCTTGCACAGTAGTTGGTAAAAAAACAGCTGACAAAGAAGGATATAACGCAATAGTAGTTAGCTTTGGTGAAGTAAAAGAAAAAAATGCAAATAAACCATTAAAAGGTGTTTTTGCAAAAGCAGGAGTAGAAGTACAAAAATATTTAAGAGAAATAAAAGTTGAAAATGTTGATGAATATGAAATTGGAAGTAAAATTACTGTTGATACTTTTACAACAGAAGACAGAGTAGATGTACAAGGTACATCAAAAGGTAAAGGTTTCCAAGGAAATATTAAAAGACATGGACAACATAGAGGACCTATGGCTCATGGTTCTATGTATCATAGAAGACCAGGTTCAATGAATGCTACAACAAGTCCAGGTAGAGTATATAAAGGTAAAAAATTACCAGGACATATGGGTAGTGAAACATCTACAATTTTAAATCTAGATGTTATAAAAGTAGACACTGACAAAAATGTAATTTTAGTAAAAGGTTCAGTACCTGGAGCTAAAAATTCAATAGTAAAAATTAGAAAAAGTGTTAAGTAATTGTATGAGAGAGGAGGAGAATTAGAATGCTTAAAGTAGACGTTTTAAATATGGAAGGAAAAAAAGTAAAAGATATTGAGCTATCAGAATCTGTATTTGGTGTTGAAGTAAATGATGTAGTTGTTCATTCAGCTCTAGTAAATTACTTAGCTAATCAAAGACAAGGTACTCAATCTACAAAAACAAGAGCAGAAGTTCGTGGTGGTGGAAGAAAACCATGGAAACAAAAAGGAACTGGTAGAGCTAGACAAGGTAGTATTAGAGCTCCACAATGGATTAAAGGTGGTATAGCTTTAGGACCAAAACCTAGATCATATAAATATAAAATTCCTAAGAAAATGAGACAACTTGCTTTCAAATCAGTACTTACTTCAAAATTACAAGAAGGAAATTTAGTAGTTGTTGATAAATTAGAACTAAAAGAAATTAAGACAAGAGAAATGGTAAAAGTATTAAATAACTTAAAAGTTGATAAAGCTTTAGTTATGTTAAACGAAAAGAATTTAAATGTTCAAGCATCAGCTAGAAATATTGAAAATGTAAAAACAACTTTAGTAAGCACAATTAATGTATTTGATTTATTAAAATATAACAAATTAGTAGTTACTGAAGATGCAATAAAGAAATTAGAGGAGGTGTACGCATAAGATGAAACATGCAGAAGATGTTATAATAAGACCTATAATGACAGAAAAAAGTTATACAGATATTGCAAATGGTAAATATACTTTTGAAGTTGCATTAAATGCGTCAAAAGTAGAAATAAAGGATGCTGTTGAAGAGCTTTTTAATGTTAAAGTTCTAAAAGTTAACACTTTAAGATATGATGGTAAAAATAAAAGAGTTGGAGTACACCAAGGAAAAACAAAAGCATGGAAAAAAGCAATAGTTGCTATTGATAAGAATCCAGCAAATGAAGCATATCTTGCAAAAGGTGGAAAACAAACAAAATTAAATAGAAAATATAAAACTGAAATTGAAGAAATAAATTCAGCATTTGGAAATAACTAGGAGGGAATAAAAATGGGAATAAAATCTTTTAAACCTGTTACTCCATCATTAAGAAATACTACAACATTAACTAACGAAGAAATTACAAAATTTGAACCAGAAAAATCATTACTTACAAAAAGAAAAAAACATTCTGGAAGAAATGCATCTGGTAAAATAACAGTAAGACATCAAGGTGGTGGAAACAGAAGAAAATATAGAACAATCGATTTTAAAAGAAATAAGTTAGATATGGAAGCTACAGTAATTGGTATTGAATATGATCCTAATAGAACATCTAATATTGCATTAATCGAATATGAAGATGGTGAAAGATCATATATAATAGCTCCACTTGGTCTAACTGATGGAGATAAAGTTATATCATCAGAAAAAGCTGATATAAAAATTGGAAATTGCTTACCTTTAAGTGCAATACCAGTAGGTACATTAATATATAATATAGAATTACATAAAGGAAGAGGAGCACAACTTGTAAGAAGTGCAGGAATGGCTGCTCAATTAATGGCAAAAGAAGGTAATTATGCAAATATTAGGATGCCTTCAGGAGAAATGAGACTTATATCTATTGATTGTAGAGCATGTATTGGTCAAGTTGGAAATCTAGATCATGAAAATGTAAAACTAGGAAAAGCTGGTAGAACTAGACATATGGGAATAAGACCTACTGTTAGAGGTAGTGTAATGAACCCAGTAGATCACCCACATGGTGGTGGTGAAGGTAAAGCACCAGTAGGACATTCAGGACCACTTACTCCTTGGGGTAAACCAGCACTTGGATATAAAACAAGAAAAGCAAAACATAGAACTGACAAATATATTGTTAAGAGAAGAAAGTAAAAATGGAGGGATAGAAAATGTCAAGATCGCTTAAAAAAGGACCTTACTGTGATGAAAGATTACTTGCTAAGGTTGAAAAATTAAATGAAGAAGATAAAAAAGAAGCAATAAAGACTTGGTCAAGATCCTCTACTATATATCCTCAAATGATTGGTCATACAATTGCTGTTCATGATGGAAGAAAACATGTTCCAGTATATATTACTGAAGAAATGATAGGACATAAATTAGGAGAATTTGCTCCAACAAGACTTTTCAGAGGACATTCAGGAGATAGAAAGACTAAAGTCGAAAAATAAAGAAGGAGGAGCCTTAAAATGGAAGAGAAAGTAGCAAGAGCAGAGTTACGTCATGCAAGAATAAGTGCAAGAAAAGTAAAAATAGTTATTGATACTATAAGAGGCAAAAGTGCAAAAGAAGCTGTATCAATTTTAAAATATACAAATAAAGCAGCTGCACCAGTAGTTGAAAAATTAGTTAAATCAGCAATGGCAAATGCAGTAAATAATCATCAAATGGATGAAAGCAAATTATACATTGCAGAAATATATGCTAATCAAGGAACTACTATGAAAAGAATAATGCCAAGAGCTCAAGGAAGAGCAAATAGAATAAGAAAAAGAACAAGTCACATAACAGTTGTGTTAAAAGAAGCATAGAGGAGGTAAGTTTAAAATGGGACAAAAAGTTAGTCCACACGGACTTAGAGTTGGAATAATTAAAGATTGGTCTTCAACTTGGTATGCTAATAAACAACAATATTCTGATAAATTAGTAGAAGATTATAATATGCGTACATATCTAAAAAACTTACTTAAACCAGCAGGAATAAATAAGTTAGATATATCAAGAAAAGGAGATAAAGTCTTTGTTGACATCTATACAGCAAAACCTGGAATGATAATAGGTAAAGGTGGAGCATCTATAGAAGAATTAAGAGCAAAACTTAACAAAAAATTTGGTAAAGATGTTGCTTTAAATATAATAGAAATAAAAGATATTGATATGGCAGCACAACTAGTTGCTGAAAATATAGCACTTCAACTTGAAAAAAGAGTATCTTTTAGAAAAGCAATGAAACAAGCAATGCAAAAAACTATGAAAGCAGGAGCATTAGGAATAAAAACCTCTGTTGCTGGTCGTTTAGGAGGAGCAGAAATTGCTAGAACTGAACAGTATC
Source organism: uncultured Clostridia bacterium (assembly GCA_947625855.1). Taxonomy (GTDB): domain Bacteria; phylum Bacillota; class Clostridia; order TANB77; family CAG-465; genus CAG-465. Next base: position 33,287 of record CANQPW010000005.1, on the reverse strand, counting down.
ATGAAGGTACAATTCCACTTCAAACTTTAAGAGCAGATATTGATTATGGTTTTGCAGAAGCAAAAACAACATATGGAATAATTGGTGTTAAAGTTTGGATATATAAAGGTGAAATACTTCCTGCAAAAAAAGATGTAAAAGGAGGTAACTAATATGTTGTCACCAAAAAGAACAAAATATAGAAAAGTACAAAAAGGTACAAATAAAGGTAATGCAACTAGAGGAACAAAGATTGTAAATGGTGAATATGGACTTCAAGCATTAGAACCAGCTTGGATTACAGCAAACCAAATTGAAGCAGTCAGAGTTACATTATCAAGATATACTAAAAAAATGGGTAAAACTTGGATAAAAATATTCCCAGATAAACCTATAACAAAAAAGCCTGCTGAAACTCGTATGGGTTCTGGAAAAGGAAATCCTGAGTATTTCGTAGCAGTTGTAAAACCAGGAAGAATACTGTTTGAAGTAGCTGGACTTGGTGAAGAAATTAGTAAAGAAGCTTTAAAGAAGGCTATGCATAAACTTCCTATAAAATGTAAAATTGTAAGTAAAGAAGAACAAGAAGGGGGAGTAGCAAATGAAATCTAGTAAATTAAACGAATATAAAAATATGTCTGTGGAAGAATTACAAAAAGAACTAAAAGAATTAAAAAGTGAGCTTTTTAAATTAAGATTTCAACATGCTCTAAATGGCCTTGATAACCCTAAAAAAATAACATTAGTTAAGAAGAATATTGCAAGAGTAAATACAGTTATAACAAGTAAAGAAAATAATTAGTGGTAAAGGAGGAGTAAGACGTGGAAAGAAATTTAAGAAAAGTAAAACTTGGAAAAGTTGTTAGTAATAAAATGGATAAAACTATTGTTGTTAGAATTGACAATAAAGTAAAAGATTCATTATATGGAAAAATTAAAAATCAAACTTTAAAAATAAAAGCTCATGATGAAAATAACGAATGTAGCGTAGGCGACATTGTAGAAGTAATGGAAACTAGACCACTAAGCAAAGATAAAAGATATAGACTAGTTAGAATTGTGGAAAAAGTTAAATAGTTTAGAAATTTGAAGGGAGGACTAAGTCCATGATACAACAACAAACATTATTAAAAGTTGCTGACAACACTGGAGCCAAAGAAATAATGTGTATTAGAGTACTTGGTGGACACCATAGAAAATGGGGAAACATTGGAGATGTTATAGTTGCTTCTGTAAAAAAAGCAACTCCAGGTGGAACTGTAAAAAAAGGTGATGTTGTTAAAGCAGTTATAGTAAGAAGTAAAAGAGGTCTAAAACGTGATGATGGATCTTATATAAGATTTGATGAAAATGCCGGTGTATTAATAAGAGATGATAAAACACCAAGAGGAACACGTATTTTTGGACCAATAGCAAGAGAACTAAGAGATAAGGATTACATGAAGATATTATCTTTAGCACCAGAAGTTCTTTAAATTCGGAGGTGAATTAAAGTGATTGCAAAAATGAAACTAAAAAAAGGCGATGTAGTAATTGTTAATTCTGGTTCTGAAAAAGGTAAAAAAGGTGAAATTCTAAGAATTGATAGAAAAAATGCAAAAGTTGTAGTTAAAGGTATCAATGTTAGAACAAAACACGTTAAAGCAAGAAAACAAGGACAAGAATCAGGAATTATTAAAAGTGAAAATCCAATAGATGCATCAAAAGTAAACTATTACTGTGAAAAATGTGGAAAAGGTGTAAAACTTGGAATAAAAATTGAAGATAATGGAACAAAAACAAGATTCTGTAAAAAATGTAATGAAATTAAATAGAAGGAGGGGAAAATAAAATGAACCTTAAAGAAAGATATAAAACAGAAATTGTACCTGCATTAAAAGAAAAATTTGGTTATAAATCTATAATGCAAGTACCTAAGCTAGAAAAAATAGTTATAAATATGGGTGTATCTGATGTTAAGGAAAATGCAAAAGCATTAGACGCTGCAATGGCTGATTTAACTTTAATTGCTGGTCAAAAGCCTTTAATTACTAAAGCAAAGAAGTCAATTGCTGCATTTAAAGTAAGAGAAGGTATGAACCTTGGTTGTAAAGTTACTTTAAGATCAGATAAGATGTATGATTTCGCTACAAAATTCTTTAATGTAGCATTACCAAGAGTTAGAGATTTTAAAGGTGTAAATCCAAACTCATTTGATGGACGTGGAAATTATTGTATGGGTGTAAAAGAACAATTAATTTTCCCAGAAATCGAGTATGATAAAATAGATAAAGTAAGAGGAATGGACATCATTTTTGTTACAACAGCAAAGACTGATGAAGAAGCTAAAGCATTACTTTCAATGTTAGGCTTACCATTTGCTGAAAGATAGGAGGACTTGAAGATGGCAAAAAAATCTATGATTGCTAAGCAAAAAAGAGAACCAAAGTTTAGCACAAGATATTATAATAGATGTAAGATTTGTGGAAGACCACATGCTTATATGAGAAAATATGGAATATGCCGTTTATGCTTCAGAAAATTAGCATATCAAGGAGAGATACCAGGAGTTAAAAAAGCAAGCTGGTAAAAAGGAGGTAAAAAGTAATGAATACAACAGATCCAATTGCAGACATGTTGACAAGAATAAGAAATGCAAACAGTCAAAAACATGCAACAGTTGATATTCCTTATTCAAACGAAAAGAAAGCAATAGCTGATATTTTAGTTAATGAAGGATTTGTTACATCAATGGATATATTAGAAGATGTACATAAAACTATAAGAATTACACTAAAATATGAAGGTAAAACTAGAGTTTTACAAGGTCTAAAAAGAATTAGTAAACCAGGACTTAGAATATATGCAAATGTTGAAGAATTACCAAGAGTTTTAAATGGACTTGGAGTTGCTATTATATCTACAAGTAAAGGTATAATGACAGATAAACTAGCAAGAAAAGAAAACGTTGGTGGAGAAGTATTAGCATATATATGGTAGAATAAATTAAAAATAAAGGAGGGTATACCATGTCAAGAATAGGTAAAAGTCCTATTGTAATACCACAAGGCGTTGAAGTAAATATTGATAATCATAAAGTAACTGTAAAAGGTCCAAAAGGAACTTTAACACAAGAATTTCTACCTGTTGTTAATATAGCACAGGAAGATGGAAAAATAGTTGTTACTTTAAATGATGAAAAAGCTGGAAATATACATGGACTTACAAGAACATTAATAAACAATATGATTATTGGTGTAACACAAGGCTTTGAAAAATCTTTGGAAATAAATGGAATAGGATATAGGGCACAAAAACAAGGTAAAAAGTTAGTATTATTCTTAGGTTATTCACATAATATTGAAATTGAAGAAATTGATGGAATAACTATAGATGTACCAACACCAAACTCTATTACTGTAAAAGGAATTGACAAACAATTAGTTGGTCAAGTAGCAGCAGATATTAGAGAACATAGATTACCAGAACCATATAAGGGTAAAGGTATTAAATATGCTGGCGAACACATTAGAAGAAAAGAGGGTAAAGCTGGCGGTAAAAAATAATAATTAAAAGTGTAAGGAGGGAGACTTCAAAATGATAAAAAAAGTTAGCAGAAATGAAGCAAGAGCTACTAGACAAAAAAGAGTTAGAGCTAAAGTTAAGGGAACTGCTTTAAAGCCAAGACTTTGCGTATCTAGAAGTTTAAATAATATTTCAGCACAATTAATTGATGACGAAAAACAAGTTACTTTACTTTCAGCATCTACTTTAGATAAAGAAGTAAAAACTAAAGCATCTAATGTGGCAGCTGCAACAGAAGTTGGAACACTTATTGCAAAACGTGCAATAGAAAAAAATATAAAAACTGTAGTATTTGATAGAAATGGTTATTTATACCATGGAAAAGTAAAAGCAGTAGCTGATGCAGCAAGAGAAGCTGGATTAGAATTCTAGAAGAAAGGAGAAACCAAAAAATGACTGATACAAAAACAGAATTAAAAGAAAAAGTTGTTAATGTAAGCAGAGTAGCTAAAGTTGTTAAAGGTGGTAGAACTTTTAGATTTAGTGTACTTGTTGTTGTTGGAGATGAAGCTGGACATATAGGTGTAGGAACTGGAAAATCTGCAGAAGTTCCAGAAGCTATAAAAAAAGCAACAGATGATGCAAAGAAAAATTTGATAACTGTATCACTTGTAAATGGTACATTACCACATGAGTATATATCTCATTTTGGATCATCAAAAGTAGTTCTAAAACCAGCAGTTGAAGGTACTGGTATAATAGCTGGTGGAGCTGTAAGACCAGTATTAGAGCTTGCAGGTGTTAAAAATGTAACAGCTAAAACACTAGGCTCTCGTAATAGCAGAAATGTAGTTTATGCTACAATGGAAGCATTAAAAGCTATGAGAACTCCAGAAGAAGTCGCAAAACTTAGAGGAAAAACTGTAGCTGAAATATTAAATTAAAAATAACAAAATATTAAAGAGAGGAGGAAGCTTAAACCATGAAAATTCAAGAATTAAAACCAGCAGAGGGTTCAACAAGCGTTGTAAGAAGAGTTGGAAGAGGAATTGGAAGTGGTCTTGGAAAAACATCTGGTAAAGGACATAAAGGTCAAAAAGCAAGAAGTGGTGGAAAAATCAGAAGAGGCTTCGAAGGAGGCCAAACACCTTTATATAGAAGAATTCCAAAAAGAGGATTTAAGAATCGTTTTGCAACTGAATATGCAGTTGTAAATGTAGGAGATTTAGAAAAATTTGATAATGGTACAGTAGTAAATGCTGAAATGCTATTATCAGAAGGAATTATAAATAAAGAATTAGATGGAGTTAAAGTTTTAGGAAATGGAACATTAACTAAAAAACTTACTGTTGTAGCAGCTAAATTTTCAAAATCAGCAGAAGAAAAAATACAAGCTGTAGGTGGAAAGATTGAGGTGAAGTAGTATGCTACAAACCATAAAGAATATTTTTTCAGTTAAAGAATTAAGAAATAAAATAATATTCACTTTATTTATACTATTATTATTTAGATTTGGAACATATATAACTATACCTGGTATAGATAAATTAGCTTTAAGAGATGCAATAGGTACTGGAGAAGGCGGTATATCAGCTTTAGTAAACTTAGTTTCTGGTGGTGCGTTTAGTAGATTATCAATACTTGCATTATCTATTGGACCATACATCACAGCATCAATTGTATTAAATCTTTTACAAGTTATTGTTCCTAGTCTAGAAAGACTTTCTAAAGAAGGAGAAGAAGGTAGAAAGAAACTTAATAAATATACTAAATATTTAACTGTTGCTTTTGCCTTACTTGAAGGTCTTGCAGCATATTTAAATTACAAAGCATATTTATTACCTGTTTTACAATCAGGAGCAGGTCAAATACTAGGAGTAGTATTATTTATAGGTTCTCTTATTGCGGGAACTGCATTACTTAGTTGGTTAGGTGATAAGATAACTGAATATGGTGTTGGAAATGGTATTTCAATGATCGTATTTATAGGTATAGTAGCAGGTATTTCAAGTGGTGCAGAAACTTTATTTGAAGTTGCACGTGGAGGAATTAGTGGTATATTAATAGTAGTTGCATTAATAGCTGTAATGCTTGTATTAATAACAGGAATAGTATTTGTTCAACAAGCAGAACGTAGAATACCAGTTAATTATGCAAAACGTGTTGTTGGAAGAAAAATGTATGGTGGACAAAGTACACATATTCCAATTAAACTTGCAATGGCAGGTGTTATGCCATTAATATTTGCAATGTCTTTCATGATGTTTCCAAGTATGATTATAAGTTTTGCAACTAAAGGAAATCCACAAGGAATATGGTCAGTTATATATAATCTATTTTCAGTATCACAAGGTAGTCATTGGTATTATCTTGTAGGATATGCACTAATATATATGTTACTTATCATATTATTTACATTTGTGTATACAATGTTTATTGTAAACCCAGTGGAAATAGCAAATAATTTGAAAAAAAATGGTGGCTTTATACCTGGAATTAGAGCAGGTAAAACTACATCAGATTATATATCAAGTGTATTAAAAAATATTACAACAGTTGGAGCTATATTCTTAGCTTTAGTTGCTGTATTACCAATAGCATTACAAGGAATTACAGATATTTCAATAACATTTAGTGGTAACTCTGTATTAATTGCTGTAAGCGTTGCACTTGAAATTCTACAAAATCTTGAAACTCAAATGGTTAGTAGGAACTATTCAGGATTTTTAGGATAAAATTATATTATAAAATGGCATTCTTAAGAATGCTATTTTTTTGGGGAAAAATAAAAAATAGGAATGAAATCTATTAAATAGAATCATTCCTATTAATAATTTTATTTAAAATTAATATTGATTAGATTGTTGTGATTGCATTTGATTAGCAGATTGTGCAACCATTTTTTTAACCATTTCTCCACCTATGGAACCAGCTTGTTTTGAAGTTAAATCTCCGTTATAACCTTGTTTTAGGTTAACACCAATTTCATTTGCAACTTCATATTTGAATTTGTTTAAAGCAGCTTTAGCTTGCTTATTTGTCATTTTGCTATTAGAATTTGCCATTTAAAATTCACCTCCATTTATATATAATTTGTGCAAAATTTATTATTATATACAATTAATTAAAAATATTTAAAAAATTATATTTTAATATGATAAAAATATAGAAAAAATCTATTCCGAAAAAATGAAAAAAACTTGATTTTTAGGAATAGAGATAATATAATTATATTAGGTGATAAATATGAAATTGATAAAAAGAGAAGAATACTTAAATAAATTGATAAATGTAATAGGAACACCAGATATAAAAGTTATTACAGGAATAAGACGTAGCGGAAAATCTAAACTTTTAGAGGAATTTAAGAAATATATAAGCCGTACAGTTAAGGAAAATAATATAATTCATATAAATTATAATTTATCAAAATTTAAAAATTTAAAAAATTATGATGCTTTAGTAGAATATGTTGAATCAAACTACAAAGAAGGAGCTGAAAATTTTATATTAATTGATGAAGTACAAATGTGTGAAGATTTTGAAAAGGCAATAAATGGATTCCATGCAGAAGAAAAATATGATATTTATATAACTGGATCTAATGCATTCTTAATGAGTAGTGATTTAGCAACATTATTTACAGGCAGAACTTTTAAAATAGAAGTATATCCATTTTCATTTAAAGAATTTCAAAACTATTATGAGTACAATGATATACAAGAAGCTTTTGATAAATATGTATATGAAGGTGGAATGTCTGGTTCATATCTTTATAAAACACAAGAAGAAAAATATCAGTATATAAAAGATATATTTGATACTTTAATAGTTAGAGATATAAAGCAAAAATATAAAATAAGAAATACAGATATAATTCAAAATTTAACCGACTTCTTAATGGATAATATTTCAAATTTAACATCTGCTAATAATATTGCACATGTTTTAAGTTCAAACAATGTTAGTATAACAGATAAAACAATCAATAATTATATAGAGTATTTGTGTAATGCTTTTGCTTTCTATAAAATTAAAAGATATGATATAAAAGGTAAGAAGCTTTTGAGTACACAAAATAAATATTACTTAGCGGATCAATCTTTTAGATATGCAATGCTTGGCACAAGTAACATGGATTATGGCAGAATATATGAAAATATCGTTGCCATAGAATTATTAAGAAGAGGCTACGAAGTTTATATAGGTACTTTATATAAAAAAGAAATAGATTTTGTGGCACAAAAGCAAGGCAAAAAGATTTATATACAAGTATCAGATGATATAAGTAGTGAAAATACATTTAATAGGGAAATAGACTCTTTATTAAAGATACAAGATGCGTATCCAAAAGTAGTAATAGCAAGAACAAGACATGATACTTATCAATATGAAGGAATAGATATTGTTGATATTGCTAATTGGTTAAGTGAAGAAACTGATTTAAAATAGATTAAAAAGTAAAATTAGAAAAACCTATTCCAAAAAAACGAAAAAAAATCAATTTTTCGGAATAGATAATTATAATAGTGGTAAATATGAAATTGATAAAAAATGAAAGTACCTTAAAAAGTACTAAAAATAAACATATTTTATAGACATTAACTAAAAAAAGTGGTATAATAACTCATGGCATTTATTGATGGGTTATAGAATAAATATTTTATAGTAGTAACTTTAATAAAAATTAGTTTTAAATTTAGGAATGATAGCTTTAAATTACAAATCAAAAAATAAAGAGGTATAAATATATCATCTTTAGAAAGGAGAAAAGTCATGACAGATAGAGAAAGTGCAGTACTTATATTACATCGGAAGACTAAAGATGGAAAAATAATAGAAGAAAGACATGAAGGACTTGCAGATGTTATCTATATATTATATTTTGCTAGAGGTCTTGATGACGTTGTATCATATGAATTTACACATAAAAGAGAAACAGAATAGATAATATTGTAATAAGGGATATCTAATAATTGGATATCCTTTTATTTATAATTGTAGATAAATAGTGACTATTGAAGAAAGGAAGCTATATGGGAAAAGTAATTTTAGTTTGTGGAAAGATATGTAGTGGAAAAAGTTATTATTCTAATCAAATAAAAGAAGAGTTAAATGCTGTCATAATATCACCAGATGAGGCAACATATGATTTAATAAATAATGAACAGGGAGAATTTTACGATATATTTTCAAAAAGATTAAATAAATATTTGACAAAAAAGGTTGGAGAAATTGCTAAAGCAGGAGCTAATGTAATTTTTGAAAGAGGTCTTTGGTCAAAAGAAGAAAGAGAAAAAATAGTTAGATATTACAAAGAAAATGGCATAGAATGTGAACTACATTATGTATGTGTTGATGATAAAACATGGAAGCAAAATATTATTGAAAGAAATGAAATGATAATGGCAGGAAAGGGTGGCTCTGATTTTTATTTAGATGAAGGGCTAATGAAAAAATTAGAAGCTATGTGGGAAGAACCACAAAAAGAAGAAATTGATGTATGGTATAATTGCAAAAGAAAATAATAAATTATAAGGAGAAAGAAATGCAGAAAAAGTATAAGAAGACACTACTAGCATGTTATTTAGGATTTATTACACAAGCAATATCAGCTAATTTTGCTCCGTTACTATTTATCACTTTTTATAAAATATATAATATATCGCTTAGTGAACTAGCACTTATTCCAACATGTTTTTATATTACACAAATTATAGTAGATTTTGCTTGCACAAAATTTGTAGATAAAATTGGATATAGAATATGTATTATAGTATCTGAAATAACTTCTGCAATTGGTCTTATGGGTCTTGCTTTTTTACCAAACATTTTACCAATTCCTTTTACTGGAATCATTGTTTGTACGATTATCTATGCTATTGGTAGTGGCTTAATTGAAGTTTTATGCAGTCCAATTGTTGAAGCGTGTCCCTTTGAAAATAAAGATGGAATGATGAGTTTGTTACATTCTTTTTATTGCTGGGGAGCAGTAGGTGTAATACTAGGTTCAACAATATTTTTTGCAATATTTGGATTAGAGAAGTGGCGTATATTGACGTGTATATGGGCATTAATACCGTTATATAATGTATATAATTTCTCAAGTTGTCCTATTGAACCTATTGTAGAAGATGGAAAAGGTATGACAATCAGAGAACTTTTTAAAACTAATATTTTTTGGCTATTGATTGTTTTAATGATTTGTGCAGGCTCATCAGAGGCAGTTATTGCACAATGGTCATCTGCTTTTGCAGAATCATCTTTTAATATTTCAAAAAGTATTGGAGATTTAGCAGGACCTTGTGGGTTTGCATTTTTAATGGGACTTAGTAGAGTATTATATGTAAAATTTAATAAAAAAATTGATTTAACTGTATTTATGGTATTTTCTGGACTTATGTGCTTTTGTTGTTATCTTCTAGCAGGACTTGCAAGTATTCCAGTTTTAGGTTTGATAGGATGTATGTTATGTGGCTTTTCTGTTGGAATTATGTGGCCAGGCTCTATTAGTATATCTTCATCAATTTTACCAAAAGGTGGAACTACGATGTTTGCATTTTTAGCATTAGCAGGTGATTTAGGTGCATCAATTGGTCCTGTAATAGTAGGAAATGTATCTCAAATAATGGGAGAAAATTTACAAGTTGGTATACTTTCAGGAATTGGTTTCCCAATTATACTTGCTATAAGCGCATTTGTAATAAGAAAATGGAGATTAAAAAAATTAAAATATTAAACATAAATAAACCAAAGATTAATTATCTTTGGTTTATTTCGTTAAATGATTATTGATTAGATTGTTGAGATTGCATTTGATTAGCTGCTTGTGCTACTAATTTTTTAACCATTTCTCCACCTATAGAACCAGCTTCTCTAGAAGTTAAATCTCCGTTATAACCTTGTTTTAAGTTAACACCAAGTTCATTAGCTACTTCATATTTGAATTTGTCTAAAGCTGCTTTAGCTTGCTTGTTAGACATTTTACTGTTAGAGTTTGCCACTTTAATTCACCTCCAATATTTTTTATGTAGTAAAACGATTTTGTTTTACACTATTAATTTGTGTTATATTTTTTAAATAATACTGGTAATAATAGGAAAATTTTAAAAAATTTGATGATTTCGATTGTTTTCGACAAAACTCGATGCTAGAATACGGCAAAAATACTTGATTTTTGAGCAAATTTTATATATAATATGGATACGCTATTAAGTAAACTTAAGGGGGAAAATTTATGAGTAATAAAACAAAAGTTATGATAGTTGATGATAATAAAGAATTTGTAAAATTGTTAGCTATGTTTATAGATTCACAAGATGATATGGAAGTTGTTGAAACTTTATTTGATGGTCAAAATGCAAAAAATAAAATTAAGGAATTGGAGCCAGATATATTATTATTAGATATAATTATGCCTGAAAAAGATGGACTTGGTGTTTTAAATGATATTGCAAATGATAAAGATATTGTTCCACCTTTAACAATAGTTATGTCTGCAATTGGTCAAGAAAAAATAACACATAAAGCAATAACACTTGGTGCAACATACTATGTAGTAAAACCATTTGATATGAATGCACTTGTAGAAAGAATAAGAGATTTACTTGATTGTAGCAAGGAAGAAAAAGTAAATACAGTTGGCTTTTCTTCAAATGAAAAAGTAAACAGTGTAACTAAAGTAGTACCACTTGAAGTTAGAGTTACAAATATGATTCATAATGTTGGTGTGCCTGCACATATAAAAGGGTATCAATATATAAGAGAGGCTATTATGCTTGCTGTTGAAAATGAAGATGTAATTAATTCAATTACAAAAACACTATATCCTACTCTTGCTAAAACTTTCTCTACAACTCCTTCAAGAGTTGAACGTGCTATAAGACATGCTATTGAAGTTGCTTGGAATAGAGGACAAATTGAAATGCATGATAAAATATTTGGATATACTGTAAATTCAAATAAGGGTAAACCAACTAATTCTGAGTTTATTGCAATGATTGCAGACAAATTGCGTTTAGAAGATAAGGCTACTATTTAAAGTAGCCTAAAATTGATTTCTTTATTATTTTTAATAAAGAAATTTTTTCTTGTTATTTGATATTAGTATATCAAAATAATAAAAAAATATACTATATTAATTTTCTAAGTTATTATCTAAGCAATAATTTATCATATTTATTACTACATTATTAAAAGATGTATTATTATCAACAGCTATTTTGTTAAGTTTTTCAATTGTTTCATTACGCATATATATTGTTTTGTAGCTTGCGTTTACTTTATTTTTTGAAAAATTTATATCTTTTATCATAATATACCTCCAAATTTCTAAAAATTATTTTACAATATTAAAAATCAAAATAGTATATTAGAAAAATCTATTGTATATATTACAATACTTGTGGCGTTATAAAATATATAAATGATTTTGCTATTGAAAGGGGTGGCACTTATGAATACAATAATATTTCAATTTATATTAATATTTGTTGTATTGCTGACTATTTTATTTACTATGGAGCAAAATTGTAAATTAAAATTTTTGTTAAAAAGACTAAAGGAAGAAGAAAAAAACAATGAAAACATAAGATTAATTTTAAAAGTATATTTAAGAAAAAATGATAAATTTGATTTATCAAATAAAATTTTATATAATAACTATGAGGAGATTAAAATTGAATAAGAAAAGTTTATATGTTATATTATTAACAATTGTTGCCTGCATTTTTGTTATTATATTATATAATGTAATAATAAATAGCGATAATAAAAATTATAAAAAGGTTAATTTAACATCAGGTAAAATCGAGCAAACAAAAGAATATAAATTATATGAATTTAGTATGGATTCAGAAGATAAGTTAATTGAGTTTAATGAGATAGTTTCTGAAGTTATGCAAGGATATAGTGATAAATTAGATTTTGAATATATAAACGTAACAAAAAATATGAGTATGACAAATATATATAATATAAATTCTATACCTACAATTTTAATTACAAATAAAAATGGTGATGTAAAATTTAGGTTAGAGGGTATTATTACAAAAAATGAATTAATAAACTGGATAGAAAAAAGTATGAGAAACCTTTAAATGGGGCTCATACTTTTTACATAATATAATTTTTCCAATATTGACAAATATATTTAAAAATAGTACAATATAGTGGTAAAAAGAAGGATGTTTTGGATGGGTAGATTAAATAAGAAAAAATGGATTGATTTTAAAACTTTTTCAGTAAGAATATCAATATTTTCATTAATAATTATAATTGCTTCTTTAGCATCTGTTTTAAAACCAGCCACTCTTTATTTTGATTTAACTATTATATTAATAGCTGCATTAATATGTATATATATATGTGTTAGTGAAATTAAGGGAAAAAAGTATAAAATTGATGAAATGTCAAAAAGTCTAGATGTAATCCTAAAAGATAGTTTCACTATTATTGATATACCAATGGTTATAGTTACAGATAAAAACAAAATTATATGGAAAAATAATGTTGCTATTCATTTATTAACTGATGAAATTATTGAGGATACAGCAATAAAGTTAAACATACAAAAAAAGCATACTGAAGTAACAAGTGTACTTTTAAATGTGAGAGATGATGAAGTATATAATGCTATTGGAAATCATATAAAATTTGATGATTCAGAATGTTTATTAATATCATTTATTAATAAAACATATGAGAATAATTTAAAAAAGACACTAGAAGATACTAAAGTTACAATAGGTATGATATTTGTTGATAATTATGAAGAAACAATGCAAGGCTTAGATGAAGTAAAAAAAGCAGAAATTACTTCAATGATTGAGAAAGAATTGCGTGAGTTTGCTTCTGAAAATAAAGGTGTAATTGCAAAAGTTGATAAGGATAAATTCATATTATTTATAGAAAAAATGTATGCAGAGAAAATGGAAGAAAGTACATTTACAATACTTGAAAGAGTAAAAAACATTACTAATCTAACAAAATTGCCTATTACAATTTCTATTGGTATGTCTTATTCTGAACAAAGTTTAGAAGACAGATATAAATCTAGTTCGTCAGCATTAGATATTGCTTTAGGTCGTGGCGGTGATCAAGTTGTTGTAAAAAAAGACAAAAAGTTTGAATTCTTTGGAGGTTCAAACTTAGGACTTGAAAAAACAAGTAGAGTTAGAGCAAGAACTATATCACAAGCATTAAAAGAAGTTATGGAAAAATCAGATAATATTTATATTATAGGACATAAGAATACTGATATTGACTGTATTGGTGCAGCAGTTGGAGTATATAAAATTGCTAAAAGTTTAGATAAGCATACAAGTATTGTAATTGATACAAAAAGCAATAGTAGTACAAAAAACATTATAGATAAATTGAAAGAATCTGATGAATATAAAGAAGTATTTATTACAAATAATGATTTAAAAAAATTAAATATTACAAGTAATGATTTTATTGTAGTGGTAGATACACATAAAAAATCATATTTAGCTTATCCAGAATTTTTAGACAATTTTGAGAAGATAGCAGTAATTGATCATCATAGACGTGGACCAGAGTTTATTGATAATGCATTACTTACTTATCATGAAATATATGCTTCATCAGCTTCTGAACTTGTTACTGAACTTTTAATGTATCTTGATAATATTACACTTTCACCAACAGAAGCAGAATGCTTGTATGCTGGTATTGTAATTGATACAAAAAATTTTATGTTTAAAACAGGTGTTAGAACTTTTGAAGTTGCTGCATATCTAAAAAAATATGGTATAGATGTAACTGAGGTTAAACAATTATTTCAAAATGATTTTGAAACATATATCACTAAAGTAGAAATTGTTAAAAATGCTGAAATTATAAAAGGAAAAATTGCAATATCATTATGTGAAGAAAAACATAGTGATATGCCTATAATTGCTGCTCAAGCAGCAGATGAGTTATTATCAATTTCAGGTATTTTGGCATCTTTTGTACTATGTAAAGTTGATGATGTAATAATGATTTCAGGTAGATCACTTGGTGATATTAATGTACAATATATCCTAGAAAAAATAGGTGGAGGAGGACATTTAACGTTTGCTGGTGCTCAAATTGCTGGCGTAACATTAGATGAAGCTAAAGAAAAATTACTTGATAGTATAGAAGAATATTTTAATCAAGAATAATAGTAATAGGAAGGAGCATAACATATGAAAGTTGTATTAAATCAAGATATAAAAGGAATAGGAAAGAAGCATCAAATCGTAGAAGTAAGTGAAGGCTATGCAAGAAACTTCCTAATACCAAAAAAATTGGTAAGTATTGCAGATAATAAAGCTTTAAATGAAGCTAAAACTAAAATTGAAGCACAAGCTTTTAAAAGAAAAACCGAAAAAGAAGCTGCCGAAGTAGATAAGAAAAAACTAGAAGGATCATACATAGAATTTAGACATAAAGTAGGAGAAGGTAGCAAATTATTTGGAAGTGTTACTGAAAAAGATATATCAGATGAAATAAACAAAAAGTTTAAAATTGTAGTTGATAAAAAGAAAATTTCTATAAAAGAACCAATAAAAAATTTGGGAACATATAATGTACAAGTAAAATTATACGAAGGAGTAATAGCAGATTTAAAAATTGTAGTTGTTGGATTGTAGGTGTATATTATGGAAGATGAAACATTAAATAGAGTACAACCAAATGATACTATTGCTGAGCAAGCTGTTTTAGGTTCAATGCTTGTTGATGTAGAAGCCGTAAATGTTGCAGTTGAAAAATTAAAACCAGAAGATTTTTACAGAGAAGATAATAGAGAGATATATGCAGCGATGCTTGAAGTTTATTCTCTTGGAAAACATATAGATATGATAACTTTGATGGAACAATTAAGACTTAGAGGTACACTTGAAAAAGTTGGTGATAATCAGTATATTGCAACACTTATTGATAATGTTCCAACTACTTCTAATATTGAAAACTATGTAAATATCGTAGAAGAAAAATCAGTATTAAGAAAACTAATTAAAGCAGCAAATGATATTATAAAACTAGGGTATTCACAAACTGAAGAAGTAGATGCTATAATGGAACATGCAGAAAAGCAAATTTTTGATGTAATACAAAATAGAAATTCAAAAGGTTATTCTAGCATGAAAGAAATTCTTGTAACAGCATTTGACATGATAGAAAATATGTACCAAAATAAAAATAAAGTGTCAGGAATTGAGTCTGGGTTTATAGATTTAGATAATAAGATATCTGGTCTTAATCCGTCAGATTTGATAATTATAGCAGCACGTCCTGCTATGGGAAAATCTGCATTTGTATTAAATATTGCTAATTTTGTTGCAATGCATATGAAGACACCAGTTATGATATTTAGTTTAGAAATGTCAAAAGAACAAATGGTAACAAGAATACTTAGTAGTGAAAGTGAAATAGATAGCTCAAAATTAAGAAATGCAAGTTTTGATTCTGAAGATTGGTTAAAGCTTGGAGAAGTTAGTGGAAAATTAACGGATGTACCATTATATATAGATGATACTCCAGGACTTTCTGCTGCTGAGCTTAGAGCAAAATGTAGAAAGGCAAAACTTGAGAAGAATATAGGACTAGTTATAATTGATTATTTACAGCTTATGGAGTCAAAATCAAGAAATAATACTTCAAGACAACAAGAAATATCAGATATAAGTAGATCATTAAAAATACTTGCAAAAGAATTAAAAATTCCAGTAATAGCATTATCTCAACTTAGTCGTGCTACTGAATCAAGAACAGATCATAGACCTATGTTAAGTGATCTTCGTGAATCTGGAGCAATAGAACAAGATGCAGATATTGTTATGTTTTTACATAGAGAAGATTATTATAACCCTGAAACAGATAAGAAAAATATTGCAGAGGTTATAATAGCAAAAAACAGAAATGGTGAAACTGGTACTGTTGAACTTGCTTGGCTTGGTCAATACACTAAGTTTGCTAATTTATATAGAGGTCCAGAAACATGATAAAAAAAGAAAATGAAAATATAATTGAATTAATAGAAGATGAAGTAGAAAAAAATATTATTCAAAATTCTTTAATAGAAGATAAAGATAAACTAGTAGTAGCCGTTTCAGGTGGCCCTGATTCTATGTGTTTATTAAATGTATTATATGATTTAAAAGATAG
This sequence comes from uncultured Clostridia bacterium, assembly GCA_947625855.1. Lineage (GTDB taxonomy): Bacteria > Bacillota > Clostridia > TANB77 > CAG-465 > CAG-465. Next base: position 16,646 of record CANQPW010000005.1, on the reverse strand, counting down.
AATGAAACAAAAATATAATATATCTTACACACTTGTGGTAGCTCATGTAAATCATATGATAAGAGAAGAATCAGAAAATGAAAAAATATATGTTGAAGAAAATTGTAAAAAGTTGAACATACCTTTTTATTACCTTAAAAAAGATGTAAAGAAATTTTCTAAAGAAGAAAGGATGTCTGAAGAAACTTATGGTCGAAAAATTAGGTATGAATTTTTTGATGAAGTATTATTAAAGGAAAATGCTCAAAAAATAGTAACTGCACATAATGCAGATGATGATGTAGAAACTATTTTTTTAAATCTGTTTAGGGGATGTGGCTTGAAAGGACTTACAGGTATAGAATTTAGGTATAAAAATATTATAAGGCCACTTATTACAGTTGAAAAAAAAGATATTATGGAGTATAATATATTAAAAAATATAAATCCATGTATTGATAAAACAAATTTTGATATAATATATAAGAGGAATAAAGTTCGAAATATACTTATACCAGAATTAAAAAAGGATTATAATCCTAATATAGTAAATAGTATACTTAGAATGAAGAAAATTTTAATTGAAGATGAAGATTTCTTAAATGAGTATACATCTAATATAGTTAAGCAATGTGTATTAGAAGCAAATGATGTAGTAAAATTTAATTATAGCAAAATATTATCAGAGCATATTAGTATAAGAAAAAGAGTAATTAGAGAAATTATTAAATATAAAATGAAAGATTTAGATGGATTAACTAATATACATATTAACGATATTTTAGAATTATTAGAAAAATCTATAAAAGGAAAAAAATATATAATTGGTAATAAATTTAAAATAGAAATAATAAATAAGAATATAGCTATTTTATATTAAATGTAAAGGGGATACGTTATGAAGAATGGAACTATTAGAACTGTACTTTCATATTTGTTAATTATTGGATTAGCATTATATGCTATTTCTTTGCTTAGCAGTAATATTACTCAAGAAATGTCATATACTGAGTTAATGCAAAAAATAGAAAATAAAAGTGTAGAAAGTATAGAACTAAAAAATGATAGGCTTACAGCAGAAGTTAAGCTTAAAGATGAGGATAATGTTTTAAGGGAGGTAAAAATACCTTCATCTACTACATTTATTGAGACTATTCAACCAAAAGTTATTTCAGGTGAATTTGAGTTAAATGTAGCAAATGAAACTGCTATGGAAGTTATAGCACCACTTATACCAAATATTATTTTACTTTTAGGTACTTTATTCATATTTATATATATGATTAAAAAGACAAATGAAGGAAATAATAAGGCTATGAGCTTTGGTAAAAATAGAGCTCAGATGATAGATAAAAATTCTAAAAAGAAAGTAACTTTTGAAAATGTAGCAGGTCTTAAAGAAGAAAAAGAAGAATTAGAAGAAGAAGTAGAATTCTTAAAAAATCCTAAAAAATATTTAGATATGGGTGCTAGAATTCCAAAGGGTATTCTTTTAGTTGGTGGACCAGGTACAGGTAAAACATTACTTGCAAAAGCTGTTGCTGGAGAGGCAAATGTACCATTTTTCTCTATAAGTGGATCAGATTTTGTTGAAATGTTTGTAGGTGTTGGTGCATCACGTGTAAGAGATTTATTTGCTGAGGCAAAAGCTAATTCTCCATGTATTGTATTTATTGATGAAATTGATGCAGTTGGACGTCACAGAGGTGCAGGTCTTGGTGGTGGACATGATGAGAGAGAACAAACTTTAAATCAATTACTTGTAGAAATGGATGGATTTGCAACACATGAAAGTATAATTGTTATGGCTGCTACAAACAGACCAGATATATTAGATCCAGCATTACTTAGACCTGGAAGATTTGATAGACAAATAGTTGTAAATTTACCTGATTTAAGAGCAAGAGAAGAAATATTAAAACTTCATGCAAAAAATAAACCTTTTATAAAAGGAATTGATTTTAAGGTAATAGCTAAAAATACAGCAGGATTTAGTGGAGCAGATTTGGAAAATATGATTAATGAGGCTGCTTTACTTGCTGCAAGAAAAAATAAAAATACTATTAATTTAACTGATGTTGAAGATGCAATGGTTAAAGTTATGATGGGACCTGAAAAAAGAAGTAAGGTTATAAGTGATAAAGAAAAACGTTTAACAGCATATCATGAAGCAGGTCATGCAGTTGTTTCAAGATTTTTACCAAATCATGATGGAATACATCAAATCTCTATCATACCAAGAGGTATGGCAGGTGGATATACTATGTATAAACCAAATGAAGATAAAAGTTATACTTCAAAATCTGAAATGAATGAGCATATTGTATCACTTTTAGGAGGTAGAGTTGCAGAGCAATTAGTATTAAATGATATTAGTACAGGTGCTTCAAACGATATTGAAAGAGCTTCTAAAATAGCAAGAGAAATGGTTATGAAATACGGTATGTCTGATAAACTTGGACCAATAAGTTTTGGCTCTACACAAGAAGAAGTATTCCTTGGTAAAGAAATGACAACTTCAAGAAATTATAGTGAAAAAGTAGCATATGAAATTGATGAAGAAGTAAAAGATATAATTACAAGAGCATATACATATGCAGAAAGAATATTAAAGGAAAACATTGATAAACTTCACAAGGTAGCAGAAAAATTAATTGAAAAGGAAAAAATATCTGGTGAAGAATTTGATGAAATATTTGCAAATTAAAAGATAATGGCTGATATAACTTATCAGCTATTATTTTATATATATTTAATTAAATTTTTCTAGTTATTGACATGTATATAAAAATGTGTTACAATACAAGAATAATAAACTACTAGAATTCTTAATTATAGGATTCGGAAAAAAATAATCTCGGAGGTATTTTTATGCAAAAATGTGATCTGAAAGAAATTGTTGTACCATTTACAGGAATGAAAAAAATTGATTACTTTAAGGCAAGTGTTTTATGGATATTAGCTGGAGAAAAGAAGCCAGCTATAAGAATAGCAGAAAAAAATGAAGAATCAACCTTAGATAAACCAGATATCCTTAAGATTATAGCAGATGCGGTGCCAGGTAGAAATTCATATCTTATGGACCTTACTATAAAGTCCAATATACATGAGTATGTTATGTTTGATTCAAAATATAGCTTAGAAGAAAAGATAAGTAAGGTTGCAGCTGGTATTGCACCTTTTGTAGTTGCATAAATTATATAAATATAGAGTTGGCTAAAATATGGTCAACTCTTTTTATTTTTGATATCCTAAAAAATATTCCAAAAGTATTGATAATTCACTTTTTTTATGCTATAATATATACGCTTGCATAATGAGTAATGTTTATGCAAGATGTGATTTTATCACAATATATCACACACGAAAGTAGTTTATGCTTCTTCCTATATGGATGTAATAAATGTTGATATTCGTGGAGGAATAAAAGAAGGAGGAATTTTAAATGGCAATTATACCAATGAAATCATTACTAGAAGCCGGTGTACATTTTGGACACCAAACTAAAAGATGGGACCCAAGAATGGCTCCATACATATTTACTGCAAGAAATGGAATTTATATTTTAGACTTGCAAAAAACTTCAAAAAAAGTTCAAGAAGCTTACAATCTTACAAAAAGAGTTGTAGCAAATGGTGGATTAGTTCTTTTTGTAGGAACTAAGAAACAAATTCAAGAAACTATAAAACAAGAAGCTGAAAGATGTGGAATGTATTATATTAATAGTAGATGGTTAGGTGGAACTTTAACTAACTTTGCAACTATTAAGAAAAGAATTGCAAGACTTGTTAATTTAGAAAAAATGGAACAAGACGGAACTTTTGATGTATTACCTAAAAAAGAAGTAATTAATTTAAGAAAAGAAATGGATATCTTAAATACTAATTTAGGTGGTATAAAGGATATGGAAAAACTTCCATCCCTTATCTTTTTAGCAGATTCAAAGAAAGAATATATCTGCACAAAAGAAGCTAGAAAACTTGATATTCCAACAATTGGTTTAATCGATTCTAACTGTAATCCAGATGATGTAGATTATGTAATTCCTGGTAATGATGATGCAGTAAAATCTGTAAGTTTGATTGCTTCTAAAATAGCTGATGCAGTAATAGAAGCTAAAGAAGGAAATCTTACTGAAGCAGATGATGAAGAAACTGTAACAATGGAAGAATTAGTACAAAAAGAAGGAGTAGACAAAATAGAAAGAAAACCAAGACAAAATAACAAGAAACCTACTCATAACAAAAAAGAAAAAACTGAACAAGTTGAAGAAAATAATTAATTATAGGAGGTGCTTTGTAATGGCTATAACAGCTGAACAAGTTAAAGAATTAAGAGAAATGACAGGTGCAGGTGTAATGGACTGCAAAAAAATATTAGTAGAAACTGATGGCGATATGGAAAAAGCAGTAGAACTTTTAAAGAAAAAAGGTATTGCAAAAGCAGCTAAAAAAGCTGACAGAATTGCTTCTGAAGGATTAGTTGAAGCATATATACATGGTGGAAAGTATGGTGCTTTAGTTGAAGTAAATTCAGAAACAGATTTTGTATCTAAAAACGAAGATTTCAAAAAATTTGTTAAAGATGTAGCTATGCATATAGTTGCAGCAAATCCAAAATATGTAAGACGTGAAGAAGTTCCAGCATCTGTTGTTGAAGAAGAAAAAGAAATATTAAAAGCACAAGCATTAGAAGAAGGAAAACCAGAAGCAATCGTAGAAAAAATAGTTGAAGGAAGATTAAATAAATTTTACGAAGAAATTTGCTTGTTAGATCAACCATTTGTAAAAGATCCAGATAAAACTGTTGGAGAACTTTTAGTTGAATTAATAGCAAAAATTGGTGAAAATATAGTAATAAGAAGATTTGTTAGATTTGAAAGAGGCGAAGGAATAGAGAAAAAAGAAGAAAACTTCGCAGAAGAAGTAATGAAACAAATGAACAACTAATTATAAAGTAAAGTATGTTTAAGTAATTTGAGCATACTTTATTTTTTTATTTTATGCAAACTATTGAAAATATAAAGGTTATATTATAAAATGAATACTAAGAGGTTAATGCGTATGAAATATAAATATAAAAGAATACTTGTAAAATTAAGTGGTGAAGCAATAGGTGGAAAAGATGGAAAAGGAATAGATAAAGAAAAATTAGAAAAAGTTGTAAATCAAATTGTAGAGCTTGCAAAAGATGGAGTAGAAATTGGAATTGTTATAGGTGCAGGAAATTTCTGGAGAGGTAAAAATGGAGCAGAATATATGCAAAGAACAACAGCAGATTATATGGGAATGCTTGCTACAATGTTAAATGCATTAGCACTTCAAGAAATGATAGAAACTAAAAATATTCCTACAAGAGTTATGAGTGCTATTGAAATGAGACAAATTGCCGAACTATATATTAGAAGAAAAGCAATAAGACATTTAGAAAAAGGAAGAGTAGTTATATTTGCTTGTGGAACTGGAAATCCATATTTTACTACTGATTCTGCTGCAGCATTAAGAGCAGTAGAAATGGATGCAGAAGTAATTTTACTTGCCAAAAATGTTGATGGTGTGTATAATAAAGATCCAAAAAAGTATAAAGATGCAAAAAAATATGATGAAGTAACATATATGCAGTCAATATCTGAAAAATTAGGAGTAATGGATACTACTGCTATAACTTTATGTATGGAAAATAACTTACCTATAATAGTATTTGCTTTAAATGAAGAAGAATCAATAAAGAGAGCAACTTTAGGTGAGAAGATAGGAACTATTGTAAAATAAGGAGAAGAATATGGAAGAAGTTAAAAAAAATGAACCCAAATATATAATAAAACCTAAATTTAATTTTATATATGAAATGATAATGCCAACAGGTAGAAAAATTAAAAATTCAACTTTTATGCTTTTAGGTACCATAATATTATATATTGTTTTATTAATTTTTAATAATGTAATAGATTTTAATAGTATAACAGATGTTGTTAATGTATCACAATTATTAAATATAATATTTATTGCATTAATTATTGTATTATCTATAAAATTAATTATACATATTACTTTTCAAGTATTACAGTATAAATATTTAAGTTATACTTTTTATGATGATTATATGATTTATGAAGATTCTTTTTTAAATCAACATACTAAAACTATACAATACTCAAATATAAGAGAGGTTGAAATTAGAAGAACAATAACAGATAGAATTCTAGGTTATGGTATTATAGTAATTTATACTAATGCTGAAAATAGAAATAATGGTTTAGTAATATATAGTATAAAAAATCCACAAGAATGTTATGAAAAAATCCATGAAATTTTAGATTATTCAAAAAATTATAAAAAAGATGATATAGCAAAAAAGAATGTAGAAGAAAATAAAGAAGAACAAAATGTAGAAAATGAAGAAAAAAGTGAAGAAGAAGATTTGTCTGATAAAGAAAAAATTAGCGAAATAGTTAATTTTTCAGAAGAAGATGAAAAGAAATTTAACGAAAGTTTGAAAGATATTAATGAATAATAAGCTACATTTTGTAGCTTTTATTTTTTTCTTGACTAAATTAGATAAAAATAGTATAATTACAGATGTTACAGGAGGGATTTTAAGTGAAATTTAAAAATGTTATAAAAATAGTAATATATGTAGCAATTGTAGCATTAATTACATATTTTGCATTATTTGGTTTAACTATAAAAGGTAGAAATATTATTAAAAGTGCAAAAGAAATTAATACTGGACTTGATATTAGTGGTGGTGTCACAATAACATATCAAGCAATTGCAGAAGAAGGAAAAGAAATAACTGAATATGATTTGAAAAAATCAGTAGAGGTAATTGAAAACAGATTATATTCTAAAAATATATTTGATTATATTGTTAGATATGATTTAGCGACAAATCAAATAACTGTTGAAGTACCAAGGGATAAGAGTGATACTACAAATGATCCTATAACAGCAGTTGAAGGATTAGATAAAACAGCAAAGATTGAATTTAGAGATCCTGATTCAAATGTACTTTTATCAGGTGATGATATTGCTTCAGCAAAATATAGTAACTCTGCAACAGATTCAACAGGATTTGCTAATCCACATGTTGAATTAACATTTAGTGATGAAGGAGCAAAAAAATTTAGTGAGGCAACAGCAAATTTAATTGGTAAAACAATATCTATATATCTTGATGATACTCTTATAACATCACCAGTAGTAAGTCAACAAATTAATTCAAATACTGCAATAATTACTATGGGATCAGAGAGCAATAAAGAAAAAGAAGAACAAGCAAGACAATATGCTATGTTAATTGATTCTGGTGCTTTACCATTTAGTTTAGAAGTAATAAACAAAGAATATATAGACCCATATATAGGTCAACAGGCTTTAGAAATAAGTATAAAGGCTGGAATTGTAGCATTAATTTTGATTTGTCTAATTATGCTTGTAGTATATAGAGTACCTGGATTAGTAGCTAGTATATCTTTAATTGCATATATAGCTTTAAATATTTTAATTATTTCAAATACAAATATAAGTTTAACTTTACCAGGTATAGCAGGTCTTATATTATCAATTGGAATGGCAGTTGATGCTAACGTAATAATATATGAAAGATTAAAAGAAGAATTGAAGCAAAATGTAAATTATAAAAAAGCTTTTGAAAGAAGTTTTAAAAATGCAATGACAGCAATAGTTGATGGAAATGTTACTACTTTTACAGTAGCAATATTACTTTACATTGTGGGAATAGGCTTTGTAAAAGGCTTTGGTATAGTTCTTGCTTTAGGTGTACTTTTAAGTTTACTTACAGCAGTCGTACTTACAAAATATTTATTAAAAGAATTTATGCCATTATGTGACAAGCATACCTTCTTATTTGGAGTAAAAAAGGAGGTAAAAGAAAATGACTAAGGATATTATAAAATATAGATATGTATTTTTGGCTTTTTCACTTATAGTAATTATTTCAGGAATTGTTTATGGCTTAATTACTGACTTTACCTTTGATATTGATTTTAAAGGTGGAACAACAATTAGAGCAGAGCTTAAAGAAGAATGTGACAATAATGAAATAACTGATTTAGTAACTCAGATAACAGGGTCTTCTGTATTAGTTCAAAAAACAAGTGGTGGAGATAATTCTGTATCTATTACAACACAAGTTATTGATCAAGATACATCTGATAAAATAATTAGTGCTTTAAAAGAAAGATATGTAAATATGGATGAACCATCAGTAAGAAATGTTCAACCATCTTATGGTAAAGAATTGCTAAATTCAGCAGTACTTGCTTTATCACTTGCAATAGTTATAGTACTTTTATACATTTTTGTAAGATTTAGAACATTAGGCTTTACTGCTGCAATATCTGCAATTTTAACACTTATACATGATGCTTTATTTATAGTAGCAATATATGGCTTTATAAAATTCCCAATAAATTCAAGTTTTGTAGCTGTAATACTTACAATTATTGGTTATTCTATAAATGATACTATCGTTATATATGATAGAATAAGAGAAAATAAAAAACTTGTATCTAGTGGTGCTGATTTAAAAGGTACAATTAATACTAGTATAAGTCAAACAATGGGTAGAACAATATGCACATCAATTACTACTGTTGTTGCAATAGCTATTGTATATGTTTTTTCTGTTATATATGACCAACAAGTATTAAAAGAATTCTCATTACCATTGATTTTAGGTGTTATTATAGGTACATATTCATCTGTATTTATAGCATCTTCATTATGGTATACTTTTGAAAATTTAAAAAATAAATTATTTAAAAAAGAAAATAAAAAAAGTAAATAAGGAGGAAGGATTATGGAAGTAGCATCTTTAGTTTTAGGAATTATTGCAATTGTAATTTCTTTTATACCATTTATTGGTATGTTTGCATATGTACCTGCAATAGTAGGAATAATTCTTGGTATTGTTTCACTTGCTACAATGAAATCTAGAGGAAAAAATAATAAAGCTATGCCAATAGTTGGTATAGTAACATCTGGATTAAGTATGATATTAGCAATAGTATTAATTTTTGTTTTTGCATTTGTAGGAAGTGTAAGTAAAAATATTATAACAAACGGCATAAGAAATGAAATATTTGATGATTATGATGATTATTATGATGATTATGACTATGATAATGATTACGATTACGACTATGATTATGACGATGATGATGATATTTCAAGACTAAAAGAATATAGTATAGGAAAGGAAATCAAAGATAATTATAGTACAGTAACAATAGATAAAATAGAAAGATATAAAGGCAGTGAAAATTTACAAGCATATAATAATGATTATGAGCTTGTAATGGTAACAATTACAATAAAAAATACTGATGATACTCCTACATATATAAGTAAATATGACTTCTCATTAGTAGATAGATATGGAGAAGATTATGATCCTATGATTGATTATACATATAAAGAGGCAACTCTTGACAGCAAATTATTAGAAGTTGGCGAAAGTGTAACTGGAACATTATGTTTCCAAAAAATGAAAAATGATAATAATTGTTATATTGTATATTCAGATATGGCTAAAATAAAAGTAAATATATAAGTTTGTAGCAGATGAAATTAAATTCATCTGCTATTATTGACAAAAATAGCAATTTAATATACTATATTATTATGAGAAAGAGGGATTTGCTATGGAAAACAACAAGAATAATTTGATAAAATATGCATTAATTTGCATTATAGTAGTTGTATTAATTGTAGCAATATTTATATGTACTAATATATTTAGTAAAAATGATGATGAAAAAGAAGAAGAAGTTATAGTTGGATATGCAAAATTAGTGAAAAGTGAAAATGGAGATTTTACATATATAACAAGAAATAATAAAGTTTTAAAATATACTGGATATTCAGATATGAGTGATTTTTATTATGATACTACTTGCGTTAGTAAGGCTCTTACAGATAATCCAAATTATTTAGAACATGCATTAATTAATAAAAATGAGAAGGTTATAATAGATTATGGGGTATATAACAGCATAACACAATTAGCAAATGGAAAGTATTATAGCGTTGAAAAGGAGAACAAATATGGTGTTATAGATTATAGTGGAAATGAAGTTATACCTGTTGAATATGAATATATTTCAATATTATCCAATGATGAGACATCTGATATATTATTTGTTGGAGAAAATGAAGATTACAGTTATATAAATGAAGATGGAAAAATATTATTTACAGCTAGTAATGAGCTAAATGAGAATGATATATATTATTTTGATAAATTTGATAATAGTTATGATACTGTGATTAATGTTAATGAAAATGGTAAAAATAGATATTTTGATTTAACAAGTGGAGAAGAATTATTTGAAAATGTAGAAAACCTAACTTTTAATTATAATATTCAAATTAAAGAAAATGAAGTTGTAATATATAACAAGGATATGAGTGTTAAAGATACTATTGATACTTCAAATTGTACTTCTGTATCAGCAAATAATAAATATGGTAAATATATGATTTTAACTCAAATGTCATTAGTTGATGGAAAAAGAGAAGATAAGTATACTATTTATGATTCAAATTATAATAAAATATTTACTTCTGAAAATGAAATTGAATTATTACTAGATTCAAATAATAATATATATTTTGTAATATCTGATGCTGATAATTTGGAATTATATAACAGGAGAGGTTTAATAAATAAAATAGAAAATCATTTTTTTGTAGCTCCTGGAAATAATAAATTAGATTATATAGTTGCTGAAAGTTTAGAAAAAGGAAAATATGATGTATATAATTTGAAAGGTAAATTGGTATTAGAGGGAGTTTCTAATTATACATATTATGGTGAAACTTTGGTAGTTACAATTCAAGATGAGAGTGCTACAAATGATTATATTTTTATAAATGAAAATAAAAAAATTCCTTTACAAAGAGGAGATAATGTTATATCTGATAGTTATATTATAGTTGAAAATTCAAATGATAAAATTATTAAACTATATGATTTAAAAGGAAACTTAATATCAAATATTGAAAATGCGTATAAAGAATACTATGATGACAATTATTTAATTGTTAGAAATGATGAAAAATATACAATATATAATGCAAAAAATGGTAATGTTTCATTTGAATATAACATAAAAGATTATGTTGGTAGAGATGATGAACTTGATTTAATAGAATTAGAAGATGGATATTATAATTTTAAATCAGGAAAAATACTCGGGTTTAATGAGTAAATAAATAAGTAGAGTTTTGCTCTACTTATTTTTTGAATTTTTTTTAGTTGTTTTTGGTTTTAATGAATCTCTTAAAATTATACCGTTTCCAAGATTTGTAGTAACAGTTCCTCTTGAATTTACAGTCGTATTTCCTACTTTTTTACTAATCGAAAAACCCTTTTTACTGATGTTTAAGGTCGTAGTATCATCTATTTTTATCCGTTTCCTAAATGATATACTTGACATATTATACCTCCAAAGAAAGGCTTGGTGCTAAATTAAAGCACCAAGCCAAAATTTGTTTATTGTTGTTTATTGTTAGTATTACTCTTTGGTGCTGTCAGCAGAGGTCTCAGCCATAACTTCTTTTACAATGGACTTAAGTTCTGATCTGAGTGTATCCTTGACAATTGCTGCCACATCATCCTTAGAAAGGGTATCTGCCGATTTTTCGGGTTCTTTCTTGGCTGCCATCATGTCTTCTAAGGCATATACTAAGTTATTGTTGTTGTCACTTGCCTCGTTGCTACCAGATCCGCTAGACTTCTTGTTAAGCATACTTAACATAAGCAATGTATTCATGTCAAAGCCGTTTCCACCCTGACCGTTCATGCCACCAGAAAGTAAGAGTAAAGGAAGCAGTTTATTAGAAGAACTATCTCCATCTCCTAAGATGCCGGATAACATACCGCCAAGACCGTTTTCCTTATTATTACTGAGTGCGGATAAAAGGAAAAGGTTGCTAAGACCGTTTCCATCGGAGCTAAGGTTGAAGGCGTTATCGCCACCATTGTTAAGGCCACCGCTAAGAGCCATAACAACCAGCAGATCATCATTGTCGCCACCCATCAGCTGCTCAGCATCAATTAAGGCAACAACTTTAGCATAGAAGTTAAGGCCTAAGAGGTTCTTAGCAGGATAAACTGTTTTCTCGACGCCGTCTTTAACGGAAAGAACGGTAAGCTTGTTGGGATTTGATGCGTCCGTTACATAGTAGTACTCGTTCTCGTAGTAAATGGGCGTTCCAACTTCCACTTTACTTGAAGGAATAAGGTACAGAGGCCCAAGGTTCCCTACCTGGACATTTGACATATCTGTCCGCTGCTTGGTGTTGGGATCAAATTTAATCCAGTTGCCGGCCTCGTTCTTGAAGCATATGCCTAACATTGTTGCTGCTACATTGGGATCATCAATCATACCGCACTGAATTCCCAAAAAGTTGGTTTGATTTTTCATAGCTCTTTTCTCCTTTTTTCTTTGAATTTTTTTTGGTGTATATGAAGAAATCATAGAACCCTGTGAATAAGAAGTGTTATATGGATTTTTTGCCATTTCGTATTCTTCAAAATTTTCATAATAATCTAAAGCTTTTATAATATCTTCATAGTTAAAATAAATTGATAAAAGATATTCATAAGCACTATTACGCATTTTTTTACAATTATCGTTTTCCAAAAGACACGTATCACAAGAGGAAAAACAACAAGTGACCGCAATAGCAAGAGTTATATAGTTTGAATTTTCTTTTACAGCTTCTTTTAATTGTGTTAAAAAATCATCTAATGTAAGAGTTGCAGGTTTAAAATGAATACAACCTTTTCTACAAGTACTTTCTAAGCTAATTGAAATGCTATCGTTTGATATAAGGGTTACCTCATAATGATAACCAGTAGTAGTATAATATTTATGTTGTGACCAAAATTTTGGAGCACTAAATATTTTTAGTGTTTGATCACCATATGGCCAAAATCGTATTCCTATTGGCTTTAATCTTAAAATACGAGAAAATTTGCTGTACACATTTCCGGCCTCCTTTTTTAAAATATAATTAAAATATAATCGTAACTAAAATTATGTAGTTACTCAAATCATAATGCATAAGCATTATATCACAAATGAAAAAAAAGTCAAGTATTTTACATAAAACTATTGAAAAAAAAGTACTATTGTGATAAAATTGCTATGCATTTATTTTTTATGCCATACATAATTGTATAGTAAATAAAAAGGAGGAAAATTTTATGGCTAGCAATAATCTTGAAGCTTATATCGTTGAGCAGTTAAGGGATGATTTATTAAAAATAGTGGAGGAATATGTTAGTTCGGAAGATACGATTGAAAAACTACGTGATTCCATGTCACCATTAACTTTAAATTTTATTAATAAAACAATTAATGAAGAATATTTTGAAAATGGTAAATTAGATGATTTAATAAAACTTAGTATTGAAAGGTTAATGCCTAAATTATTAAAGCAAGTCGAAGATAAAATTGATACAGCTACTATACCTTTTAGACATGTTGAGATAATTTCTGGAAATAATGAAGTTAAAAAGATTGAGGGCGTTTTCCATAAAGATTTTGAAGATGTCCTTGAGTGTGTAAGCCTTAATATTCCTGTACTTTTAACAGGACCTGCTGGAACTGGAAAAAATGTTATGCTCACTCAAGTAGCTGAAGCATTAAATCTTGATGTATATAGATGTAATAGCCCCCAGGATGAGTATAAACTTATCGGATTTATTGATGCTTCTGGAAGGTATCAATCTACTGATTTTTATGAAGCTTTTACAAGAGGCGGATTATTTATTTTAGATGAGATTGATAATTCATTAGCTTCTGCACTTATTTCTGTTAATGATGCTATTAGAAATGGTGTATATAGTTTCCCTTGTGGTGAGCAAAAAGTTCATAAAGATTTTAGAATTGTTGCTACTGCAAATACTTGGGGAAATGGTAGAAGTATTGAATATGTTGGAAGAAACAAACTTGATGGTGCAACACTTGATAGATATGTTATAAAAGAAATTGATTATGATAAAGATTTAGAAGCAGTCCTTTATCCTGATAAAGAAATTTTAGAAGTATTTTGGGAGTTACGGGAATCTCAGAGAAAAAATCGTATTAAAGCAATTTTTTCAATGAGAGGTATAGAATATGCTTATGAAATGAGAAAAAAAGGTATAGATCTTGAAAAGATTGTTAGAAACGTTATAGTAAAAGGATTAAATGTTGATGATTTAAAAATACTTTTAAATGACATTGATATATCAGAAGAAGATAATGAGTTTTATAGAGCTTTAGTTGATGTAAAAGATAGCATGAGTTCAAAATAAGAGGAAAGCTTATGAATATAAAGAAGTACAACAAAAAAGATACTCATGTAGTTGAATATTATTTTGAAAATATAGACAGGTTTATAAATTATATATTAAATGCAGAAATTAATTGTATATTTTTTAATAAAGATGAATTATCGAGTAATGATAGTAGAAAAAGTAAACAAGAATTTTGTAAAACTAGTTCATTTGATGAAGCTGTTAGATTATGTGAATATGGTTGGAATGAAAAGTTTGATAGATTTTTATATTTAAAAAGTGAGATTGATAAGGAATTTTTAGATATAGAAAATGTGATTGGACGAAAAAAAGATATTGTTGGTTTTGCACCTTCAGTACCTGATTATGTTCATATGAATCCTAACAATATGCTAAGGAGAGTTTTTGTACCTAATTATTCAATTATCAATATATATGTTAATATTTCTTGTCCTTATGAAACTAGTTCTCGTGAAATATATAATAGGGGAGCTATAATCATAAGTATTATCGATTTACTCGAAAAAATGGGATATGCTGTAAACTTAGTTCTATTTAAACTTGCGTTTATAACTGGTAGAGGTTTTGATGAAGCATTATTATTATATTTTAATGTAAAAGAGGAAAATGAAAATATCAATTTAAAGAAGGTATATTTTCCTTTATGCCATCCATCATTTTTAAGAAGACTATGTTTTAGAGTTACAGAAGTAGCACCATTACGGCTTGATTGGTCGGACACTTATGGTGAAGTAGCAAGTAGAAAGCAAATAATAGATTTTTTTGGCTTAAAGGATACTGATATCATTTTTTCCTTTCCAAGAGAAATGGGTATTCATGGCTCAGATGATATTATTTCTGATTTAAAAAGATGTTTAAAAAATATCAATTTAGAAAGATTTGTAAATGTAAAAAATGATTGATTTAAACAGTAAAAATAAAGGAGGAAAAGACTATGTCTATCAGCTTTGAGCGGAATGGAAAAATGGTTAATTTACAGACATTTTCTAATAATGAGGTAGTATCTTATTTATCTTCAAGGCTAAATAATGGTGCACAGTGTTTTATGCTTATAGCAAAGCCAAAGTTTTGTAATGGTGTTATGGTAAGGTATGATGATGTATACTTTATTATCCATGCAGAAAGAACGTATGTTGAGTTATCTTTTAATAGAAATGATATTTCAAAGATAAAAGCTGTGATTGAAGAAATTTCAAAATGGGATATGTTTTCAAGGACAGAAAAAACTTTTCATGTTGAGATTTACGAAGACAACTCTTATACAGTTATTTTTGAAAATGGTTATGCAACAAAGGCAGAATATCAAAGATATTTCAGAGAAAATAATATAAAATTTACAGATTTTTAAAACAAAAAAATGAGTGAAGAAATTTCACTCATTTTATTTGTGGTGCGAGTAACCAGAGTCGAACTGGTATGGGTGTTAAAGCCCGCAGGATTTTAAGTCCTGTGCGTCTGCCAATTCCGCCATACTCGCATATGCTATATCTTTATAGCAATTCATATTATAACATCTTTTATTTTCATTGTCAACAACTTTGACAAAATTTTTATGTGTAGAAAATTTTATTTAAAAAAGGTAATCTTGTAAGCTTAGGATAGAAAGTTTCAAGTAAGCAACAATACTTATCCATTAATATAACGATATAACTTTCTTTATATTTTGGAATTTTTAAAGTTAAAGGCCACATATGTTTTAAAATTATATCTTTTTCTTTATCATTTAAAGTAAAATATTTAGTTGCATTTTCTAATGCTTTTTTCGGATGTGTAAATCCATGTTTTTGTAAAAGTGGCATTTTAAACATAACCTTATGCCAATCGTATAAGAATAAGTCATGAAGTAATGCAGCTCTTGCAACTGAACGTACATCTAAATTTAGCTTTTTTGCAAGTTTATAACTATAATATGATACGTTTATACAATGTTGATAACAACTTGTTGTACCATGTTGCATATAATTCATCATTTCTAATACTACTTTATTATCTATTAGATCTGATACTAGCTTGTTGTATTCAAGATATTCATCAAGTAAGTTTACATCTGAACCGATGGCTTTTACTTGATTATTAATAGAATATATATAATTAAACTTTCTATTTGATAAAATCATAAAATCCTCCACAACTTTTATTATATCATTTTATGTAAGTTATATCAATATTTTACAAATAATATTATAAAAAAAGGAAAATATCAAAATTATAAATATATTGTAATAAATATTAGAAAATGGTATAATAATAGAAATTATAGGAGGTGCGCCAGTTCGGTGTACAATATCTAGTTTGATGCAAGTTCAAACCTAGAAAGACCTAGCAAGTCA
>CANQPW010000004.1 GCA_947625855.1 uncultured Clostridia bacterium | reverse complement strand
ATAAAGAAAAGAAGCAGTTAAATGGCTGCTTCTTAATCACTTTTACTAGGAATTAAATATAAAAAATGATTATGTAATCTTATCTTTACTTTATATTCTATATCAATATCCTTGAAACTTTGATATTCCTCTAACACTACCATTAAATAATAGCAAAACTTAAAAAAGTATTTTATTTTCCCTTTAAACAATATTGTAATAGTTTCTTTTCCAAGTATATCTGTCTTTTTCATAATATACTTAAAAGTATCTCTTACTTTCTTTAATACTATATTTTCATCTTCTACATTATCAATTTCAGTAATATAATATGTAAGTATGTTATATCCATTTTTAGATACGTTATATCCATTAACAAGTAAAGATAAATCTTCAATATAGATTTTTTGCCCCTTAGGAATATAGCATTTACATATTACATCGTTATATATAAAAAACTCCTCTAATAAAATTGCAATTTCCTTTTCAGTAAGACTACCCTTATACAAGTCATATATTCTAAATTCCATTCTATCAAAATTAAAATAAAACTTAGCTTCCCAATGTATTGTACCATCATCATATATGATAACATCATCAATAATGTCATAGCTAGTTACTGTAATTTCAGATTGCATATTATTTTCTCCTTATTTAAAAATTTTCGAACAAAAAAATACTATATATAATAAATATAGTTTAAAAAATACATAAGCAAATTATAACACAAGATTAATGTACAGTCAAATAAAAAAGCACTTTTTAGTGCTTTAAAAGGTTTTTATATGTTATTTTTTTAATCTTAATTATATATAGGTATCAATAATGTTTGACCTTTATATATATTACTTGAATTCATATTGTTTATATCTTGTATATCATATATAACTTTTTGTATATTTAATTCTTTTTCACTAGATATTTTGCTTGCTATATTCCATAAAGTATCATTATCATCAATTATAATATCATATGTTTTTACTTCCTCTTTTCCTAATTCATATACAGCTAAAAGTCTAAATAAAGTAAAGATTGCAAGTATTAATAATATGTTTGCCACAATCCTTTTTGCGTTTAATTTGCAATTAATTTTACATTTTATCATAAATACCACCTCATAAACATTTGTTCTTTTTATACTTTTATTATAATATATAAACAAATGTTTGTCAAGACTTTTTTAATAAAAAAGAATAAATGTTCTTTTTTTATATTTATAAAATATAGCAGAGGAAAAATATTTTCTCCTCTGCTATTAATATCAAATACTTATATCAAGGTTACTAAAAGCTAAAACTCTGTTAAATAATTTTATTAAAGTTATAATGCTAATTTTGGGATGATCTTTTAATATTTCCGGATTCTTACTAGTTATAATAGAGTTAAACTCATTTTGCAATATCCGTTTTATTTCTCTCTCTGATTTTGAAGTATATTTTTGTTGTAAAGAAACTATTAAATCTGCGTAAGTTAGTTTATTACTTACAACATTAAATGAATCAAATAAAAAGTTTCTTTCTTTTGTATCAGGAAATACACTATCTAAGAAAATATTTATATTATCCTCACGTGATTTTGACACATCTATCTTTTCAAAATCAGATTTAAAGGTATCGTATAAAGACTTTTCCGTAGAACGAAGTAATACCTTTTCATCCTTTTTTTCCACTTCTTTAGTGCTATCAAAACCTCCAAAATCATATACTTGTATAAGTCTATACATAATTTTAGATAAAATATTTGGTGTAACTTTTCCACATACGTTACTAATTCTTCTAGGATTTATATATGAGCCTCCATTAAGTAAAGCATAATACACTTTACTTTTATCCATTTCATTACTTACTATATCATCTTTTGAAAGCATCATTGATGCGTATTTTTTATACGTATTTTCGTAAGTTGTTAATGGAAGTAAATATACAAGTCCACTCTCTGAAACATTTAATACAATCGAGTTTATTGCAGAACCACTAACTTCTCCAGAAAGATTGATACCATAATTACAAGTAACTATATCACCAACAGAAACATCTACTATATCTTTTCCAATATATTTCATATGTATCTCTGTTGTAGCAGTAATAATATGGCGTCCTATCTCCTGTTCAGTAGCTTTATTAATATATAATACGTGATATACAGTTTTTAGTAATTTTTCAACTAATTGCTTAATATATTCACTTTTACACTCTACCTTCTCAATAACTATATTATCTTCAGAAAAGGTAGTTTTATCAGCTACTGTGGTGGCATTTTCATGTGCTGCCTCTTTACTTTCTTCTATATTATTAATGCTTATACTGGATATATTATTACTACTTTCAATCAAGTCAATTACTGTATCAATTTCAGAATCAGATACATCCTCAACAACAATAACTTTATTTAAAATATCATATTGAATCTTACAAGAAATATTGCTAATTCCTTTTAAAAATTTCCGTATATTGTCATTTTTAAAGCTAGAAATATCAAATGTTATCTTCTTCACTACCGCTTTCCTCCTTCTTGTTAGTAAAAGTATTAACCAAACGAATGAAATCAATTGTTGGAGATTTTTTAAACTTAAGTGTTTCTTTAACTCTAGCTACAATAAGCCTCTTTATCTCATCAACATTATCTTTATTAGTTTTTAGATATACATTCTGACATAAATTCTCGAAGTTATACCGTTTGTTTTTAGGAGCAATCATAATTGCTTCAAAAAGATAGTCCATACCTTTTTTATTCATGTCAAAACCAAATAAGTTTAAAATTCTTTTAATTAAAATTTCATTACTTGTAGAAGATCTATATATTTTTAAAAGACTTTGAATATTTACTAAAGATAAAAGTTCAATTTGTACAATATTCAAATCTAATAAATTTACAGTTTCTTGGCTTTGAGGAGTTTTTTCTGCTTCAATATCTTTTTTTGTTTCCTCTTTTTTCTCTACAATTTCCTCTTTTTTTGTAATAATGTAATTGCAACACCTATTTAATCCAAGAGCTGCATCAATTATATTTTGCATTTTTTCCATGAATTCTGGTCTCATGCATCCAATATATTTTCTAAGTCTTCTTTTATCTACTACTCTTATTTGTTCTGCTAAAGCAGTACTTTTAACAGTTAAGTCATATTCATCATCATAATCAAGCATATTATTAGGATCAAAACAAAGTTCATAATGAAATGGATAATTTCCTTTTTCTGATGTAGTAAATGGAATAACAATAGTAGTTTTTGAATGTTCATTTCCAACATCATTTTGAACTATTAAAGCAGGTCTATACTTTCCCATTTCACTTCCAAAAGGAACTCCAAATTCGCAAAAATACACTTCACCACGCTTAACCTTTGGAAATTTTAAATCATCAAAAGTAAAATCATTAGTAACAACATTTAAACCCTTATCATCTTGAAAATTTTGAGCTACTAAAACATCAATTTTTGAACATAGTTCATCAAGTAAAGACTCTGATACATTGCCATCTAAAATAATACTTTGGTTAGAAATAACTGCTTCTACATCATGTTTTACAATTATTTTACTAACCTTTACAACATCTAGTTCTTTGACTACTAGTTTAAGCAAAATATTTTCCTCCTTTTTTAGTAATTGTTGTTTTAAGTTACACTTTCCTCCTTTACAATGATATAGAAATAATAATTCTATAATATAAAAAAATATGTAAATATTATATCACATATTTTTATGTAAATCAAGTTTTACATTTTTACATAAAAATAAATCTATACTAATAACTGTATAGATTTATTTTCTAATTTATTACTTTATTTATTCTTCTTTAGATAATTCTATTAACTTATCAAGTCTATGTTTTAAACCTGATTTACTAACTTTACTTTTTTCAGAAAGGAATTCTAAGCTTTCATCTCTATACTTAAGTCTTAGATTAGCAGTATATTGCAGTTTCTCACTTAAAGAGGCAAATTTTCCATTTTCTTTTAATTTTTTTATTGCGTCTATTTGCTTTATAGAAGAATTAACAGTTTTTGAAATATTAGCAGTCTCACAATTTATAGCACGATTTATCGCATTTTTAACTTCTTTTTCAACTCTTATTTGTTCAAATTTTAAAACAGCATTACTTGCACCAATAATACTTAAGAAAAGTGATATTTGTTCTGAATCTTTAAAATATACTACATTTTGCTTTTTTCTTTTAATAATTTTTGGAGTAAAATCAAGTACAGATAACAAATTAAAAAAGTAATCAGCACAAGCTTTATTTTTAAATATTACCTCAAAATGATAATCTTGTGTAGGATCTACAATACATCCACTACCAAGATATATTCCTTTTAATATATCTTTTATAACTTCCTCATCTAATTTTGATATATCTAAATATTCTTTAAAATCCTCATTTAATATACTTTTTAAAGGAACAGAAGTTAAATATTCACCAAATTTTTCCGCCTCTTTATATTTTAAATTTTTTGTCTTTGAAAAATTTTTTAAAACCTCATCTTTTACATCTGATGAAAAAGACATAATATCATCTCCTATATAATTTGCTTAATTTTTTCTAATACTTCATTATATTTTTCTTCTTTTATTTGTATATCAACATATACATCTTCGTTATAGTTTATGGCATTAATTATAACGTCTTGTAAAGAGGCATATTTATCTATTATAGGTTTTATTTGAGTAAATTTTGAATATGTAGTATTAAAATTATATGGAATATAATTTAATACCTCTTTCTTATCACATAAATCTATGGCTGTTTTTGCAACATTAAAATATACCCTTAAAAGAGGTCCTGCACCAAGTAATATTCCACCAAAATATCGTATAATTACAATGCATACATTAGTTATATTTTCCTTTGTTAAAAATTCATATATAGCTTTTGTTCCTGTACCTCTTGGCTCACCATCATCAGAAAAGCGAATAGTTAATTTACCATCTATTAAAACAGAATAAATATATACAACATGTCTTGCCTCTTTATTTTGTATTTTTAATTCATTAATATAGTTTATTGCCTCATTTTCAGAAGTTATATTAAAAATATATGAATAAAATTTTGATTTCTTTTCTATTAGTATACTTCCTGCAATTTCTCCATATACTTTTTTATAGCTTTTATCATTGTTTTCTAAATAATAATATTTCATATATGTATCACCAATACTTTAATTATATCATAAAGGTTAGAAAAATAAAATGGAGATATTTTTAAATCTCCATTTAATATATATTATTTTATACTTTTACTTTCTTTAAAATATATTTTGCTTTTTCTTTCTTTAATACTGTATCTTTTGTTATAACACATTTTTCAATATCAGGATTTGATGGTACTTCATACATTGATTCCATCATAATACTTTCCATAATTGATCTTAATCCTCTTGCACCTGTTTTTCTTGAAAATGCAAGCTCTACTATTTCTTCAACTGCATCATCTTCTATTTCAAGTTCTACATTATCCATTTTAAATAGCTTTTTATATTGCTTTAATAGTGCATTTTTTGGTTTAGTTAAAATGTTTATAAACGCTTCTTTTGATAATTGATTTAGATTAGTTATTATAGGAAGTCTTCCTACAAGCTCAGGTATTAAACCATATTTTACTAAATCATCTGGTATTACTTTAGAGAAAGCCTCTCCTACATCTAAATCTTCTTTTTTCTCTAATACAGCACCAAATCCCATACTTTTTGTTTCTGTTCTTGATGCAATTATTTTTTCTAATCCTTCAAATGCTCCACCACATATAAACAAGATATTAGTTGTATCAATTTTTAAAAATTCCTGTTGAGGATGTTTTCTTCCTCCTTGAGGTGGTACATTTGCTACTGTTCCTTCTATTATTTTAAGTAAAGCTTGTTGTACCCCTTCTCCACTAACATCTCTTGTTATTGATGGATTTTCTGACTTCCTTGATATTTTATCTAATTCATCTATATATATAATACCTTTTTCTGCTTTTTGTATATCATAATCTGCTGCTTGTATAAGTCTTAATAATATATTTTCTACATCTTCTCCAACATATCCTGCTTCTGTAAGAGTTGTTGCATCTGCAATTGCAAATGGTACATGTAGTATTTTTGCAAGTGTTTGTGCAAGTAATGTCTTTCCACATCCTGTTGGTCCAAGTAGTAATATATTACTTTTTTGTATTTCTACATCATCTAACTTATCCATATTTCTTATTCTTTTATAATGATTATATACAGATACAGATAATACTTTTTTTGCTTCATCTTGACCTATTACATACTCATCTAATACTCTTTTTATACTCTCTGGTGATGGTAAGTCTGTTGTTTCTAAAAGTTCTTTTGAACCATTTTTTTCAATATCATCACCTATATCTTCATCCTGTATTATTTTATGACACATTTCTATACATTCATCACATATAAAAATACCATCTGGTCCTTCTATAAGCTTATTTACTTCTTGCCTTAATCTACCACAAAATGAACAAAAGATTGTGTCTTTTGACATATTATATGTTTTATCATCAGTTTTTTTACCTCTACTCATATGAATTTATTTCTCCTTATTTATACTTGCTATATTTTCCATAACTTCATCTATTAATCCATATTCTTTTGCTTCTTGTGCTGATAAGAAATTATCTCTGTCTGTATCTTTTTCTATTACTTCTAATGGTTTTCCTGTTCTTTCACTTAAAATTTTATTTAAGTTTTCTTTTACTTTTAATAAATATTCTGTATGTATTTTTATATCACTTGCTTGCCCTTGAACTCCACCAAGTGGTTGATGTATCATAACTGTTGAATTTGGTAGTGCAAATCTTTTTCCTTTAGTTCCTGCTGCAAGTAAGAATGCTCCCATACTTGCTGCCATACCTACACATATTGTAGCTACATCAGATTTTATATATTGCATTGTATCATAAATACCCATACCAGCTGTTACACTTCCACCAGGACTATTTATATATATGTATATATCTTTTCCTGGATCTTCAGCGTCTAAGAATAATAATTGAGCTATTACTAAAGAGGCAGTTACATCATTTACTTCATCTGCTAAAAAGATAATTCTTTCTTTTAAAAGTCTTGAATATATATCATAAGACCTTTCACCTTTACTTGTTTGTTCAATTACCATTGGTACTAAACTATTATTAATCATAATAAAAAACCTCCTTTAATTAATAATTATTTTTCTATGGCATTATCAACTACAACTTTTACTGATTTTTCTTGTATTAATTGATCTTTTACATAATGTCTTATATTTTCGTTATTTTTAAAGTTATCAGCTTTTTCATCGCTACCATATTGTTTTACTAATTCTTGTATTTTTTCATCTATTTCTTTTTCTTCAACATTTATATTTTCAGCTTTTGCCACATATTCTAAAGCTAATTTTAATGTTACATCTTTTTTAGCATTAGGTCTTAAATTAGCTTTAAATTCGTCAAGTGTAGAGCCAACATATTCACAATATTTTTCAATTGTAAGCCCTTGATATGATAAATTAGCCTTAAATTCATCTACCATTTTTTCTACTTCATTATCAATCATACCTTCTGGTATATTAACTTCTGTATTTTCAACTAATTTTTCTAAAGCCTTTTGCTCTTTTGCACTATTTGCTTGTGCTACTTTTTCTTCTTTTAATTTTTCTTCTAAATCTTTTTTATACTCTTCTAAAGTTTCAAATTCAGATACATCTTTTGCAAATTCATCATCTAAGTTTGGTAATAATTTTTCTTTAATGCTTATTAATTTTACTTTAAATGTAGCATCCTTTCCAGCTAGATTTTCTGCATGATAATCATCTGGGAATTTTACTTGTATTTCTCTTTCTTCACCTATTTTCATACCTATTAATTGATCTTCAAATCCAGGTATAAACTGACCACTACCTATTGTAAGTTCAAAATTTTCAGCCTTTCCTCCATCAAATGCTACTCCATCAACAAATCCTTCGAAATCTATTGTTGAAATATCATCTTTCTTTAAGTCTCTATCATCTACACTTACAATTCTTGCATTTTTATCTCTGATATGTTCAAGTTCATGATCAACATCTTTTTTAGTTACTTTTGTATCAGTTTTTTCAACTTCAAGTCCTTTATATGATTTTACATTTGCTTCTGGTTTTACATAAAAAGTAACTGTATATATAAAATCTTTTCCTTTTCCTATTTGCTTTACATCAAGTTCTGGTTTTGTTACAACATCAAGGTTATTAGCTTCAATAGCATTTGCATATTCAGTGTCTACTGTGTCTTCAATAACGGTTTCATATAATACACTTTCCCCATATGTTTTTTCAACAATTGCTCTTGGTACTTTACCATTTCTAAATCCTGGTACTTTAAAATACTTTGCGTTTTTTATAAACGCTTTATCTAAAGCTTTTTCAAAATCTTCTTTAGACATAGTAAATTCTAGTACTACTTTTGAATTTTCTTGTTTTTCTACTTTTACACTCATTTTAATTCCTCCAATATTCTTGACCATATATTATAAATATATTAATCACTCAGTTTAACTATTATATTATACCATAAATCTTTATTTTTTCAACCTATTTACAAAAAAACGTATAAATAAATGATGAGTAAATAAGTATTATAGAATATTAAATAGAATATCCCTTTTAGAAAGAAATGTATTTTTGTTTTTTAAATTGTTGTAGTTCACAAATAATATATTTTATATATTATTATAGTGCTTAAAAAATGCACAATTTCTTGTGCATCTTAAGTTATTTCTTTTTATTTGTTAGATAATCTTCAATTACCTTATACATCCATGCTGATGAGCCTGTATACCAAGTCCATCCTCCTCTACCCATGTGATTTTCATTTGAATATATATCTGCTGCTACTACATATGGTTCTACCATATATTTTTCTACTCTTTCTTTAGTATCAGAATGATAAATAGGATTTATAAATCTTAGTATTTCAAGTCCTTCTTTTTCCATTCCAAGTTCAAAATATGCTTTAGCAAGCCAAGTTGCAGCATGAGTATACTGTCCCCCATTTTCTCTTGTTCCAGGTACATATGCTTTAATATAACCCGGATTATTTTTTGGTTTATCAAATGCTGGATAAAGTAGTTTTACAATCATATTTTCTTTATCTACCAAATATTTATCTACTGATTTTAAAGCTTCCATTAATTCATTTTTTACATCAGGATATTCTTTCATAGCTATTACAGCCCATGCTTGTGATATTAAATCAATTTTACATTCCTTATTTGAATTTGAACCAAGTACCGCTCCATTTTCAAAAAATGCTCTTACAAAATGGTCTTCATCCCAAGCATTAGCAAATATGCTATGCTTAAAAATATGTCTTTTTTTATCACAAATCTTTGACATTTCACTATCTTTCTTGATTTTGGCAATTTTAGAAAATCTTTTTAAAATATCCATCATAAAAAATGTAAGCCATACAGATTCTCCTCTTATACTACTAAAGCCATCATTCCAGTCACCATCACCAATTTCAAGTAATCCATTTTCTTCATTTATTCTAGAAAGTCCAAAATTTATTGCAAGTTTTGCGTGTTCATATACTGTTGCCTCTTTATCAATGTTATTATATATATCATATACTTCTCTTCTATCGCCCATAGGTTTATCTTCTAAAAAGCTTGTTTTTACATCAAGTATATCTGTATCTCCTGTTTTATTTATATATTCTGAAAGGACATATGGAAGCCATAAATAATCATCGCTAAAATATGTTCTAATTCCAGAATTGTTGTGTGGATGCCACCAATGCAGTACATCACCTTTTTCAAATTGTTTGCTTGAATTTAAAATAATTTGCTCTCTAGTTTTTTCTGGCCAAGAATTAATTAGTGCAAGTGTATCTTGTAATTGATCCCTATATCCTATTGCACCTCCTGACTGATAAAAGGCAGAACGTGCAAATAACCTACATACAATAGTTTGATATAGTAGCCATCCATTTTGCATAATTTCTAAATATTCATCGCCTAATTTAAAATCTTTTTTTACAAGATTTGCCCAATATTTTTTTGTATTTTCATATTCCTCATCTACTTTTTCAATAGTATTATACTGTTCAATTATTTTATCAATATCTTCTATATTTTCAACACATCCAAATAAAATAGCATATTCTTCTTGCTTATTTTCAGGAATTTTTGTTGTAATTTTTATTACATATTCATCAGGGTTATACTCAACTTTAGTATTTTCTGTATTACAATTTACTTTAACAAATGCAACACAATTTGAAAAATCAATACTGTATGGATTTTTTAATTCTAGTATACCATCTATATTTCTACATAAAATATACTGTAAATTAGTCTCTTGTGCTACTCCAAGTACAGGCTCTAGTTTATATTCTATTACACATTCCTGCATCTTTGCACATTTATTTTCAAGTGTTATTTTTTGTATTTTTACATTATTTTTTTCAGGTATAAATATATCCATTTTTTTAGATATTAAATTGTCCTCTTGCAACACTTTAGTATAGCCAAATCCATATACTAAGTTATAATTTGTATCGTATATACCTTTAAATATTTCACCAGGTTTAAAACTTATCCAATCATTGCACCAATTTGTAAGCTTAAATCCTTGACTATTTTTATAATAAGTATATACAGTACCGTAGCTTGAAACTACGGTACCAAAATTTTCATTTGCCATTATGTTGCACCAAGGAAGTGGTGTTTTGGTATTAAGTATATGATATTCATCTTTATTTTTATTAAATCCACCATAAGAATTAAAAGCTATATATTCGTTATATTCAGAGCTAAATTCCATCAATTAACATCACTCTCCTTATTATCTTTTGTATCTTCTTCATTAGCAAAACATAAGAATTCAGATATGTTTTGGATATATCTTCTTGATAAATATGTAAGTAAAGTAACTTCCTGTTTTGTTAATGCAGTTATATTTAAAATATAAATATTTCCATTGCTATAATCCATATATACTGCTCTATCAAGCCTTGATTTTACAAACCTATATATAGGTCCATCCTTTTTCTGTGCTTCGTTTATAAGTATTACTATATCTAAATCAATTTTTCTATTTCTTACATAATCCATAAAATTAATTACTTCATTTATAATTCCTGCATCTTCTATTTTAGATATATTAACAAGTATAATTGGTAAATCACCTGATATAGAATATTTCCAAAGTTCAGACTGACTAAGATTTTCATTCCAAAACTTATCATCTTCACTAATACTCTTTTTAATTAAAGTATCTTTTATTAAATTGTTATATATTTTTGCTCTTGCAGGTTCAAGTTTTAAGTACCTTGCAACAACACTATTTAATTCACCAGTTAATTTTAATTGATCTTCTATTCCAGCTATATCTAAATTTAATACAGAAGTAGAAATTTTATATTTATTATCTGCAACACCTAAAATATAATAAAATTCTTGTCTTTCATATGGATCAAGTAATATTCTTGCTCTATATGATAATACAGGCCATAATGGATATTTTACTATATTTTCATCATATGCAGTAAAATCATTTTTAAATAGTTTTTGTTTTTCAGTTTCAACTTCTTTTTCTAAATCTATTCCTACAAGTTTAGCATAAACATAAAGTTCTGTATCATTTTCTGCTTTTTTCCTTTTACTTGCAACAAGAACATCCAAATCTTCATCATAATATGTTTCAATTTGAAGATTGCTAAAAGAAGGATGTACTAAACTTGTCATATAATCAGTTAAAGAAGGTTCAACATATGTATTTATAATTATCTCTTTTTTAGTATTACTATTATTATATATACTAATTCTTTTTATTTCAGCATTAAATTCTGGAGAAATAAATACATTAGTATCAACGTCTAAGTCTTTTGTTGTAATATTACATTCTATACTATCTAAAGAACATGCCCATTTACATTTTTCAGTATTTTGATTAAATTTACTATTTATATCACAATCTGTTACAGATATAGTGTTTCCAGTTGACTTATCAGTTAAGAAAACAAAATTTCCGCTATTTTCAATTTCTGTATATCTTTGTTTATTAATAGTTTTGTCTTTGTATTTTAGGAAACTTGCTCCGTTATTTGTAACCATAGTAGATAAATCTGCACCTCTTAGGAATGCTACTTTTAAGTTATCTTTTCCATCATAATTTTTGTTTTCTTTCCTATCAGCATATGTATATCCTATATATGTTGTATATTTTTGAACATCTTTTTGTTTGAATTTATTTTCTCTATCTTTTGCTTCACGTTTAATATTTGCTTTTATTTTTTCTCTTTCCTTTAATAGTATTTCACATGCTTTAATACAAGCATTTGAATGAAATCTTTGCCTTATAATACCATGATTTATATAATTGTTTATTGCAGTAAGTATCATACCTTGATGGTGAGCCATGTATGTCTTTACTATTTCTTTATCTGCGCCATTATGTAAATTTTCTTTTGTATAATCAATAGATTCATAGAAACCATAAGAAGAATACATACCTAATTTTTTTAGTAGTTTTAAATTATTGTATACTTTTATTGGTTCAAAATCTATCATCATAATTGAAGAATATGGTGATATTACAAGTGAGCTGTTAAGACCTCTTTTAAGTCCTAGCCAAGGTATTCCAAAAGCTTTATATTGATAATTCAAATCATTATCTTTTACAGCAAATGCTGATTCAGATATTCCCCAAGGTACATTATATGTTTTTGCATACTTAATTTGACTATATTTTGTAAAAAATAGTGACTGGTCAATTAATGTATGCTCATATGATTTATTAAACAAATATGGCATAAAATACTCAAATGCAGTTCCTGTCCAAGATAATAATCCTTTATATCCATCAAGTTCTACTAAGTTTCTTGACAATGTAAACCAATGCTTTGATGTAACTTGCCTTGACGCTATTGCAATTAAACTTGTTGTTCTACTCTCAGACATTAGCATATCATAATAACAGTCAAGTAATGTTCCTTTTTGTGCATCATATCCTATTGTAAATAGATTTCTTGATGTATCGTATAATTTTGAAAAATCAGTTTCTTCAATCATATTTTCTACAATCTCAATCATTCCATCTATTCTTTCTTGATATTCTGCAGTATAATTTTTTACACTATATGTTTTATCTTTCTTTAAATCATATAAAAATTCTCTTGCAACATAAAGACATGCTACAAAATTTCCACTATCGACAGTTGATACAAATCTAGGTGATAATGGTTCTAGAGTCTTTATATTATACCAGTTATATAGATGACCATTCCATGTTTCTAATTTTTCAATTGTATTAAATATATTTTCAAGCTTTGTTATCATTTCACTTTTTGTTATAAACTTTAAATCATATGCATTGATTATTGAAAGTATACCAAATCCAATATTTGTAGATGATGTTCTATTTACAAGTTTATTTCTTCTGTTTTCTTGAAAATTATCAGTTGGAAGATAATTATTTATCTGTGTCATCATTGTATCAAAGAAACTCCATGTTCTCTTTGCAATTTCTATTACTTCCTCTTTTTGCTTTTCATCTAACTGCTTTATTCTACCAACTAAATGATTTTTTCCAAGCAAATATGCAAGTAAAGGTGCAAATATAAAAGATAAAGCAACAAAAATCTTAAAATCAATTACTACAAATCTCATTGTATTAATTGCCAATGGACAAATTAATAAAAACAATCCAAATACTACATTTATAAACATACATTTATAATAATAAGATAATTTATTTTTAGCAGATTTTTCTAATATTTCACCAGTAGTCCATTGAAGTAAATTTCTTTTTGATATTAACATTCTATACAGTGATAAAGAAAATGCACTTATACAAGTATATGCTTGATATGGAAGTGTTACAAATTCAAAACACATATTTAAAAAATATGCACTAATACCATGAATAATTGGTATATATTGAACATCTTTTGTATGTCTTACTTTTCCATACATTAATATATCTAATATTGAAAGCAAATATCCAGCATTTATTGTTAAAAAGCTTAATAATGTTGTCATTATAAAAGCTTTATTTGAAACAAACATAGATGCTACTATTGCAATCAACACTATAACAGACAAAAGTGGTCTTCTTAAATTATCAAATATTTTCCATTTTGACAAAAGATTTAGTTTTGACTTTGGACTTAATAACCATCTTATAATCTGCATATCTCCTCTATACCATCTATGATTTCTTTTCATATATGATATATAATTTTTTGGAAATCCATCTTGTATTTCAACATCAGATGCAAGCCCTACTCTTATAAATGATCCTTCAAGCAAGTCATGACTTAAAACTAAATTTTCAGGTATTTCATTTCCAAGTAATTTTTCAAATAGTTCTATATCATATATTCCTTTTCCACAAAATATTGCCTCTCCAAATACATCTTGATATACATCAGATATAGCATTTGTATATATGTCTAGTCCTCCAACACCACCAAAAATTTTAGAAAACAAGCTCTTGTTTGCAGCTTCTATATCAAGACCTATTGATGGCTGTATAATTCCATATCCTTCTTTTACAATCTTGCCATTTTTTGAAAGTACAGGTCTATTTAATGGATGTGCAATTATTGCTACTAAATCTTTTGCAGTATTTAAGGATAACTGACTATCTTCATCTATTGTAATAGCATATTTTGCAGGTACAATATCATCATATACAAGATACATAGATCTGTTAATTTCATCCTTTTTTAGTTTACCTAAAACAAGCTTATTAAATTGAGAAAGTCCTCCTCTTTTTCTTTCCCAACCCATATAGCATCTTTCACCTTTTGAATATACACGTTTTCTATAAATAAAATTAAATATTTTATGTTCAGACTCATATTTATAATTTAGTTCATCTAATCTCTTTTTTGCATAATCTACAATATCTTTATCAATACTTATAACTGCCCTATCACTTGATACACAGTCTCCTAGCAGCATATAGTATATATTTTCACTTCTATTGGCAAGATAAGTTACTTCCATTTTACTTATCATGGCATCTAATTTTTCAATAGATGAAATTACAGTAGGCATTACTACATATGTTGGATATTTCTTATCTACTGTTTTTGCAAAATCAAATCTTGGTAATACTTTTGGATGTACCATTTTTCTTATAAAATAGCCTGTTACTTTATCAGATATCTCAAGTGAAAAACAATATGCTAAAATGTAAAATAGTACATTTAATGCTTGATTTTGTAAATTTATAGTATTTTTTCCAAATAAATAAGTTATTCCTAAAGCAACTAAATTCAAAAATACTATATATATTAAAGATTTCATTTTTCTAATACATTTGTAATAAAATAAATCTAAGAAGTAAGGTTTATTTAATTCTTTCTTTAATAAATATTTTTCTTGACCAATTAAGAAAAATCCTACATGCTTTTTATATTTAATTGAACATTCCACTACTTTCTTTGCAACATATGCCTCAGAAAGTCTATATTTTTTTGCAATTTTTATAATATATCTTCTATATCTATCCTTTGTTTTATAATCACACTTTTTAAATTCACCAGTATAATCTTTAACTAAAGTTTCATCTATTTTATTTACACTCTCAAATATTTCTCTAAAATTTAGACCTTGTATTTGTTTATATGCATTTATTGCTCTACCTATATAATCTGTTGTTTTGGCAATTTCCATATGTTCTTTTACTATTGCTTCATCAACAGTAAATCCTATTTTATCAGCTTGTTCCTTTAAAATATTAAAATATTCTTCACCTTTTGGTCCAAGCTCTTTTAATCTATATGCCATATATTCGACAAGTGCTGTATTTGTATGTTTTATTTTTGAATAATCTGCAAGCACAGTTTTATTTTCTCTTTTAAATAAATTATATTCACTATAAAGTTCTTTAACTAATTTCTCACTTGAAAGTTTTTCGTTTGAAAGCATCCTTTCAACATCTATTTTTCTCATTTGAGAATTTGATATATTTATACATATTCTTGCTATAAACTTAATTAAAGCAATTTTTAACATAAGTATAAATAAATCTAATTCTTCAGAAGTTAAATATGATAATTTTTGATGTTCTTTTAAAAAGTTAAATATAAGATACTTATCTATATATCCTGTATTTTCTTCTACAAGTTCACAAGCAAGAAAATAAATTCCAATATGTTTTTCATTTTCATTTATTCGTATAACAGGAAGTTTTCTATTTTTTAATATTCTTCTTTGTGTTTTTATTTCCTCATATTCCTGTTCAATTATATACATATTATCAAGTATCCACTGCCCTGCTGAATGTGTTTGTATCTTCATATCATATGTTTTTTCTAAAATCTTATATGTTTTTTGAATTATCTTATAATTTTTTTCAGCCTCTATAAAAACGTTATTTAACTTACTTTTCATAATCAAATCAAACCTTTCAAAAATATTTTAAATTCTGTTATGATTATATACTAAAAAGTGATATTTTGCAACATAATAGTAACATATTAATAATCAAAAAATGTCTAAATTTCACAAGTTTTTAATTATATTTTGTGTTAAAAGCAAGTTTAGTATTCACTAATTTATATGATTATAATTATAACAAAATTACATAAAAAAATACCGTAAGCAAAACTTACGATATTTTTTAAATTTATTTCTTACTACTAGTTCTAAATCTTAATGTTGGATCAAGTATTTTCTTTCTTATTCTTATATTTTGTGGTGTAATTTCTACAAGTTCATCATCACCTATAAAATCTATTGATTGTTCTAGTGTCATCTTTTTAACTGGTACTAATTTTAAAGCTTCATCACTACCTGATGCTCTTGTATTTGTTAAATGTTTTTCTTTACATACATTTATTGTTAAATCTTCACTTCTTGAATTTTCACCAACTACCATACCAACATATACTTGTGTTCCAGGTGTTATAAACAATGTTGAACGCTCTTGTGCTTGGAAAAGTCCATATCCTGTTGCTTTTCCTTGTTCAAAAGCAATTACTGCACCTCTTGGTCTTGTAGTTATTTCTCCTTTATCCTTTTCGTATCCTGCAAACATATGATTCATAATACCATTACCTTTTGTATCTGTCATAAATTCTCCTCTATATCCTATAAGTCCACGTGATGGTATTTTAAATTCAAGTCTTGTATAACCTGCTTGTGATGTAGAAGATGTCATATTAACCATTTCACCTTTTCTTTGTCCTATTTTTTCCATTACTACACCGACAAATTCTTCTGGTACATCAATTACTAAATCTTCCATTGGCTCACATTTTTCGCCATTTATCATTTTATAAATAACAGTTGGTTTTGATACAAGTAATTCAAATCCTTCTCTTCTCATATTTTCAATAAGTATAGATAAATGTAGTTCTCCTCTACCTGATACTTTAAAACTATCTGCACTTTCAGTATCTTCTACTCTTAAAGATACATTTTTTTCAAGCTCTTTATATAGTCTATCTCTTAAATGTCTAGATGTAACATATTTTCCTTCTTGACCTGCAAATGGTCCATTATTTACACTAAATGTCATAGATACTGTTGGTTCATCAATATCTACAAATTCAAGAGCCTCAGGATTTTCACAAGATGCTATTGTTTCTCCTATTTCTATTCCCTCTACTCCAGTTACAGCTACTATATCTCCACAATATGCAACTTCTGTTTCAACTCTATTTAAACCAGAATAAGTATATAATTTTCCTATTCTTGTATTTTTTATACTACCATCTTTTTTACATAAAGCAACTTGTTCACCATTTATTATTTTTCCTCTTTCAATTCTTCCAATTCCAACTCTTCCAGTATATTCATCAGAATCAATATTTGTAACAAGAAGTTGTAAAGGCTCATTTTCATCACCTTTTGGCTCTGGAATAGTATTTATTATTGTTTCAAATAATGGTATCATATTATCACTTTCATCATCTAAAGAAAGTTTTGCTACTCCACTTTTACCTGATGCATATACTACTTTAAAATCTAATTGCTCATCAGTAGCATCTAAATCCATAAATAATTCTAATACTTCATCTACAACTTCTTTTGGTCTAGCACCTGGTCTATCAATTTTATTAATAACTACAATAGGAACTAAGTTTAATGCCAACGCTTTACTTAAAACAAATCTTGTTTGAGGCATTGGACCATCAAAAGCATCAACTAAAAGTATTACACCATCTACCATTTTAAGTACACGTTCTACTTCTCCACCAAAATCAGCATGCCCTGGTGTGTCTACTATATTTATTTTTATCCCTTTATAATTTATTGCTGTATTTTTAGAAAGTATTGTTATTCCTCTTTCTCTTTCTAGATCATTTGAATCCATTACACGTTCTGCAACTTGCTCATTACTTCTAAATGTTCCACTTTGTTTTAATAATGCATCAACAAGTGTTGTTTTACCATGGTCAACATGGGCAATTATTGCAACATTTCTTAAGTTTTTCATTTTTTGTTCTCCTTTCAAAAACAATTTTTCCAAAAATATATAACCTAAAATCATCTAGGTTATACACTACCTTACAAATTTATATACTCAAATATTATACTATAATATATATAATTTGTCAACATAACATAAATTATTTGTCAGAAAATAGCTTATTTATTACCTTAAAACTTTCTATTATGTTTTTGCTTTCTTCTTCTGTTAATTTTTCCCATTTTGCTTTATATTTTTTATTTAAAAAATCATTTAATTCTTGTATAACAAGTCTACCTTGTCTTGTAAGAGATACATCTACTACTCTTTCATCATATTTTTTTCTTAACCTTAATGTATATCCCTTTTGTTCAAGTCTTTTACATTGCGCAGACATATTTCCTGTATCCATACTCATTTCTTCACTTAAATCCCCTATATTTAATGTTCCCTCTTCAAATAATACTGCAAGTATTTGATATTGCAAATATGTTATTCTATGTTTATAACAATAAGGTCTTAATGCCTCCATTATACCATTTCCCATACTTCTACTTAATTTATCAATTGTATTTTTATATGTTATAAAATTCATATTCGTCCTCCTTTAAAAAAATTTATTTTCTTTATACAAATATATGTATATCACATATTATATATTTTATATATAAATATTTCAATACCTATTTTTTGATAAATTTGAATTTTATGTAAAATTGTGATATAATTATCTAAATTTTTATCTGTATTTTAAATAATTTTAAAATTTAATATTTCTTTAAGGAGGAATTTATGAAAATATATAGGATACGGAAAAAATATTGTAATAAAGATAAAGCTCAAATTCCATTACCTAAAAATCTTTTTGGAATTATATGTTCAAAAGATGGTATTTTATATCTAAATACATATGGACATTACATATCATATAATGACGAAAACTCTCTCCCAACATATAATTACGAAGGCTTTGCAAATAAAGTTTTTAAAATAAATCAAATTTATGTTTTGTTTTATAGAAATGATGTATATAAAAATTCTTCATTTTTTTTCCAATTTACATTTGAACTAAAGTTTTTATACTTCTATATTACAAAAGATGGGAAATATAACTTATGTGTATTTTCACTAGATGATGTTAAAAATGGTAAAGCCTACTCAAAAAAATATTCTAAAATTGAATTAGATGCTTTTTTAAATGATATTTCTGGACTAGATGGAAAATACATTTTTGATATTACAAAATCTTTTGGTGTTCTTAAGGATATTGCTTATGCTTACTCAAAATTCGAAGGTAAAATTATTGAAAATTCATTCGATTTTTCAGAAAAAAATATAATTTCAAAATATCATGATATTAAACAAGGACATTTTGATACACCACTTCCAATAGATGATATTTATGATTTTAATCTTAATTTAGGAAGAGTACTATATAATGATGAATTCATAATGCACTACGTTATGATAGAAATTAGTAACAATACTGTTTATTCATATGAATTTGAAATTATTTTTTTACATAAAGATACTTTTAAAGTAAATTTTGTAAAAAAACGCATAATGCCAAATATTGAAAATGTCTCATTAATACTTAATATGCCTAAAAAATCATCACCTATATTATAACTTCAGGAGGTATTTAATGGAAATATTTAAAATTCCTTATATTTTTTCTACTAAAACTCAATTAAAGATTCCAATTGTAGAACAACATAACCTTATCTGTTCAAAGGATGGTTTTTTATATTTTTGCTACAATTCTATTTTACTTAATAGATATTTAATAAATGCTGAGAAAAATAAATTACCATCATATAATCATTATGATGCTCAGCTTCTTAAATACAATCAGTTATATTTTGCTGTGTATCGGGCAATGGATCCATATTCTGTATACAAATTAAATTTTTATTACTGTATAAAAACTAAATCACATAAAAATCTATTTGTAAAATACGAATTATCAGACTTTAAGAAAACAGAAAAATTTTCAAAACATTTTACAAGACAAAGCTTAGAAGATTTTTTATTTAATACTGATAACATATATGGAAAATATATTATAGATGCTACAAATAATCTAGTATACTCCCTTAATAAAGGTATAATATATGCTAAATCAAATAGTGAAGATATTTGTATAAATCATAATTTTGATTTTTCTGATGAAGCAATAATAAAACAATTTAATGAATTAAACAATAATGACAAAAATAACGCTCAGTCAATTGATGAGGTTGATGAATTTACATTAAGCTACGATTTACAAATTCTCACAAAATCTACAAGCAAGTTCATTATGATAGAAATTGCAAAAGATTATATATATGCATATAATTTTACTATTACTTTCTGTCATAAAAATAATTTTAAAGTAGATATTATTAGAACATCAATTATACCAGATGTTGACGAAATATTGAGTAATACAGATGAAACTCCTATTTCTAAAGTACTTTATAGATTTTATAGAAATGATCCTGTATACAGCATAAAGAGAGACCACATTTAGTGGTCTTTTTTATTATTTATTTTTGCTATTTGCCTCTTTAAGATATTCATCTTTTAATGAATAAGATTTATCTAAAATATACTGTGCAAATTCTTTCATTTTTTCTTTATCATGGATAATATCACTTGGTACATCTATTGGATCACCATATATAACATATACTTTTGAAAAAAGTTTTGCGTTTTTTGTTAAATATACAGGAACAATTGGAGCATTTGCTTTACTTGCAATGTATAACGCACCAATTTTTGCTACTCCCTTTTCCGTATCTTTTTTTATCCTTTTTCCCTCTGGAAATATAAGAAGTTTTCTTTCATCACTTTCATTTAATAAATTAATAGCATGCATTATGCTTTTTACATCCTTCATACCTCTATGTATTGGGAAAACATGACACTTTGTAAAAATATATGCAAATAATTTATACTTAAATAATTCTGCTTTTGCCATAATCCACAAATTATCTGTTTTAGCATATATCCATAATGGTTCTAATGTATTAGAATGATTAGGACAAATAACACATTTTTTTAATTTTTCTTCTTTATCTTTATTTATATATCTTACCCTATATAAAAAATGACATATTAAAATATTAATTAAAAATTTTACAATTTTTATCATTATATTTCAACTCTTTCTTTTAGCATATCTATAACCATATTTACAGTATCTTCAATTGTAAGTGAAGTTGTATCTAAAAGTATAGCATCATCTGCTTTTTTTAAAGGAGACTCTTTTCTAGTAGAATCTTGTTCATCTCTTTTTAAAAGTTCTTCTTTTACTTCTTCTATACTTTTTACTTCACCTTTTTTATCTAAATCTTTTCTTCTTCTTAATGCTCGTACATCTTCACTTGCTACTAAAAATATTTTTAAATTAGCATTTGGAAATACTACTGTACCTATATCTCTTCCCTCAAGTATTACATTATCATCTTTTCCCATATTTCTTTGTAATTCAACAAGTTTTTCTCTTACTTTTGCAAATTTAGACACATTAGATGCTGCCATACTAACATCACTTGTACGTATTTTATCTGTTACATCTTCTCCATTTAGATATACAATTGTTGCATTATTACAATACTTTAACTTAATATCAATCTTTTCTATGTTATTTTCTATATTTTCTTCATTAAATTCTAGGTTATTTTCTAAAAAATATAGCCCTGCTGCTCTATACATAGCACCTGTATCTATGTATAAAATGTTTAATTTTTTTGCAATTTCTTTTGCAAGTGTAGATTTTCCTGTTGCTGCTTTTCCATCTATTGCAACAACGTAATTTTTACTTGAATTTTCCATAATATTTACTCTCTCCTCTTTATTTTTACTAAGTTTTATGATATCATATATGCAAATATTTGTAAAGAAATTTTTTACGAAAGGTAGTGAAAATTATGGCAAAAGATTTAGAACTTTTTGACAATAAAATAATAGTTTTATACATATTAGATACTAACTCTAAAGCTTTATCCATAGACCAAATTGCTAAGTTTTGTGAGGATTTTGATGATATAACTTATTTTGATATTTGTGCATATATAGAAGATTTAAAATCAAGTAACTTTATTAAAGAAACTTTGCAAGATGGTAATTTATTATATGAAATAACAGAAAATGGTACATTAACATTAAGAGAACTTTTAGAACTTATCCCTGGTGTTAATTTGTATAATATTAAAAAGATTATAAACAAAAACATGGTAAAGATTAAAACTGATTATTCTATTGATACTGTAATAATTCCTATCAAATCGGAAGAATTTAAAGTGTCCTGTTATATTAAAGATGGTAATGATGAACTTGTAAACATTACAATGTATGCAGGAAATAAAAATCAAGCAAAAAACATCTCAAGGAACTGGAGTCAAAATGCAGAAACAATTTATTCAAAACTACTAGAACTTATGACAAAGGATGATGACGAATAACTAATTTTCTCCTTTTACTTGATATTTATTGCAAGTTATAATATAATGAAATTTGTTGATTAAGGAGTGAGCTTATGTTAGATATAAAATATATAAGAGAAAATAGCACTTTAGTAAAAAAAGCTGCTGAAAATAAATTAATAAAAGTAGATATTGATCGTCTACTAGAGGTAGATACTATACTTCGTGATAAAAATCAAAAACTAGACTTGTTAAGAGAAGAAAGAAATAAACTTTCATCTTCTATTCCATCTCTAAAAGATGATGAGAAAAAATCTACAATAGAACATGTAAGAAAAATTAAAGATGAAATTACAACACTTGAAAATGAAGTTTTACCATTAAAAGAAGAATATGATAGTTTAATGTATCAAGTACCTAGTGTTCCATTTGATGAAGTACCAATCGGAAAAACTGATGAAGATAATGTAGAAATAAAAACTGTGGGTGAAATTCCTACATTTAATTTTGAAATAAAAGACCATGTAGATTTAGCAGAATCTCTTGATTTAATTGATATACCAAGAGGTGTTAAGGTTGCAGGTTCTAGATCATATTATTTAAAAAATGAAGCTGTATTACTTGAAATGGCACTTTGTAGATATGTACTAGATAAATTAATGAAAAAAGGATTTGTACCTATGACTGTTCCAACACTAGTAAAAGAAGCACCTATGTATGGAACAAGTTATTTTCCAGGTGGACGTGATCAAGCTTACGCAGTTACAGAAGATAATTTATACCTTGTAGGTACTTCTGAAGTATCTCTTGTATCATATCATAGTGGTGAAACTTTTGAAAATATAGAAGATTTACCAAAAATGTATTGTGGCTACTCTACTTGTTATAGACGTGAAGCTGGTACTTATGGAAAAGACACAAGAGGATTATACAGAGTACATCAATTTACAAAAATTGAACAGGTTATAATATGCGAAGCAGATTATGATAAACAATATGAATTACACAACTTTTTACTAAATAACGCAGAAGAAATAATGCAAGATTTAAAAATACCATATAGAGTTGTTAAAGTATGTACTGGTGATATGGGAATAGGTCAAGTAAGAAAACATGATATAGAAGCATGGATGCCAAGCCGTAATAAATATAGTGAAACTCATTCTTGTTCATCATTTAATGATTTCCAATCAAGACGTAGCAATATAAAATACAAAGATAAAGATGGAAATACAAAATATTGTTTTACTTTAAATAATACAGCTATTGCATCTCCTAGAATACTTATTCCACTTCTTGAATTAAATCAAAATGAAGATGGTTCAGTAAATATTCCAGAAGTATTAGTACCATATATGAATGGTATGACAAAAATAGAAAAGAAAAATAAATAAAAAATAAAAATAAATATAAATATAAATATAAATATAAATAATTAAAATAAATAAAAAACTGGTACTAGAAAAATCTAGTATCAGTTTATTTTTTTATTATCCTATACATTTATAACGGAAAAATATGTCATACATATTATCAAGTTCTTCATTAAATTTTTCAGTAAATACATAAAATTTTTCATATTTACTATGATATACCATATATATTTCTTTGTAATCTATATCTTCACCGTTTGCTATTTTTCTTAAAAAATTTTTAAATTCTATTACTTCTTCTTTATCAAATCCAAAATTATTAAAATTTATATCATTAATATCATTTAATGTTACTGTTGCAATCTTTCCTAAATATTCAATAGCTCTTTTCCGTTCCATTTCTAAGAAATTATTAAAATGCTTTACTTCATTTAATATTTTACTTTTAAACCCCATAACACTCCTCCAATCAATAAAAAAATCTTTTTATAACAAACTATATTTTAAGATATTATATAAAAAAGTAAAAATTTATTCAAGTAAATTTAATTTCTTTTCAAATTATTCTTCCTTTTTCTTTTATTTTTGAATTCTTTATGTTATTATATAGAAAAGGTGATTAATTATGTTAAAAAACGTTAAATTTGAAACTTCTGTATTTAGTATTGATAAAATACTTAAAACAAATCTTGCTCAAATTGTACTTGTTGGTAAATCAAATGTTGGTAAATCTTCGTTTATAAATAGTTTATGTAATAATAAATCTTTAGCAAAAGTTGGACAAACTCCTGGAAAAACTAGAAGCATTAACTATTTCAATGTAAATGATAACTTCTATTTAGTAGACCTTCCTGGTTATGGTTACTCTACTATGTCACAAAAAGAAAAAGAAAATATAAACAAATTAATAGATAAATATATATCTGGTAATTATAACATAAAGCATATATTCTTTCTTGTTGATATACGACACAAACCAACAGAAAATGATAAAATTATGTATGATTGGTTAGTAAATAAAAATATTCCTTTTACAATAATTGCTACAAAATCTGATAAAATTGCAAAAACAAAAGTAGATGAATATTTAATGCAAATTACTAAAACATTATTTGCAAAAGAAAAAATAATAGCATTTTCTGCTGAAAATAAACAAAATATTGAACAAATTGAAAATATTATACTAAATATAGCTGAAAAAAACTGATACGCTCCAGTATCAGTTTTCATTTATCTTCTTTTCTGTTTTATCACTTATTTTATATCCAAAAATTCCAGCAAGTATAAACAATATAACAAGTAGAGCAAGAATCATAAAATTCCCCTCAGATAAAGTATTTCCAGCATATACTGTTAAAAATAGTCCTGGTATTCTTCCTATTGTTGATATAATTAAAAATCTTTTTGGATTTACAGGACTAATACCTGCTACATAAATAAATATATCTTTTGGAATTAGTGGTATAACAAACATTATAAACATAAAAAGTTCAAGTTTTTTTGGATTTTTAAAAATTCTTTTCTTTTTAAAATTTTCTATTTGTTCTTTATCAAAAAATAATTCAACAAAACTCATTCCAATTTTTCTAGTAAAGAAAAATACAATTCCTGTCCCTATAAATATTCCTACTAAACAAAGTAACATACCGCCCCAAGTACCATATAACAGTCCAGATATTATCTCCATAGGTTGACCAGGTATTACTGCTACAATTATTTGCAATATTTGAAGTCCAAGTGTTATAATCACACCTTTTATCCCCATATTTTTTATATCCTGTTCAAATTCTCCTCTTGTTTCTTCATTTACTATTTTAGAAATAATAGGTAAAGCTTTTATAGTAACATATGTAATAAACAATATTGCAAGGAATATTATTATCATTCTAATTATAAATACCTTTTTTTCTTTTTTAGTTAATTTTTTCATTTTGTCCCTCTCACTTTTTATCTTTTCTACATTATATATAACGAATATATTTGTATAAAAATAACAAAAATTTTTAAAAAATATCTTTTATATACATATTTTACCATAATACAACAAAAATGCAATATGAGTTTTTTTCATATTGCATTAGAACAAAGACCTTTTAGGTCCGTCAATTTATTTTTACTTACAAAACAGGAGGTTATAAAGTAAAAAACATTATATCATTTAAGATATATTATATATATATTCTAATAATAAATAAATATTCATAATTTAGAGAAAAAGAGGGTTATTTCTAACCCTCTCTTTTATACATCACCTTAACCTCCCCATTTTCTGCATTAAAGAGTCGTTCGTCTGGCTCAAAGCCAAACATCTTTAACACATCATATGTAAAGAGAGGTCCTACTCCATTATACCCTGCAGTTGCAATGGCAATCATAAGAGTAGTTTTTATTTCTTTTCCTTCTACCCGCAACAATCTAAAAGGCCAGGTCTTAGGTTTTGAGAAATCTACCTTTTGCCCCACCTTGTAATTGATTGCGGCATAGTTGAAATAATCCAAGTCACTAAAGAATTGACATATATTGTTATATGCTTCCTCCGTTGTTTTAGCGTCAATCTTCATTGTCGTCATACTTTTTCCTCCTAATTTTTTTTGGATTTCCTGTAACATATACTATTATTATACCATAAAATATAATTTTTGTAAATATTATGTAAATTACTTAATTAGGCTATAAGTATCTCTTGCTATCATAAGTTCTTCATTTGTAGGTATGATATAGATTTTTACTTTAGAATCATCTGTTGATATACAAACTTCTTGTCCTCTTGTTTTGTTTTTATCTTTATCTAACTTTATACCAAAACATTCAAGATAGTTACATATTCTTTCACGTGCCTCAAATCCATTTTCACCTACACCACCTGTGAAAGTTAAAACATCAATACCTTGAAGTGAAACAATATATTGTGCAACATATTGTGCAATTTTATATGCTTGACCATCTAATGCAGTAATTGCCATCTCATTTCCATCTACATACGCTTCTTCTATCTCTCTATAATCTGTTGATACACCAGACACACCATATGCACCAGATTCTTTATTTAAAATGTTTTCTGCTTCATTTACATTAAGATTTTCATTTCTCATAATAAATGTTACAATTGAAGGATCAACATCTCCACATCTAGTTGCCATAGGAATACCAGACATAGGTGTAAGTCCCATTGATGTATCTAATGATTTTCCATTTTTTATTGCACAAATTGATGCACCTTGACCTAAATGACAGTTTACTATTTTTAATTCATTATTATTTAATATTTCAGCAGCTCTTTTTGCAATATATCTATGACTTGTTCCATGGAAACCATATTTCCTTATATGATAATTCTCATAATATCTATATGGTATTTGATACAAATATGCCTCTTTTGGCATTGTTTGATGGAATGCAGTATCAAATACAGCAACCATTGGTACATTTGGTAGTAATTCTTTCATAGCACGTATTCCAGCAAGACCTGCAGGATTATGCATAGGTGCAAGTGGTACACATTTTTCAATTTGAGATATAACTTCATCATCAATTAATACAGACTCTTTAAATATCTCACCACCATGAACTATTCTATGACCAACAGCTTTTATTTCATCTATGGAATTTAAAACATGATATTCATCACTAAGTAAAGCATTTAATACATTATTTAATGCATCACTATGATCTCTTGTAGGCTTTTCAATTGCTGTTTTATTTCCTGAAACATTAATTTTTAAACAAGATTTATCTCCACCTATTCTTTCATAATTTCCCTTTGCAACTGTTTCTTCATTAGTCATATCTATAAGTTGAAACTTTAATGAAGAACTTCCACAGTTTAATACAAATACTAACATAAACTCACTCCTTTTTAATATACAACACATAGTATATCACAACAAGAAGATATTGTAAAATAATAAATTAAAATTTATAAAAAATATTTTTTTAGTAAAAAAAGCGCTACTAAATGTAGCGTTTTTACTTAATTACTTTCATA
The DNA here is from genome assembly GCA_947625855.1 of uncultured Clostridia bacterium. GTDB lineage: Bacteria > Bacillota > Clostridia > TANB77 > CAG-465 > CAG-465. The sequence goes on along the minus strand of CANQPW010000004.1, from coordinate 36,031 downwards.
TATTCTAATAGTATAATAACTATTACCACGATATTTTTTTGTTATTTCATCAAAATCATCTTTACCATCAAATGTAAATACAGTAAGCTCTATTGGAGATATAATATTTTTAGTTCTTTTATCCCCAACAAGTTTTACTGAGCTACATATCCTCTCATCATTCATTATATCTTGTGTAATGTGATAATATGATCTTCCAGGTATCAAATTAATATCATCATATAAATAAAATTGAACTTCTGGAAACATAAAATATGCATCATCAGGATCTAATATTGTTTCATCAATTACTGACCCATCTTCCATTGTAAATTTTATATTATACCCTATTTTATATTTTTCATAATCTTCATACTTTGTATAATAACTATCAAAAACTTCTTTAAAATCATAGCCTGGTATTGTTTCTTCATCAGAAGGTATTGCATAAAATAGTCCCATTATATTTTCAGCAGAAAAATCACAATAATAATCACTAACAAGTTTCTTTTTATCTCCTTCATCAGTGTATAACCCTATTTTCATCTCATTTTTATCTTCATATTTTGGTGTATTTTGATTTTTTAATATAGACATTAATGAATTAGTTTTTTCATTTATTATTTCTGAAATATTTTCAGATATTTTTTCTTCATTTGGTTTAAAAAATAAAAAAAATGCTGATAATATACATATAGCAAATATTAGTATTAAAACTAGTGCCTTTTTCATACTCCATTCTCCTTTTCCTATATTTTAACATTATACTATATAATTTTCAATGTCATTTTTTAATAATTTATTATATCTTTTTTATACCTAAAAATACCTTTGACATTTTTTTACAAAAACAAAATTAAACAAAAAAATGTCATAACTACTTGACAACTGCATATAAATATATTATACTTAAAAAGTAGAGTATCGCGGGGTAGAGCAGTTGGCAGCTCGTCGGGCTCATAACCCGAAGGTCGTAAGTTCGAGTCTTACCCCCGCAACCACTTTTAAGAGCTAAGCATTTATACGAAAACTTGCTTAGTTCTTTTTTATATTAAAACATTATCGGAGGAATTTCATGAAAGAAATCATTATTGACACTATTATTGATACAACAAAACTTTTACCTTTTTTGTTTATATCTTATCTAATAATAGAATACATTGAACACAAATCATCAAAGAAATTAGAGAAAATTCTTAGTACATCTGGTAAATACTCAACTGTTGTAGGTGCAATTTTAGGTTGTGTTCCACAATGTGGTTTTTCAATTACAGCATCAAATTTATACGCAAGTAGAGTTATATCAATTGGTACATTAATTGCTGTATTTTTAGCTACTTCTGATGAAGCCATCCCTGTACTACTCTCTCATCCACAAGGTGGAATTGAAATTTTAAAAATACTAGCTACTAAACTAATTATTGCTATTATTTTTGGACTTTTAATAGATTATGTTATATCAAAAATTCACAATCACAAAAAAGGAGTAAACAATGAACATCTTAAAGATGTAGGCGAACATATACATGAAATATGTTCTCATTGTGACTGTGAACATGGGATACTCAAGTCTGCTTTAAAACATACAGTTGAAATATTTTTATTCCTTTTAATTGTAACTTTTGCTTTAAATACTACTATTCATTTTATAGGTGAAGAAAATTTAGAAAAAATACTTATGTCAAATAATATATTTCAACCTTTTATAGTTGGAATAATTGGTTTAATTCCTAATTGTGCTTCATCTGTATTATTAACTAAGTTATATATTTCAGGAAATATAAACTTTGCAGCAATAATTGCAGGACTTGCTGTAAATTCTGGTTTAGCAACTATTGTATTATTTAAGTCAAATAAAAATATAAAAGAAAATATAAAAATAATATCACTATTATATCTAGTAGGAACTTTTAGTGGTTTCTTAATAAATATTTTTTCTTTATTAATAAAATAAATGACACAGATTAAAACCTGTGCCATTTTATTATACCTTTTTAAATACGTGAAAAGCTAAAATAATTATTTTTATTACACCACTCTTCTATCTCTTTTTTATGCATACATCTAAATTCTTCAAATGATAAGCCTTTTACTTCTTCATAATCAAATTGTTTAAAAATACAAACATCATATTCACCAAGAACTTTCATATATTCAAATTGCATCCTAAAATTTGTATCAAAACACCATCCATTATTTACATATAACACATGCATTGAAGGGTTGTCATAGTAATGAACTCCTGTTACTAAAAAAATAATTTTTCCCTTTTTTAAAGTCTTTAAAATATCAAAACAAGTAGTATAACATTGACCTTGACATTCATCTGTACTAATGTCATTATATAGCTCTTTATTATTTAATTTTATCTCTTTAAAATCACTTGTTTTAATTGCCTCCCCTTTGCGTGTATAAATTAAAAAGAATAAAAAATCAATACATTTGCAATATTTTAAGTATATTATTGCACCAAAACTACTATCTTTAAAAAGTAAATAGCAAAGATAGTAAAAAGTAAAATAAAGCAAAACAATAATAATCTGAAATGGATTTGACAATTTATATGGTTGCAATTTATACCCTAAAAAATTTAGAGGAATCATTACCATAATTATATAAAAAATTATAAAAAATAGTAATCTTACTTTAAGAAGCTTTATTTTAGCATTCCAACAAAATCTTTCAAAAGTTTGATTAAATACTTTATTTTCATGTTTTTCTGATATTATCATAAAAACTATCTCCCTTAAAATTATTTTTTTGTTTTTATTTAATACTTAATTAGTATATCATAATTATGTAAATTTGTCTATTATTTTTAAGCTATTTTTAGTTTTAACTACATACTTTCTAAGAAAAAAATATCATTCTTTTTCAGAATGATATTTTTTATAATATTTTATTTTTTTATACCTAAATAAATATGTTATTGGTAGCGGCAATTGGATTTGAACCAATGACCTTTCGGGTATGAACCGAACGCTCTAGCCAACTAAGCTATGCCGCCAAATATGACAATAATTATTTAATACGTGAATAATTATACACTAATAAACGATTAATGTCAATACACAATTTCTTTTTTATAAATTAAATTTTGATGATACTCTATCTATATATATTCCTTCATTTACAATAGCATTTACAGTTTCACCATTTACTGTGTTAACTGCATCCCCTGTTACTAAATCAATATCTTGAGTTATAATAGAGTCAGCTAAATTGTATACAAAATCAAATAATTCCATATAGTGTTTTTGTGTACTTCTAACTTCGATTTCATTTTTACCAAATTCATTTAAACCATATGTATATACTACTGTTGCATCTTCTAATACAAGAGGACATATACATATCCATAAATGAATAGGATTTTTTCTTTTTGCAATCATTCTTGCATCTTCAACATAAGTCCTTGCATTTAATGTCATATTAGGTGCAGGCATATAAATTGCTAAAGCATTTTCAAAATTAGCAAGCACGCTCATAATACTAGTAAATAATTTATATCCTTCTAAAACATCAGGACAATTCATTACAGAAAGTAAAACATGAGCTGTATGTGAAGCTACAATATCTTCAGAATTTTGCCATAAAAAGTTATACTTACATCCCTCTACTGCAATATTACTTTCCATAGGAGCATTCACAAAACTTGCACCTATAACAGCATCTTTATATATAAAAGTAAATGCAGTAGTTGTTTCATCATACTTTATATCTACATTATATTTCCTTATTAATGTAGCAACAATTTCTACAATATGAAAATCACCATTACTAAGTAATAAATATCCATTTATACTATTACTTTTCTTTATATTACTATCAACCATTTGACTCTTCCCCTCTTATAATCAACAAAATATAAAATTAACTATTTTCTATAATTGGCTTTACTTTTTCCTCTAATACTTCATCATATTTTACCCAATCTTCTACATTAATTACTCTATAACCACATTCTTGATTTATATCTTTTGCTATAACCTTTTCAATTCCAGCATTAATTATTACTCTTTTACACATACTACATGAATCAATATAATTAGTATATTCACCATTTGCTTCTCTACCTACTAAAAATAATGTTGCACCTATTAAATCTCTTCTTGCTGCGCTTATAATAGCATTTTGTTCTGCATGCACTGACCTACAAAGTTCATACTTTTCACCACTTTTAATATTTAATTTTTGCCTTGCACAAAAGCCCAAGTCGATACAATTTTTTCTACCTCTTGGAGCGCCAGTATATCCGGTAGATATAATTTCATCATTTTTTACTACTACGGCACCATAATTTCTTCTTAAACAAGTGCCACGCTGAGTTATCGAATCCGCAATACTTAAATAATAGTTAATCTTGTCAATTCTGTTATCCATATTTTTTCCTCCATAATATATTTTATAAAATTATATCATTTAGAAAAAACAAAGTCAACAAAAAGGAAATATCACTGGCAAAATAATTTGTCAGTGATATAAGTTAGTTATATGTTGTAGGTGGCTTTTTTCCTAAAGAAATATTATACAATGTTTCCCAAGTTATTTGACCAACAATTCCATCTTGTTCTAAATTAAATAATTTTTGAAATTCTAAAACTGCCTCTTTAGTTTTTGGTCCAAATATTCCATCAACTACAAGTTTTGGTATACTTTTAAATTTCTCAGAAACAGTATTTAAGTATTTTTGTAAATCTACTACCATTCTTCCTTTACTTCCATACATAAGTACATTTTCTGATTCATCAAAATTTGTTTCATCTTCTACTCTATTTCCATTCTTCATTTTGTTACTTGACAATATACACATTCTATCCCACATAATTTTGTTTACATTACCTGTTGTATTAAGTCCCATAACTTTTTGTAATTCAGTTACTGCTTTTTTAGTTAATTCATCATAATTTGAATTAATATTTACTACTGGTATACTAGTATATTCTTCTGCAAGCGAAACAAGCATTCTTTGTAGTTTCTCTACTTCACTTCCTGTATTTCCACTAGTTAATACTACTTGATTATATAAATTAGCATTCCTTTTGTTAAAATCCATATATTTTCGCATACTAATTCCACTTTTCATGTTTTTTCGCATAAATATTCCCCCTTAATATTACTAAATTATATGAAGATTTTAAAATTTTATTCTAGTTGTCTTTTCTATACTTTAATGATATAATTTTTATGGAAGTGATATATGGTGAAACATGTTATAGTTATAAATCCAATCTCTGGAAAATGTAAAGGAAAAAAATATGGAATAGCAGTTTTAAAACTACTTAAAAAATATGATATTAATGCCGAAATTGTTATATCAGAATATCCTAATCATTTAACTGAAATTTCAAAAAAATTATCTCAAGAAGAAAAAACAAGATTTTATGTACTTGGTGGAGATGGTACATTAAATGAAGTAGCCTCTGGTATTTTAAATACAGACTCAGAAATAGTTGCAATTCCAACTGGTACTGGAAATGATTTTGTAAAAAGCATATCATATTATAACAGTATAAGGAAAATTGTTAGAGGCTCAATTAAAAAAGACGCAAAAAAGACTGATATTTTAAAACTTAACAATAACAGATATTGTGTAAATATATTAAATTGTGGTTTTGATGCAACTGTTGCTAAAAACTTAGATATTTTTAGGAAACTAAATTTTTTATCTGGTAAAGCAAAATACAATATTTCTCTACTATATACACTTTTAAGAAATAAAAATTATAAATTTAAAATACGAATAGATAAAAAGAAAACATATAAAGGAAGTTTCACTCTTGCAGTAATTGCAAATGGAAAATACTATGGTGGTGGCGTAAAGCCATGTCCAGAGGCTATACCAAATGATGGTATACTTAATATATGTATTGTAGATGCAACAAGCTTTTTTGATAAAATACGTCTGCTTCCTAAATATAAAAGGGGTGAACATTTAAACCTAAAACAAGTACATATAGAAAAAGCCTCTGATATAACTATTGTATCAAATCATAAATTTCCAGCAAGTATTGATGGAGAAGTTATTTACACAAAAAAAATACATGCAAAAATTGAAAAAGATGCTATAAATGTCATATATATAGATAAGTAAAAGTAAAAACACTTTTACTTATCTATATTATTAATAGCTATACTTAAATTTTTTGGCATATATCTTGCACATCTTACAGATTTTATTCCATATTCTTTTAGTTTTTCAAAAGAATATTTACCTTTTTTATATTTAGTTATAACTTGAAGTTTCATAACTTTTTTCATTTTTAAGTTTTTATCCTCATATTTATATGGAATATTTACTTCCAAAACTTTAAGTTTATACATAATTGAAGAATATGGACTTCCTACGTATAAATATATAAAATTTCCTACTTTTATATTTGTACTTTGTTTCCAATTTATTATTTTAGTCTTACTTAATGCCTTTTCAATATCAAAATATTTAGGATTTGCAGGTACTAACCATTCAGTTTTATCAGATACAGTATAGGAATAACTTTTATGAATTAACTCCATTATCTTTTCATCAGATATAGTATCATCTAAAATAATTGTTATCCATGTTTTCTTATTCATATGATACGCTTTATAATATCCTTTTTCTTTTAATAATTCTAAAATTTCTTTTTCATCTAATTTTAAGTTTATTATTTCAACTTCCTTATCAGTTACTCCATCTAATTTGTTTTTGTTAATATTCATTATAATTCCATACCATTTATTACTATCAAGATTTTTAAAAACTCCATATCCTGGTGCATTTTTCCATTCAAATATTGGCATGCCACCATATTCATCTTTTATCATATTTGAAATTCTATTTGTTTGGCTGTATATAAAAAAGTTATCTAAACAACAATTATTTTTAATATCTTTTAGAATTGATATAAACTCATTTCTTACCTTCCCTATAAAAGAACCTACACTATCTTCCATTCTAAAGCTTGTATATTCATCTAAAAATGCTAAGTCTATTATTTTTCCTTTTACCTTACCTTGCATATCTATACTTATTTCTACTTTAAATGTATCATTCATAATATTTTTAGTATATACATATATATCATCTTTCTTTTTAAACCCATATTTAGTTAATTTATCAAATTGCACTTTACTTCTTTTAAATACTTCTTCTTCAATATTCATCTGATTTCTCCTAAATAATAATAAATAAAAATGTACTACTTTTTAAATTTTAATCCATCTTCAAAAGCATTACCAACTCTTTCTCCAATTTTATAATATCCGTGTGTATATGGATCAAAAGCTATTGCATTTAAAAGAGAAATATCTACATTTTCTCCATTCATTACACCTTCATCAGCAGTTACATTTACTATTTTACCTATTACTCCACAACCATATTTATTTTCTTGATATTCTACAAATTCACATTCCATACAAATTGGAAATTCATTTATAATTGGTGCGTCAACATATTCAGACTTTGTAGCTGTAAGTTTACTATTTTCAAATTTATCTTTAGTATTATTTCCTGACGTAATACCAAAATAATCAGCTACGGAAACATGCTTACTGTCTGCAATGCTTACTGTAAATGCACCTCTTGCCTCGACATTTTTTACAGTTTTATGTGTTTTTGTTAAATTTAATGCTACATAATTTCTATCCTGCATTGTTCCCCAAGCAGCGTTCATAACATTAATAGTTCCATCTTCATTATATGTAGCTATCATTAAAACAGGCATTGGAAATATTGCCTCTGTATTTTTTATATTTTTTCTCATAACTTACCTCCTAAAATTTTATTTTATTATATACCATATAATTCAAAATATCAAATAGAAAAAAGTTGAGGTCTTTTCCTCAACTTCATTTTATTCATCATCTTCTTCTACATTTTCTCTTCTTTTTAGTAAAGGATATAGCACTACATCCCTTATGTTGTAACTATTAGTTAAGAATTGTAAAAATCTATCTATACCAAGTCCCCAACCTGAAATTGGTGGCATACCATATTCCATTGCCTTTATATATTCATGGTCAATACTCATAGCTTCTTCATCACCATTTTCTTTTAATTTACTTTGTTCCATTAATCTTTTTTCTTGTTCTACTGAATCAACAAGCTCTGAATAACCATTTATTATTTCTTGTCCATTTACAATAAGTTGGAATCTATCAGTAAGATTTGGATTTTCATCATTGCTTCTTGCTAGTGGTGATAAATCAATAGGATGTTTTGTTAAATAAGTAGGTTTAATTATATATGGTCTACTTACTTTTTTGTATAATTGATCTATTAAATTACCTCTTCCAAGACTTTCTATATTCTCAACATCAAGTGCTATTTTTTTCCTTCTTATTTCTTCAAGTAAAGATTTTGCAGTATCAAATTTATCAATATCTATGTCACAATCTTTAAGTAGTAAATCTCTAAATGTTACTACTTCCCATTCTCCTCCAAAATCTATTTCATTTTCACCAATTTGTACTTTTAAAGTACCAAATAGATTAGAAATTAAATAAACTACCATTTCATGTAATAGTTTCATATTATCTTCATAGTTATAATATGCACTATATCCTTCTACCATTGTAAAATCTTGCAAATGATTTACACTTATTCCTTCATTTCTAAAATCTCTTGCTATCTCAAATACATTTGTAAATCCACCAATGATTAGTTTTTTTAATGTAAGTTCTGGAGATATTCTAAGATATACATCTGCATCATATGTATTATGATGAGTTATAAACGGTCTTGCTGTTGCACCTGAAGCAGTATTTTGAAGCACAGGTGTTTCTACTTCTATAAACCCTTTACTATCTAAAAAGTCTCTCATAAGCTTAATTAATTTTGATCTTAAAAGAAATCTTTTCTTAGTATCATCATTCATAATCAAATCTAGATGTCTTTCTCTGTATAGTAATTCTTGATTTGTAATACCATGAAATTTCTCTGGAAGTGGTCTTAATGCTTTACCTAAAAATTCGTATTTTTTTACTCTTATTGTCTTTTCACCTGTTTGTGTTGTAAAAGTTTCACCCTCTACGCCAATAAAGTCACCAACATCAAGAGTTTCATGAATTTGAGTATATAATTCTTCTCCTACTTCATCTTTTTTTATACAAAGTTGTATTCTTCCTTCAATATCTCTTAAATCTAAAAATGAAATTTTACCCATTTTTCTTTTTGACATTACACGTCCAGCAACTCTTACATTTGCTACTCCATCTTCTAGTTTACTTGCTTCTTTTAAAGAATGAGTTGTCTCAAACCTTTCCGGACGTACATTAACACCATATTCTTTTAATTTTTCTTGTTTTTCTTCACGTATTCTTTTAAGTTCTGTTATATCACCCAAAGTGTTTCCTCCTTTTATTATAATCTTTTAATTGATACTACCTTGTATTTTACAACGCCACCTGGTGTTTCTACTTCTACATCATCACCTTTTTTCTTACCAATTAAAGCTTTACCAACTGGAGATTCATTTGATATTTTGTTTTCAGCAATATTTACTTCTGTTGCTCCAACAATACCATAAGAAATCTCTTCATCGAATTCGTAATCATGTACTGTAACTAAAGTACCTACACTAGCTGTTCTAGTAGATACATCATCATCATCTACTACTTTTGCTACTCTTAACATATTTTCTATTTCTTGAATTCTTGCTTCAAGTAATGCTTGTTCATTTTTAGCATCATCATACTCGGAATTTTCTGATATATCTCCAAATTCTCTTGCAACTTTTATTCTTTCTGCAACTTCCATTTTCTTTGGACCTTTCAATTCCTTTAATTCATCTTGTAATTTGTTATAACCTTCTACTGTTAAAATTATTTCTCTCTCTTCCATATTTTCCTCCTAAAATAACAATTTAATTATATACTATTTGTCAAGTATACATTATTAACTAATTTTTATAAACAAGGTACCAAGTTTACTTTTACTAAATCTTTCAATGTTACAATCTAGTCTACTAAATAAATCTTCTAGCTTTTCTTTATTTTTCCTATACATTCTATATGATAGATTAATTGTATCAGCATCTTCATTTTTAGTTTCAATAATTTTAGTATCTTGATTTAAAACATATTGATTTTTAAAGTCTTCTACATTTATGTTACTATAAAAAACATATACATCATATTCTAAAATATTTCTTTTTTTTATTATTTCAATAGTTGTACCATATTCATCATTTATATTATTTATTTTATTAAGTAAAGTATTATGTTCAACTTTAGAAATACCATCTAGTTCCAATATATCTAAATATCTATATCTTTTTATATATTCTAATATTTTATCATAATTAAAATCAAATATGCTATCTATAACCATTAAAATATTTGCCCTAGATTTAATTATTTTATTTTTTTCTAAAATACTATCAATATAAAATATATCATGTTCTAACATATTGTTTTTTACTGATATTTCAATAATTTTTAAGTTTTCTTCTAAAGTTTGTAAAAATAAATTTTTTATACATCTTTTATAATCTTTATTTTTATCAATTTCTTTACTAAAAACAATTAATAATTCTTTATCCTTTTTATATTCCCTTTTTAAAAATAGTTTTAGTAACCTCTGACTTAGTTTAGACCTATTTTTCAAAATAGAATTTAGTAATTTAGTATCTATTTGAAGAAAAATATTTTTATTAAACTCGTCATTTTTTATATCTTTTAATACTTTAAATTTTAAATATTTGTCTTTTTTAGTATTTGCATGTTTGCTATATATATCTATAAAAATAGTATTCATATAATCACCTATTGCTACATTATATATGAATATTATTTTAATTATATGAATATTATTTTTTTACTATACCTTTTATTATATTTGAATTTTTTGTTTTATCAAGCTTTTTTAATAATAACTCTTTTAAACTATCTCCTGTAAGCTCTCTTGTAAGTTTTCCATCTTCTACTAGTGAAATAATACCTGTTTCCTCTGATACTACTATTACTAAGGCATCAGATATTTCAGTTATTCCAACTGCTGCCCTATGTCTTGTTCCAAGATTTTTAGGTACAGCTCCCTCAGATGCTAAAGGAAGAATACATTTTGCTGCAAGTATTTGAGTTCCATCTATAACTATTGCGCCATCATGAAGTGGTGTTCTAGGCATAAAAATATTTTGGATTAATTCAGATGAAATCTTAGCTGATAAATTTACACCTTCACGTAGTACCTCAGCAATCTTTGTTTTTCTTTCTATAACTATCAAAGCTCCTATTTGTTTTAATGACATTATTTCTACTGCTTTTACTATTTCTGATATCGAATGCTTTATTAAAATGCTTTCATTCGTATCAAAAACTCCTACAATTTTGCTTCTACCAAGTTTTTCAAAAGCTTTCCTAAGTTCTGGCTGAAATACTACAATTATCATAAATATTCCATAAGCCATAAAATTTGTAAGTATAAAATTTAAAATTACTAAATTTAAAGCTTTAGCTATTATAAATATTACAAATAGTAATAATACCCCTTTAAATATTTGTTCTGCTCTTGTCTTTTTTATAAACTTATATAAAAAATATACAAGTAAAATTACAAGACTTAAATCTATAAATAATATTATATATCTTAGTGGGCTTGTTAAATCTAATGCTGTAACAATATTTGAAAGCATCTCACTAAAAGCATTTGATAGATTTTCAAACATAATATCCTCCTCATCTTTTGTTAACTAAACTATTGCAGCAATTAATGCAGCAAACATTGAAAATACCATTGAAAATACTAATATTCCAACTAATGTATATTTTATTATATTACTCTTTTTTCCCATACAACTCACCTCTTTAAATTAAAAATCAAATTTATTACTAAACCAATCTTCAAGTTCAGATATTTTAACTCTTACTTGCTCCATACTATCTCTATCTCTTATTGTAACGCATTCATCATTTTCAGAGTCAAAATCATAAGTTATGCAATATGGTGTTCCAATTTCATCTTGTCTTCTATATCTTTTACCTATACTTCCAGATTCATCATAATCTACATTATAATGTTTAGATAACATATCATATATTTTATTTGCACCATCAGACAATTTCTTAGATAAAGGTAATATAGCAATTTTTATTGGTGCTAAAAATGGATGTAATCTTAATACTACTCTTGTATCATCATCAGATATTTTTTCTTCATCATAAGCATTGCATAAAAAAGCAAGTGCTACTCTATCACATCCTAGAGAAGGTTCAATACAATATGGTATATATTCCTCATTTGTATCTGCCTCTTTATATGATAAATCTTCATTTGAAAATTCCATATGTTGTTTTAAATCATAATCTGTTCTGTCTGCAATTCCCCAAAGCTCTCCAAATCCAAATGGAAATAAAAATTCAATATCAGTTGTGGCTTTACTATAAAATACAAGTTCCTCAGGTGAGTGATCTCTAAGCCTTATATTTTCTTTTTTCATTCCAAGTGATAACAACCAATTTTCACAAAAGTCTTTCCAATATTTATGCCACTCTAAGTCTGTTCCAGGCTTACAGAAAAATTCAAGTTCCATTTGCTCAAATTCCCTTGTTCTAAAAGTAAAATTACCTGGTGTTATCTCATTTCTAAAAGCTTTACCTATTTGTCCTATTCCCATAGGAAGTTTTTTTCTAGTTGTTCTTAATACATTTTTAAAATTTACAAATATTCCTTGTGCTGTTTCTGGTCTTAAATAAATTGTAGCTGTATTATCTTCTGTTACACCTTGAAATGTTTTAAACATTAAGTTAAATTTTCTTATATCAGTAAAATTATGCTTCCCACAGTTTGGACAAGGTATGTTATTTTCATTAATATAATCTAATAGTTCTTTATCAGTCATTCCATCTGCAATCATATCTTTTCCTTGTAAATGTGACCATTCCTCTATCATCTTATCTGCTCTATGTCTTGTCTTACACTCTTTACAATCTATTAATGGATCAGAAAAACCTCCAACATGTCCTGATGCTACCCAAGTTTTTGGATTCATAAGTATTGCTGCATCAAGTGAAACATTATACCTATTTTCTTGAATAAACTTTTTTTGCCATGCCTTTTTTACATTATTTTTTAACTCACATCCTAGTGGACCATAATCCCAAGTATTTGAAAGTCCACCATATATTTCAGAGCCAGGATAAATATAGCCTCTTGCTTTACACAAGTTAACAATTGTATCCATAGAATCTAGCATTTAATTTCCTCCTTCACTTTTTATGTTTATTTCTAGTATACCATGATCATTATTTTCTAATTCATCAGAATTAAATATTATATATAGATTTCCTTCTTTAATATAAAAATTTTCAAGACCGGTAATTGTATAATTGAATTCTTCTTCGCTCATTATTTGATTTTCTACTAGATATTCAATTATTTGTTTCCTTAAAATAGTTTTATAATCAACACCTAATATATTCTTTGCAATATCAGATTGTGATATTTCCTTTTTACCTGCTAAATCTACGTTATATGTATTAATTCTTTCCATTGTTACATTTTCATTTGATTTGTCTAATATTTTTTGTCTTATTACAAAAGATACAATTTTCTTTGAACCAACCATGTTATCATAATAATCGTAGCTTACTATATATTCAAATGTATTTTCAGCATCAAGCATTTGTGTTTTTAGACCTGAAAATATATCTGAATAATCTTTTGCAATTTTATCATTTACATCTTTTAAAACTACACCTTCAACATATATTTCTGGTAATACAATATTACCTGAAATTTTCTTATTTGTTTTATCTTCAATAGTTTTATTTTTTATTTCATATTTTATATTCGAATTTTTATTTTTTTCTGTTTCATAATTGCTTGTATCTATATCAAGTAATTTATTTATATCAGATTTATCTTCTCCAATTATATCAGGCGTTGTTTCGGCTTGCATTGCAAAATAAATCAATATTCCACCAACTAATATAAATAAAATTAAACCTATTGTTACAAGCTTTGACCCCTTCTTATGTTCTGTATACCTCATTGTTTCCATATAAATACCACCTTTTTTGTATATTCTACTACATTTCTTTTGTTTTTTCAACATAAAATAAATATTTTCTATCTTTGGATAGATTTAATATTTATATCTATCCCATATAAATTTATTCCTGTTGCATAATCTATTGCATATATTGCTACATTCCTTACCTCAGAACTAATATTTTGAATATTTTTTCCATATTTTATTTCTATATCTATTTCAAGTTTCATACCATAACTATATTTATGTGTATTAACTCTTAATACTTTTGTTACGCCATCAACTCTTGATACAACAAATGATACTATGGTATTAATTACATTATCTGCTATGCTATAATTTCCAAGATAGCTATATGTAGGCCTTATAATAGTTTTTTCTGTACTTGTAGCCTCATATTCACCAGATTCTTGCTTTTTAAACATATCAAATATTTTTAGTGAATCTAAAAAGTACCCAGAAAATTGCTTTTTTATTTCAAATGTTGGAACTGGAACTACATGTTTGCCATCTTTAACTCTTGATGTTCTTGCCTCTTTTATTTCTCTTTCAGTAGCAACATCTTCAATATATATAGTTTTACATATCTTTCCAAGTTTTAAATTTTCAACTATCTTTTCTACCATTTCATCTGATGTTCCAAGAATAAGTATTTTATCTGGATTTTCTTTTTTGATTGCATTTATCATAGCGTTTTTTCTATTTTCATTTAAAAATATAGCAGCCTTTACAGAAGCTATTTTACTAGCTTCTGTTTTAGCTGATTTTCCTGCTACTACTTTATTTTCTTTAATTAATATTGCGTCATCTATTATATACTTTATACCATACTTACTTGCAACCTTTTGTGCACGATAACTTTTTCCTGTTCCGGTCTTACCAACGAAAGCATATACTTGCATCTTAACACCTCTAAACTTTCATAAGATCTTTTGCAGTTAAACTAAATTTTCCATCTTCCTTATTTATTTCTATTACTTTTACTAAAATGTCATCTCCAACACTTAATACGTCTTCTACTTTATTTACTCTTTCATTTGATATCTTAGATATATGTAGTAGTCCTTCTTTTCCTGGAAGAATTTCAACTAAAGCACCAAATTGTAATATTTTAGTTACTTTTCCCATATACACTTGATTTAATTCAACTTCGCTTACAAGAGAATTTATTATCTCTATTGCTCTATCAATTTTTTCTTGTTCTATTCCTGCAACATAAACTGTTCCATCATCTTCAATATCAATTTTTACTCCTGTTTCTTCAATAATTTTATTAATTGTTTTTCCACCTGTACCAATTATATCTCTTATTTTATCAGGATTTACTTTTAATATTTCAATTTTTGGTGCATATTTTGATATAGTCTCTCTTGGTTTATCTATTGCCTTTAGCATAATTTCATCAAGAATATATTTTCTTGCTTTAGCAGTTCTTGCAAAAGCTTCCTCTATTATTTCATATGTTAATCCATCTATTTTAATGTCTACTTGAATTGCAGTAATACCATTTTTTGTACCTGCAACTTTAAAGTCCATATCTCCGAAAAAATCTTCTATTCCTTGAATGTCAGTTACCATTACATAATCAGATGTATCACCATCTTTTGTAAATAATCCTGTTGAAATACCTGCTACTGGCTCTTTTATTGGTACACCTGCATCCATTAAAGCAAGTGTAGAACCACATACACTACCTTGTGAAGTAGAACCATTTGAACTTAATACCTCAGATACGACTCTAATTGTATAAGGAAATTCCTCTTGAGATGGTATTACAGGCTCTAATGCTCTTTCTGCAAGTGCACCATGACCAATTTCACGTCTACCAGGGGCACGTGCTGCTCTTGCTTCTCCAACACTATATGGTGGGAAATTATAATGATGCATATACCTTTTTGATTCTTCTTCATCTAATCCATCAAATGTTTGTTCATCTGATAATGTTCCAAGAGTTACCATAGATAATACTTGAGTTTGTCCACGTGTAAATAATGCACTACCATGAACTCTATTAAATAATCCAACTTCTGCACTTAGTGGTCTTATTTCATCAAATGCTCTACCATCAACTCTTTTACCTTCTTTTATTATTAAATTTCTAACAGCTTTTTTCTCTGCTTTATATAAAGCTTCAGAAATCATCATTTTATTTTCTTCGTATGCTTCTTCACCATATTGTTTAATATATTCTTGTTCTACGAATTCATTTACAGCCTCTACATTTTCATCTCTTACATCTTTATCGTTTGTAATTACAGCATCATGCATTTTATCTACTGCAATATCAAACACAAATTTTTCAATATCTTCTGGAACTGCAAATGATTTATATTGTGCCTTTTCTTTTCCAACTTCTTTTCTTATTTCAGCTATAAAAGTACAAAGTTTTTTAATTTCTTCATGTGCAAGTTTTATAGCCTCTAACATTTTAGCATCTGGCACTTCTGATGCACCAGCTTCAATCATACAAACCTTTTCTGGTGTTGCAGATACAGTTAAATCAAGTTTAGATTTTTCTCTTTGTTCAAGATCTGGATTTAAAATTAATTCACCATCTACAAGACCTACTTTTACAGTACCTACTAGTGCTGTAAATGGAATGTCAGATATATTAAGTGCAATTGATGCACCAATAGATGCTGGAACTTCAGGTAATACATCTGGATCTACTGCAAGTACTAATGCGTTTATTGAAGTATCATTTCTATAATCTTTAGGAAATAATGGACGCATTGGTCTATCAATAACACGAGATACAAGTATTGCCTTAGTAGTTGGTCTACCCTCTCTTTTAATATATCCTCCTGGTATTTTACCTACTGAATATAATCTTTCTTCATAATCAACAGATAATGGTAAAAAATCAATGCCATCTTTTGGTTCTTTTGACATTGTTACATTTACAAGAACTGCTGTATCTCCATATCTTACCAAACAAGAGCCATTAGCAAGTCCTGCCATTTTGCCTGTTTCAATAACAAGCTTTCTACCCGCAAAGGTAGTTTCAAATTGTTTAAACATATTTTTTCCTCCTTTTACTTACAATAAAAGGTTGTAATAATAATTTCTAAATATATCTTCTATACTCACAAATTATTACTACAATTACTCCTTTTACTGCCGTTAATATTATACTATATTACTCTTTTTTCTTCAAGTATATTGTATGATAAAAAGCAAAAAAATGCAAAAAAGCGTAGTTTTCACTACGCTAATTTTATTTTTTATTTGCTTCTTCTAAAGCAATTGCTAGTTGATCTGGACATGATGTGCTTCTTACACCACATTTTATTCCTTTTAATTTTTTAATTACATCTTCTACTTTCATGCCTACTACTAATTTACATATTCCGGCAGTATTTCCAGGACAACCTCCAACAATTTCTGCTTCTTTTACAATACCATCTTCTATATTTAAAAGTATTTCTCTTGAACACACACCTTGTGGTCTATATCTATATTTCATAATAAAATCTCCTTTACGCTTTATTTTCAGAACCAAGTACATTGACAATTT
Source organism: uncultured Clostridia bacterium (assembly GCA_947625855.1). Lineage (GTDB taxonomy): Bacteria > Bacillota > Clostridia > TANB77 > CAG-465 > CAG-465. Next base: position 18,559 of record CANQPW010000004.1, on the reverse strand, counting down.
TATGTTTTACCATATTTTTTACAGCTTCTCTTGCTTTTCCAAGATAAGTTCTTGGGTCAAATACTTCTGGTTCATTTACAAAACATTCTCTTATATTTGCAGTCATAGCAAGTCTTATATCACTATCTATATTTATTTTACATACTGCCATGGTTGCAGCTTTTCTTAACATTTCCTCTGGAACTCCCTTTGCACCAGGTATATTTCCACCATATTTATTACACATATCTACAAATTCTTGTGGAACTGATGAAGCACCATGTAATACAATGGGGAAATTTGGTAATCTCTTTGATATTTCTTCTAAAATATCAAATCGTAATCTAGGTTCACCTTTAAATTTATATGCTCCATGACTTGTACCTATTGCAATAGCAAGAGAATCACAACCTGTCCTTTTAACAAATTCTTCTGCCTCTTTTGGATTTGTATACATTGCATCATCAGATGATACAGCTACATCATCTTCAATACCTGCAAGTTTTCCTATCTCTGCTTCTACAACAACACCTCTTTTGTGTGCATAATCTACTACTTCTTTAGTTAATGCAACATTTTCTTCAAAATCATACTTTGAGCCATCAATCATAACAGATGTAAATCCACTATCAATACAATCTTTACAAGTTATAAAATCTGGTCCGTGGTCTAAATGCAATACAACTGGTATATCTTTTCCTTGTAGCTTGATACATTCAAGAGAAGCTTCAACTAGTTTTTTTAGATAAATTGGATTTGCATATTTTCTTGCACCAGCTGACACTTGTAAAATAACAGGTGAATTTGTTTCAGTTGCAGCTTCTACTATTCCTTGTATTATTTCCATATTATTTACATTAAAAGCACCTATTGCATAACCACCTTTATATGCTTTTTCAAACATCTCTTTTGTAGTTACTAATCCCATATAATTACCTCCCTTATTTCCACCAGTTACCAGAAGTTCTTGTTCTTTCTATGCCTGTATCTTCCTTTTCTTTTTCCTCTATATTTTTATCATTTTTTTCTAATGTATCATCTGCTGCTTTTTCTGCTGCTTCTATCTCTTCTGGAGTATTAATTTCACCAAGACCTGCAATATTACTTTCATATTCATACTCATCATGTACAACTTCACCATTTTCTCTTGAAGTTTCATCATCAATTATTCTTTCTACATCTATATCCTCTCTATATTGTAAGATAAGAGCATTCATAGCAAGAGTATCTCCTTTTTCCTTTGCCATTTTATACCTTTTTAAGAATTCTTCTTCTCTATCTTTTTTATTTTTTTCTTCATCATCAGCCAATTTTTCTACTTGTTCAATATTATCTATCGTACTTTGTTTCTTATCTACTTTCTTCTCTTCATCACTTAAACTATTACTTGCTTCTTCTTGTGACATTTGTGCAACATCTACATCTGTACTACTATTTTTATCTATTCCTTCTCTTTTTGCGAACTCTCTATTTTCTTTTACTTGCTCTACTTGCCTTTTATATTCTTCTAAGCAAGGATCTTGTGTTCTAATTTCAAAAGCTACATCATAATATCTTTTTCTTAAAGCTTCCATTTGACTTGGAGTTGTAAGATGAGGATTTAAAGTAAAATATTGTATTTGTTCAGATAAATCATTTTTTTCTTCATATAGTTCTCTTAATTTGTCTATATTTTCTTCAGTTACAGTATTTACATTTTTTTGCTTTTCATCAAAATCTTTTTTAAATTCTTCTCTTATACCTGATATTCTTGGATCAGCATCAAAGTCTTTACTATCTATTTTTTCAGCTTTTGCCTCTAAGTCTACTAAATATCTTTCATAAATTATTAATTTTGTTCCCTCTTCATCACCAATAGTTAAGCTTTCTTCACTTATTTGCCTATCTTTTAATTTCATCATAAGCTTACTATATTCTTCAAAAACTTTTTCATAAACTGCCTTATATACTTCTACTTGCAACTCATCTTTTGTTAATTCTTTTCCTTCATTTTCTTCTAATTTTTTCAAAGCTTCTTCTTTTACAGTTTCATCTGCACCCTCAGGCAAATCAATTTCTTTAAGTTTTTCTTCATTTTCACGTTCTTGTAACTTTTCCATTGCACCTGAAGCAAAATTTTCAATCAATTCACTTTGTAAATCAGAATTTCCTTGTTTTTCATCATAATACTTAATTAACATTTTACTTATCTCATCAGTATCTTTCATAAGTATATCATTTGTTGCGCCATAAAATGTTTCTTGTGTTTTTGATGTAAGTTTTACTGTATCTTTTACTGCTTCTTCTAACTCCTTCTTACTTTTACCAAATATTTTTCTTTCAATTTCCATTTACTTCAACTCCTTAATTATTTATATTTTACTATATAACCTCATATTTTTCAATAAATATTATATCTTTATATCAATTCCACAAGGACAATGATCACTTCCTAAAATATCAGAATAAATATATGCATCTTCTAATTTATCTTTTAAAATATCTGATATTATAAAATAATCAATTCTCCAACCAATATTTTTATTTCTTGAATCTCTCATATATGACCACCAAGTATATACATCTTTTTTATCAGGATATAAATATCTATATGTATCAATAAATCCACTATTTAAAAGTGTAGTCATTTTCTGCCTTTCATCATCTGTAAACCCCGCACTAAAATGATTGGTACTTGGATTTTTTATATCAATTTCTTTATGTGCAACATTTAAATCACCACAATATATTACAGGTTTTGTTTTTTCTAAATTTTTCAAATACTTTAATATTTCATCTTCCCAAATCATTCTATAATCTAATCTTTCTAAGTTTTGCTTAGAATTTGGAGTATATGAATTTACTAGATAAAAATTATCATATTCAAGTGTTATTATACGCCCTTCTTTATCATGCTCGATAATACCTAATCCATATGTTACATTAATTGGCTTTATTTTAGTAAAAATTGCAGTACCAGAATATCCTTTCTTTTCCGCACTATTCATATATTTAAAATATCCTTCAAAATTTATTTCTTCTGCCTGTGCCTCTTGCATTTTTGTTTCTTGTATACAAAAAATATCTGCTTTAGAATTTAAGAAAAATTCATTAAATCCTTTTGTAATACATGCTCTAAGACCATTTACATTCCATGATATTAATTTCATATAAATTCCTTCCAAAAAAAATTATACCATCATATGTAAAATTTTTCAATAGAAAAACTCACATACAATTAAGTACGTGAGTTAAAAACTAAACATATATAAAACAATAATAACACTTACACTTAAAACTGTGATAAGTGCAATACATATCAGAACAAAGGTAAGATATAATTCAAATGTCACCATAATAATAGAATATAATTTAGACATAGAAAGATTTTCTAAATATATATTGTCTTTATTTACAAAAATCTTCGTTCTTTTGGTAAATAGTTTTATACTAACAATATCTTTATTCTTACATATTGCTTCTATTTTATAATTTATATTATAACCTTTATTGCTTTTAGTTATATCTTTTGTTTCATATAAATTAGTTGCAATATTTTTAAGGCAATCTTTTATATTCTTACCATCATATCCAAAATAGTATTTTTTTGCAACAAACCACCGCTTTTGTACTAATATCAAAGAAATAAAAAAAGAAAGAATAAATGGCAAAGAAATTATTAAAAATATTACAGTTTTATTTTTTATACCTATACCTCCATTAAAAAGAGAGGTTTCTTCAAGAAAATATACACAAAGAAAGGCATAAGTAAGTAATTTTGCAATTTCTTTAAAATTCATTACAGTATCCATAGTCTTATCATTTAATCTTTTTATATTTTCCTTGTATTTTTGAATTTTAACATAAGCTCTATCAGACCTAATAATTACACTATTTATATTGCCCTTTTCAAAATCAACTAAAATTCTACCATTATTAATTCCAGTAAGAATTCCAGTATTAAAAATACTTTCTCCTATTTCTTCCATATACCACATGGTATCTTTTATATCCATACCTATTTTATTTCCTTTTTCATTTACAATAATTCTTGCAAGAATTAAACTTACTAATAAAATTATAGAATATATTAAAATTAAATATAAAAAATCCATATAGTTATAATAGTTCATTTTTTCCTCCTATAAATTATTATCAGATTAATTTTTTTATAGGAATATTATACAGCCTTTTAATTATTATGTCAAGTAAAATTATTTTACAAACTTCTTACAAAAGCTTTCTCTATGTATTGGTGTAAGCCCATATTTTTCAATTGCCTCAATATGTGCCTTAGTACCATAACCTTTATGTTTAGCAAATCCATATTCTGGATATTCTTTATCCCACTCTCGTAACATTCTATCCCTTGTTACTTTAGCAATAATTGAAGCTGCTGCAATACTTTCAGATTTTGCATCTCCTGATACTACTGTTTCTCCTGGAATATTTATATCAATCATTTGGTTTCCATCAACTAAAACATACTCTGGTTTTACATTCAAATTTTCTAATGCTCTTTTCATTGCAATTTTAGTAGCATTTAAAATATTTACTTCCTCAATTAACTGAACTTCACCTATACCTACTCCAACAGCTACTGCTTTTTTCATTATATCATCATATAATTTTTCTCTTTTTTTCTCACTTATTTTTTTAGAATCATTTACTCCTTCAATACATTCATCTTTTGGTAAAATAACAGCAGATGCTACAACAGGTCCACATAAAGGTCCTCGTCCTGCTTCATCTATACCACAAATTAAATTATACCCATTAAGATAAAGGCTATCTTCTATTTGAAGCATATTTTTTAATCTTTCTAATTCACTATCTTTCATATTCCCTCCTATAAATCAATACATTCTTGATATACAACATTTTTATTTACACCTTTTTGTTTTGCAACAAGTTTTATAGCTTCTTTTTTTGAAACTCCATCACTCATATATTTTTTTACAAGTTCTTTTGCATCTATTTCATCTTGTTTTTGCTTTATTTCTTCATTTAAAACATCTTTATTTAATCCCTCAATTAAAAGTACAATTTCTCCTTTTATTCCTTCATTTTCAATTTTTGTTATTTCATCAAATATTGTAGTATGTATATATTCTTCATGAATTTTTGTAAGTTCTCTTGCAATACATATATTTCTATTACCAAATACTTGTCCCATATCTTTTAATGTTGAAAGAATTTTATGTGGTGCTTCATAAAAAATCATTGTTCGTGTTTCAATACTTAACTCCTTAAGTTTTGCATTTCTTTGCTTTTTATTTACAGATAAAAAGCCTTCAAAAACAAATCTTGTAGAATCAAGACCACTTTTTACAATTGCTGTAATTAAAGCAGTAACCCCTGGTATTACCTCAATATTATAACTATTATTTATTAAATATCTTACAAGATTTTGACCCGGATCAGAAATAATAGGCATACCAGCATCTGATACAAGCCCTATATTTTTACCCTCATCAAGTAGTGATACTACTTGATTTATTTTTTCATCTTCATTATGTCTATGATAACTTATAAGCTTCTTTTCAATTTCAAAATGATTTAAGAGCTTTAATGTCTGTCTTGTATCCTCTGCAAGTATTAAATCAACACTTTTTAATGTATCTAATGCCCTTATAGTTATATCTTTTAAATTTCCTATTGGTGTCCCTATAATATATAACGTACCTTTATCCAATATTATCTTCCTTTCTTTTTCCATAAATTGAATATACTTTATTTGTATAATTTAATTCATCATCATATTCTATAATAGGTGCTAAAACTTTTGCTTCATTTCCACCATCTTTCACATATTCAATTAAAACTACACTTGCCTGCATTTCAAGTTTTGGATGTAAAAATTGTATTCTTTTTACTTCTAAATTATATTTTCTTGCAATATCTATTAAATCTACAATTCTTTCTGGTTTATGACACAAATATAGTTTACCTTTAGATTTTAACATTTTAGATGAAGATATGAATATATCTTCAAGCGTACATAATACTTCATTTCTTGCTGCATATTTTACAAAGTTTGTATTTTTCATCCCTGTACCAACAGTTTTATACGGTGGATTACATACTATAATATCTACTTCTTCTCTTCCTACTTTTTCAAAAATACTATTTTTTATACTTTTTACATCTTTAATATCCAAATTTAGAGGTATAATATTTCTTACTAAATCATTTAGATAAATATTCCTCACAAGTAAATTATACATTTCTTTTTGAAGTTCTACTGCAAATATATTGCTATATTTTTTCTTGTGAGAAATTATTATTGGAATAACACCACTTCCACTACAATAATCAATTATTACATTTTTGTGATTATTAGATTCTACAAAATTTGCAAGTAAAACACTATCCATACCAAAACAAAAATACTTTTTATTTTGTATTACTTTAAGTGAGTCAAGTTCTAAATCATCAATTCTTTCATCATCAAGTAATAAACAATTTAAAAATTCTTCTCTACTTAATTTTACAAGCTTTGTGTCCATCCCAAGTATATCTTCTGTTATCTCTTTTGAAAAAAAGCCTGGTGCTTTAAAGCTTTCATAATCTTTTATACTTTCAAATTCTACTTCTACAAAAATTAGTCCTTCATATTTTCCATGATATATTTTCAAAGTAGTATTTTTATTTAATAAATAACTATCACTAATACATACATTTTTACAATCTTTAGTTAAATCTAAAAATTCTTCAAAAGTAATTTTTCCTTTTCCTTCTATTTCATACTCACCATTTTTTGACTTTACTATTACATCATCAGATAAAAAATACCTGACATATTCTATCTTTTCTAAATTAGAAATATCTGGTAATTCATTTACTAAATATTTTCTTTTAAGTTCAATACTCATAAAACACTCCCTTATGTATTATATACTATCTAGTGCATTTTTTCAAATATTTTTATGTTTACTTTTGAAATAAAAGCTGATATAATTGTATTGGTGAATTAAATGGTACTTAAATATAACATAAAAAAAGCTGATGAGAACAAAGAATTAAAAACAATACTTAAAAATAGACTATATATTTCATCAAGACTTCTTTCAAAGCTAAAACAATCACATGCAATTTTTGTAAATAATAACGAGGTATATACAAATTATGTTACTAAGGAAAATGATGAAATTTTAATAGATTTAAATATATTAAATAGTAATAAACAAAACTTCTCAGATAAGTATATAATAATAGATAAAAAACCTGATATATTATATGAAGATGACTATTTATTAATAGTAAATAAACCTACTAATATGCCAACTCATCCATCACATAATAACTATGATAATACACTTTCAAATATAATTGCAAATTATTTAGAAAAGCAAAAAATATACAATATACATATACTTACAAGACTTGATAAAAATACAACAGGTATATGTATATTTGCAAAAAATGAGTATATTCAAGAGCTTTTTATGAGAAGGAAAGAATATATAAATTTAAAAAAGGAATACATTTGTATTGTAAATGGAATTGTAGAAAAAGATAGTGGTATAATTGAAAAAAATATTGCAAGAAAAAAAGGTACTATTATTCTTCGTGAAGTATGTGATGATGGTGATTATGCAAAAACTGAATACTCTGTAATATCTAGAAACTATGATAAAAATTATACTGTACTAAAAATTATTCTTCATACAGGAAGAACACATCAAATAAGGGTACATATGTCATATATTGGCCATCCCTTGCTTGGTGATGATATGTACTCAGATAAAAAAGATATTAAAAAATATATAGATAGACAGGCACTACACTGCTATAAAATATCTTTTATTCATCCTATATTAAAAAAAGAAATAGATATAGTTTGTAAACTTCCTGATGATATGAAAAATTTAATATAATACAAATAAAAACGTGTATATTTTACACGTTTTTATCTTGTTCAATAATATAATTTACAGCATCTTCAATATTACTAAAATGTTTCGCCTTTCCATAAGTTACCTTTTTCACAAGTTTACTTTCGCCAACATATATTGTCTTTATTCCAAGACTTATTGGCATCCTTAAATCATCTGTATAGTTGTTACCTATCATGTAACAAATATACTTTTTAACTTTTTTTACATGTTTTGGTTTGTTCTTTAATACTTTTACTGGAAATTTATGACTAAACGCTTTGGCAAATTTATTATGTGTAACAAGATGTATCTCATAGCCAAGGTCTTTTAGTCTTTCCAAATGTTGGGTATAACTTTTGGTTACATCCTCTAATGTATATTCAATATATAGTCTTTCATATTCTTTTATATTTTTACAATATGACGTAAAAGAAATAATCGAATATATAAAAATCCTAAATTTGAATATATACATAGAATTACTGATGAAGTCAAGTTCATTTATCTTCCACAGCAATGTATCCAAAAGAAGTACCAGGTAATGCTTATTAAAAATTTCTCTTATTATTCGATTATCAGACACTCTGAAAAAATTTATTGTGCCATCAATATCGATGTAGACAAGTCCCCGGCTCTTCAAAATTTTGTCCTCCTTAATAATTTACATAATTAGATTATACCATTTTCTTTGATATATTTCAAGTATTCGAATATAAAAGCATCAATGTTGCCATCCATTACAGCTTGAATATTTCCAATTTCATAATTTGTTCTATGGTCTTTTACTAAAGTATAAGGGCAAAATACATATGATCTTATCTGGTTTCCCCATGCAATATCAGTATTTTCTCCTTTAATATCATCCATTTTTTTCTGATAATTTTCTCTTTCCAATTTATATAGCTTTGCTCTTAACATCTTCATTGCATATTCCCTATTTTGAAGTTGTGAACGTTCTGCTTGACAAGTTACTACTATACCTGTTGGAATATGTTTAAGTCTTACAGCAGATGAAGTTTTATTTACATGTTGACCACCTGCACCACTTGCTCTATACACATCCATTTGTATATCTTCAGGATTAATTTCAATGTTTATATTATCTGGTATATCTGGTATAACTTCAACAGATGCAAATGATGTATGTCTTCTACTATTACTATCAAATGGTGATATTCTAACTAATCTATGAACACCATTTTCACTTTTTAAAAATCCATAAGCATTAGTGCCTTTTACTAAAAAAGATACACTTTTTATTCCTGCCTCTTCACCATCTTGCAAATCTAATACTTCTATTTCAAATTCTGTTTTTGCACACCATTTATTATACATTCTATAAAGCATTAAAGCCCAGTCTTGTGATTCTGTACCTCCAGCCCCTGGATGTATTGTAACAATTGCATTATTTGCATCATATTCATCTGAAAGTAGGGTATCTATCTCAAGTATATCTAGTTTTTCTGACATTTCTTCTATAATCTTTTTTGCCTCTTTATAACTTTCAAAATCTTGTACTTCTTCTGCAAGTTCTATATATCCAAGTGCATCTGATAACTCCTTTTTCAACTTTTCTATTTTTTCTACTATATTTTTAAGTGACTTTATCTCACCTAAAACTAAAGATGAATTTTTACTATCCTGCCAAAAATCATTTGACATAGTTTTTTCTTCAAGTTCTTGTATTCTCTTCTTTTTTTCATCTAAATTTAATGCCTCTATTATTTTATTTAATTTTTCCATCTCATCGCTATATTTCATTTTAAGTTCATCTATATCCATCTTATCACACTCCACATTTATTATAAAATCTAAATAATGATAATTACTTTGTATCTATTTTAACATAATATTTAATTTGTAACAAGCAAAATACATTATTAATTGCAATTTATTAAAATATATGATATAATTATGTAGCCAAAAAAATAAATTATTTCTAAATGGAGGTAAAAAAATGAAACCTTTAATTAAAGAGTGCATGGTATTAACAAGGGTTATTGATGAGTACAGAAAAAAGGATGCAGCCAATCCCTGCTCACAGTGTATTTATGGGAATGAACACTGCCAAAAGTATTTAAGAGAAGGCTTTGTTCCACTTACTGGTGAACCCATAAAGAAAAAAGAAGCACCAATTGTAGTTGAGACTACATCAGATGAGGAAGCAGCTGATGAGGAAGATGATGAAGAGGACTGCCGGGCAGTAAACTCTAACTCCTCCCCACCTAAGAAGAAATCATTAGTAAAACCCAAAAAGAAAAAAATAAAGAGAAACATCTCAAAAAAGAAAAGGAAAAATAGATAAAAAATGCCCCAAACTTTGGGGTATTTTTTATTTTATACTATTTTCATAACTTTGTCTTGATGATGTATCTCCAAGCTTATATATTTTTTTCTTACCAACATTAAATAGTGTAGATTCTATAAATATTTTAGCACTTCCATCACTTACAACTATTGGTACTCCAAGCTCTTTTTGTAAATCTTCAAGTTTTACATCATCTAAAAATATGTCTTCATCATCTTTTAACATTACCCTTGGTAATACAAGATATTCTCCTATATTAAATCCATTTTTCTTTAAATTATTTACTGTATTTAATATATCTTTTCCTGTCACAAGTCCTGTTACTGTTATTTGTTCACCAAAATAATTATTTTGTACTGCAAGTACCTGTATTTTTAAGTTATCTATTTTTCTTTCAATACTTCTTGCTTTTTTAGTAATATATTCTTCTACTATTTTTCCAGTTATCATTGTAATAGTTTTTGGTTTTTTTAATACTATATTTTTTTGTTTTAAATTTTTTAATTCGTATTTAAAATCATGTTCAAATAATGGTATCATACCTATTCCATCTTCTATTTGACCAAACTCTCCATAATCTGAATAATTTGGAAATTTCTCACCTGCTTTTAGATAAAACTCATCTGCTAAAAACACAAGTGGTGTTTTATACTTTTTCTTAAATTTATCTTGATATTTTAATACTAGATTTATTGTATCTTTACAATCATTAGGTGTTAATGGCAAAAGATTATATAATCCTTCTCTATTATTTGTAAGCCCTACTGGTACTATACATATACTTTTTAATACTGGTGCATACTTTGACAAATCTTTTATTGTTTTTTCAAGTATTTTTCCATCATTTATATTCTTACATAATACTATTTGTGTATTAATAGCAATTCCTGCTTTATAAAAACGTTCAAGATATTCTAAAACTTTTCCAGCATGCCTATTATTTAACATCATACATCTTATTCTTTCATCAGTTGCATGTATTGATATATTTATTGGTGATATCCTATATTTTATAATTCTATCTACGTCTACATCTTTCATATTAGTCATTGTTATATAGTTACCTGAAAAAAAAGATAACCTATAATCATCATCTTTAAATATTAATGTATCACGTACATTTTCCGGTAATTGTTCCATAAAGCAAAAAATACATTTGTTATAGCAGTTTCTTGGTTCATCAATTAATTCTGACTCAAAAATTATACCTAAATCATCTTCTGCATCTTTTTCTATTTCATATATTTCTACCTCACCATTTTTATGTAATATTTCAAGCTCTAAATATACATCTGCTACATTAAATTTATAATCTAATATATCTACTATTTTCTCACCATTTAATGATAAAATATAGTCACCTTTTTTTAGGCCAATTTCATCTGCAATACTTCCTTTTTTTATCCCATATATTAATACCTTATCTATATTTCTCACCCCAACATATGAAAAAACCCCACATTATTGTGGAGCAAATATTACTATTTATTTTCATTATTTTCTTTTTTCTCTTTAATTTCAACTACTTGTTTTTTGTTATAATATCCGCAACTAGGACATGCTTTGTGTGAAAGTATAGCTTCTCCACAATTAGGACAAGTAGATAGATTTTTTTCTTCTAATTTCCAAGTAGAACGTTTTGTATGAGTTCTTTCTTTAGACCATCTTCTTTTTGGTTGTGCCATCTTGTTTCCCTCCTTAAAGGTATTCTTTAAAATTATACCCGTAAAATCAATTGTTACTAGAATATTATATACTAGATACAAAATAAAGTCAAGATGTAAGCAAAAAGTTATATAATTTTATTTAACAATTCTATTTATTTTTTAATATAATCTAATATATGAAAGGTAGTGATAAATATGTTGTTTAAAGGCTCTGGAGTGGCTCTAGTTACTCCTTTTGAAGATAATGAAAATGTAAATTTTTCAAAACTTGAAGAATTAATTAAAATGCATATAGATAAAAGTGATGCAATAATTGTATGTGGTACAACTGGTGAAGCCTCTACTTTATCAATTGAAGAAAAAAAAGAAATAATAAAATTTAGTGTAAAAGTTGCAGATAAAAAAATACCAATTATAGCTGGAACAGGTAGCAATAATACAAAAGAGGCTATTGAGATGACAAAATATGCAAAAAAAGCAGGAGCAGATGGTGCACTAATTGTTACACCATATTATAACAAATGTAATCAAGAAGGTTTATACAAACATTATGCTTTAATTGCAAAATCAGTTAAAGATTTCCCTATAATTTTATACAATGTTCCTTCAAGAACAAGTGTAAATATAGAAATTGATACTATAATAAAGCTTTCAAAAATTAAAAATATAGTTGGGCTAAAAGAAGCAAATCAAGACTTAATAAGAATTGCACAGATAAGGTATAAAACTGATAATGATTTTTCTATTTATTCTGGAAATGATGATTTACTACTTCCAATTCTTGCAGTGGGTGGAGATGGAGTAATATCAGTTGTTGCAAATATATTACCAAATGAAGTACATAATATATGCTATAATTTTTTTGATGGGAACTTTGATAAAGCTAAAGATGACTATTTTAAATTATTAGAAATATCAAAGAAATTATTTAATGATGTTAATCCAATAATGATAAAAGAAAGTATGAATTTGCTTGGATATAATGTAGGAAAATTAAGACTTCCACTATATAACACAAGCAAAAAAAATATAGCTGATATAACCTATACATTAAAAGAGTTAAATTTACTTAAATAGTGAAAAAAGCAAGGTTTTGTCCTTGCTTTCTTCTATGATAAAATTAAATTCATTTTTTTATCTTCAAATATTCTTTTATCCATAAGCTTTAAATTATCTGATATTTTTGGCTTAAATTCCATTTTATTTAAAATATCTTTTTTCAAATCAACGCCTTCTGCAATTTCAATTAAACATATACCATCTTTTGTAAGCTCAAATACAGCCCTTTCTGTAACATATAGTATTTGTTGATTATTTAAGATTGCATTCTTTGCAGAAAATGTAATTTGTTCAAGCTTATTAACAAACTTTTTATATTCTCCATCTTTTAATATAGTAAGTTTTCCATCCTTTATTTCTTCTTGTAAATCACCTGCAGTAAAAGTACCCATAAATACTACTTTTTTTGTAGATTGTGTTATATTTATAAATCCTCCTGGTCCTGTAACTCTTGTTCCAAATTTACTAACATTTACATTTCCCTTGCTATCAACTTGGGCAAGACCTACTATTGCCATATCTAATATACCACCATTATATGCGTCAAATTGTTCTGCGGTAGGAATTACACTATCAGGATTAATGGATGCACCAAATACTATTCCGCCTATTGGAACACCTCCGGTAGGACCAGATTCAACAGATAAGAAGATTTGATCAGAAAAGCCTTCTTCTGCGGCAACATTTGCTACACTATCAGGCATGCCAACACCTAAATTTACGACATTTCCCTTTTTTAATTCCATAGCACTTCTTCTTCCGCATACTTTTCTTTCATCTAATTTTCTAATTTTAATATCTTCAAGCTTTATTCTTTTGTCTCCAGTAAGTTCAGGACGATATTTTGGAATATTATATTCTCCTAAACTAAAATCTGGTTTTGCTACGACAACATAATCTACAATAGATGAATGTATCAATACATCTCTTGCACGAAGTGATGCTTTAGGCTTTATATCTTCAACTTGGACTATAACTATTCCTCCACTATTATGTGATGCGATAGCCATATTATACTGTTCACCAATTACTCCTTCATGTTCAAATGATATATTTCCATCTTCATCTGCATATGTTGCTTTAATAAGTGCTACATTTACTGGAAAAGATTTGTAAAGTAAAAGCTCTTTACCACAAACATTTACTAGCTCTACTATACTTTCTAACTTTTTTGCCTTTTCATTTGCACAGCATGCTTCAATTCTTGGATCAGCAAAAGTATTAAGACCTATATGTGTAAGTACACCTACTTCATGACCTGCAATAGCTCTATACAAATGATTTATAACTCCAAGTGGTACAGCAAAAGCTGGAAATTGATTGCTACCAATTGCATTTCCAAAAACTCTTCCCATTCCAAGATGAGCACATATTGCTTTTCCAACAAGACCTGGTTTTGCAAGCATATTCATTCCTACATCATCATTTGTTAAATTACCTGGGCTAATGCCACAACTTACTGTAATATCTTTTGGATAACCATTTTTAAGATATGATGTCATTATGCTATTAATTAACACCTCTGGGCTACCAGAACCACCTGAACCAGATATTAGGACTGTATCCTTATCTTTTATTAATTTTGAAACTTCTTCTTTATCTATTATCTTCATATTTTCACCTTTAATTTACTATATTATTTTGCTGATTTAATTTCTTTCTTTTTAAGAAATGTTTTATCCATAACTACTTTTGTTGCCATAGATAATATTATAGTTACTAAAACTGATGGTATATATATTTGCCAGAAATTATATTTTGTAGCCTCAGTGTTTTCGCCAAATATTCTTAAAATTAATATTGCAACTGGATAGTGTAACATATAAATATATAGTGAAATACTACCAAGATATGCTAACAATTTATTTGTATATTTATTATTTAAGAATTTAGATAATAAATCTACATTTAGAAGTGATAAACCAATTACTACAATACATAGTAATGCTACTGTCCATCTTTCTAAGTTAAAATATGTTGGTTGATATAGAACATACCAAATTAATAATACTGTGCATACAACATTTACTATTGTAAGTACAAAATTTGTTCCTGCAGAGAATTTTTTATCTTTTAATGAAGATAATAAACTGTATAAAATGATACCTGCAAGCATACCAATTAATACAAAAATAAATCCATTATTGAAACCAAGTGTTGCTGTTGCATCAGTTGCAGCACCACCCATTCCATTAGTTGATGCAAGTTGTGATCCGAAAGTAGACCAACCTGTTTGAGCTGCTCTAGTTCCTGTAAAGCACCACCAACCTGCAAGGAATATAAATCCAAATGGTGCAAGTATACCTTTTGTAAAATCTTCATTTTTACAAACTGCCCAATATAAGAAATATCCAACAATTATAATTGCAGATATAAACCATAATGGACCATTTAGGTTAAAGAATTCTCCACCTGTACTTCTTAGTCCAACTGAGTGGAAACCTAAAAATTCCCAAGCACTATTTACAAGCATTGTGCAAACTTCTTGTATACCATATTTTGGGTAATAAAATTTTGTACAAATTACTGCTCCAAGAACATAACCTACAATTAATACAGGAATAAGTGATTTTACTCTAGACCATGTATATTCCCAAGCTCTAGAAGAAGCACTCCTTTCATTGTATTCTGCTTTTGTAGATAATTTTTTATGGTGAGCCATTAAAAAATATCCGGCTGTAACAGTAAATACTAATAATACTTCACTTGATCCAAAGAACCAATTTGAAGTTTCCATGTAAAAGCCATTATCACCGTTACAAGTTCTTGCAATAATCCAACCAATATGAAAACCTACTATTGCAATTGCAATTATTACACGCCAAAACTCAACTGCAACATTTCTTGTTTTGGCCTTTTCTTGTTTTTCCATATATTTTCCTCCCTTAGAGTTAAACTACTCCAAAATAATTTTATCATTATATAAAACATATTTCAATACTTAAGGAAAATTATATATTTTCAAAAAAAGCCCAGAAGTTTTACCCTCTGAGCTTTGTTTTAAGATGCTTTCCTACAAGATACTAAAAATTTAATTCCATATGATTTTAACTTTTCAATTACATCCTCTTGAATTTCTCCATCACATTTTGGATATATTGTAATTACAATTCCATACCATACTTTAGCATACACATCAATATGGTATTTATCCGAAAGTGCTTGTTCAAAAGCTCTCATATCAATATCACGAAGTAAATCAATATTAATATTTTTTTGCCTGTTATATTTATTTGCACTACGTATTAAAAAAATATTCTTTACTTTTTTTACAACATATTGATAATCTGGCCAAGTACATTCTCCTATCCGAATTTCAACACCGCACTTTTCATTTTCTTTTTCAATCCATCTTCTTATTTTTTTAGCAAGCCTTATAGCATTTCTTTCTTTAGAAAAAATCCTTTTAATCATTTTTTCCTCCACTTTCTCTAAATTATTTGAGACACCTACATACAATATAACTTAATTATACCATTTTAAAATTATTATGTCAAACTTGCTTTAATTAAAATGTTAAAATACACGTTCAAATGAGCATTTTTGTTCTTCTACAATTTGAGATACAATAGATTTTAAAATAATGTTAGATTTAATAGCTTCTTCTTTATCATCTATTTGTATATTAGCGTCTAAAGTATCTATTGCATCTTCTAAATCATCTACTCTTTCATGATTTAAAAATATATTCCATATTTTACTTATATTATTCCAAGTATTTTTTACTTCTTCTAATTGATTTTTGGCAAGATCAAAATTATCTTTTTCAAGTTCGTATCTTACATAATCTATATCTGTTTTTAAATATCTTGAAGATTTTTCAAAATATTTTATTTCCCATAATCCACCAAATATTAGTAAACTTAGACAAATAACTAAAATTACAATTTGTTTAGCCATTTTTTTCTTCCTCCTCTTTTAGTTGATAAATAAACTTTGAATTTTCATCCATAGTTCCAACTAGTACATCTTGCATATTTATATTATTTTTATTTAATAATTTTTCTACATCACTTTGTGACATATTTAAAATATTAATATTTACATCTGATATTTTTCCATCTTCAATTATATTCATAGGAATTGAATTCATATTATCACTATATTTTATAACACTTATATTTCCATTATTTTCAACCATTGCACATTTTACATCCTGAATTTTAAATACATCTTTTTCTCTTAATTGTGTCATCACATCTGGTAGTGTATATTGTAATTTGGAAAATTCTTTTTCTACAATCTTTCCATCTTTTATAATAACTGTAACTTTTCCACAAACAACATCTTGTACTTTATTACTACTTTGAATTACCAAGGTAAATATAATATATGCTACAAGTAAAGTGATTATAGGGACTACACCATCAAATAAAGATACACCTCTTGATGACATTGGAGCAGACGCAAGGTCTGATATTAATATAATTATTGCAAGTTCAAAAGGTTGAACTTTTGAAAGCTCTCTTTTACCCATTATTCTTATAACAAGAAAAACTATTGCATATAGCACCAAAGCTCTAAAAAATACAACTAACATTTAAATCACCTAAAATTATTTTTTGCATAAACTAAAAAAATATTCAAATAATATTACAAATAATAATTTTAAATTTAAAGGAGGATATATGAGTTTAATTACTAAACTTGATACATTAAGGCTATCACAAATGTTTATACGATTTTTAACTTCTGTTTCAATTTTTTCAATAACTGTGTTTTTTACACCAAATTTTAATGTATCATCTTTTCCAATTCTTATTCTTAGTTCACTAACTATAATTATACTTGATTATTTAATGTCACTTATTACTGGTATACATGATATACCACTTGGACGTGGTCTTGTAGGTTTTACCTCAGCTTGTATTATTATATATATAACGCAATTTTTTGTAAGTGGATATTATATAACTTTTACTAGCAGTTTAATTGCTGCTGCAATATATGGAATTATAGATAGTATGCTCCCAAACACGAAAAAAAGCACTAGCAATTAATACTAGTGCTAAATTTAATATTTATTGTTTTTTTGCCTTTTTTATTGATTCATCATCAATTTTAAAGATTTTTTTGCTTTGAGTACTATTTTCATCTGATACACTTTGAACTAAGTCTTTTCTTCTATTGCAAACAGATTCTTTTATTACAATCTCTTTTATTACTTTTCCATTTTTATCCCTATACCTTCTTATATGAGTTGCTCTAGTCCATGATTTTACGCTATATAGCGGTTTACTTCTCTTCCGTGCCGATAATGCTCTTTCTGATGACATTCTAACAACTTTTCTTGGGACGATTACGGTAGTGACATTTGGTTTTCTATGATTTTTTCCTTTTTTACTATAATTTACTTTTTCTTTTACAGTTTTTTCTTTTTCTACTATTTCATATTCTATTTTATAATAAGAATAATAATACAGAATAATATAAATATATGTGAATATTCCTGATGCTAACTTTTGTGGTTCTTTATCATCAATATATTCCATAATATCTGCAAATGCATACATTGTATATGAATATGATAAAGTAGAATCACAAGAAGCTACATATAAAGGGGTATCATAGTTATCGTAAAACATAACTTGAAGTTTTGATTTGTCAGCGTTAAGTCTTGCAAGAATTTTAGCCATACCACTAATAGTTATAACAAACTCAGAAAAAGGATAAATGGGTTCTTTTTC
>CANQPW010000003.1 GCA_947625855.1 uncultured Clostridia bacterium | reverse complement strand
TCAAATTGGATTGTAAATAAAGATAGAACAAAAGTAATAATGATATATCATAATATTTATAAATCATGGGCATGGACTGGTGGTCATGCTGATGGAGATAGTGACTTACTGCATGTTGCTTTAAAAGAAGCAAATGAAGAAACAGGATTATCTAATTTAAAAGTATTAAGTGATGGTATTTTTGGAATACAAATAGTAACAGTAAATAGCCATATAAAAAGAGGAAAATTTGTACCATCTCATTTGCATTTAGATTGTTGTTTTTTAGTACAGGCAGATGAAAATGAAAAATTAAGAATTAAAGAAGATGAAAATAGCAATATTAAATGGGTTCCAATTGAAAAAGCAATAGAATTTACAAATGAAGAACAAATGAGGCCAATATATAAAAAGCTAAATGAAAAAATTATAGTAAAATAAATTATTAATTTTGCGGAGTTTATAGTTATGTGAAGGGGATTGAAGTTAGATGAAAGTATTAATGGGAACGAAGAATCCAGGAAAAATAGAAGGTGCAAAAAAAGCTTTTGAAAGATATTTTAATAGTGTTGAAATAGAGGGAATACCTGTAAATTCAGATGTAGGGGATCAACCAATAAATGAGGAAATATTACAAGGGGCTAAAAATAGAGTAAAAAACTTGAAAGAATATGCAAAAAATAATAATATAATTGCAGATTACTTTGTATCAAGTGAGGCAGGAATTACTAATTTATTAGGAGAATGGATTGATATAAATTGTGCAGTAGTTGAAAGTAAAGAGGGGCTACAAAGTGTAGGAATAAGTCAAGGCTTTCCAATTCCAAATAAATATATAGAAGAAATAAAAGAAACAGAACTTGGAAAAGTCATGGATAAGATATTTAGTGGAAAAGAATTAGGTAAGGGAAAAGGTGGAATAAGTTTCTTAACAAAAGATGAAGTATCAAGAATTGATTTGACAAAAAATGCTTTTATTATGGCATTAACAAAGCATATAAATGGAGATATATGGAGATAAATTTATGATTTTATATTCAACAAAATGGTAATAAGATTTAGAAATTGGGCAAATAAATTAAAAAGTGAGGTGATATTTTGAAAGAAATAATAGAAAATAAAGATAATTTAAAATTAGTAAAACCTACAATGGATTATAAAGAACAGGTAATGAATTATAGAAAAGTATTTTTAGAAAAAGATGAATCTTTTGATGGATGTTCAGGTCTTGAAGATTGTGAAACATATGAAGAATGGATTGATTTTGAAAATAGACTATTAAAAAAATATAAAAATGATTATGTTCCTTCAACAGTATATTTAGCTATTAGATGCTCAGATGATAAATTAGTTGGAATAATAGATTTTAAGCATACTTTATCAGAGTTTCTTTTTAAATATGGTGGAAATATAGGTTATAGTGTTTTGCCAGAGGAAAGAAGAAAAGGCTATGCAAAAGAAATGTTAAGAAAACTATTAGATAATTGTAGAGAATATAATATAGATAAAGTTTTATTAACATGTGATAAAAATAATGTAGGTTCATATAAAACAATTATTGATAATGGTGGTATATTAGAAAATGAAGTTATAGATGAGGTAGGACTTACAAAATCAGGTATTATACAAAGATATTGGATAAAACTATAAAAGGTTATATGTGAAGTGGGAATGGAAAAGTAAAATGTTAAGAGTAGAAAAATTTAAAATGAAAAATTTAAGTGATGTAAACAAAATATATAAAAATTCTTTTCCAAAAATAGAGAGAGAATCACTTTTTTTACTTATTTTAAATGTTTATTTAAAAAAGGCGGAAATATTTTGTTTATATGATGATGATGTATTATGTGGTTTTACATATTTGTTTAATTATAAAAATTTAGTGTTTATATTTTATCTTGCTATTGATTCTAATAAACGTTCAAAAGGATATGGCAGTTATTTGTTAAAATGGTGCTTAAATGAGAAAAAAGATAAAAAAGTATACTTAAATATTGATGAGTTAGATGAAAAATTTTCTGATTATGGTACAAGACTTAAAAGATTATATTTTTATCTTTTAAATGGGTTGTATTTAACAGATTATTTAAGTGTTGAAGAAGAATGTAATTTTAATATTTTATCTGCAAATAAAGATTTTAGTGTAGATGAATATATAAAACTTGATAAGGTAATTACAACTAGATTGCTTGATAAAAAATCTAAAATAGAAAAAAATTCAAATGAAAACTTTTATAAATTAAAAGAAAAAGTATGTAAAAACCAAATGTAAAAAAATATAAAATAAATTATTATTTATTAGCTTTAAGTGAAAAAAACACTTAAAGCTATA
This sequence comes from uncultured Clostridia bacterium, assembly GCA_947625855.1. Taxonomy (GTDB): domain Bacteria; phylum Bacillota; class Clostridia; order TANB77; family CAG-465; genus CAG-465. The sequence goes on along the minus strand of CANQPW010000003.1, from coordinate 61,955 downwards.
TTTACTAATTAAATTTTCTGTGATAAAATACCAAAAAAAGAAAGAGGTTACAAATATGGTAAAAAAAATAGTATTAGTTATAATAATAATTGTAGTATCAAGTTCATTAGGTGTTCTTTTTACAAAATATGTTTTTCCTATAATAAATGATTATGAAATTAGTTTAAAAAGCGAAAAAGTCGATATGGAAAATAGTGAAGTAGCAGAAAATAAAATAAATGAGAGTATAAAAAATAATTATAGTAAAATACTTCAAAGTTATGGTGAAAAAGAAGTGTATTATGCATTATCTGACATTGAAAAAGATGGTACACAGGAGTTAATAATTAAAATAGCTGAGTCAGATTCAAATTATAAATACATTTTTTATAAATATATAGATAATGAAGCAAAAATTATAGGAATGATAAACGCCTTAAATACTTCGTTGTATCAAATGAGTGTGGGAAAATATTTGATGGCAGTAAATGAAAATTTGGACTCTGAAACGGTTACAAATATTTATATTGAAAATAATGAGATAAAAACAGAAGAAGTGTCTCATAGGGATGAAATTATAGATAATAAATATACACAAGGAGATGTATTACTTAATTTAATTGATAAAACAAATAAAACATATTTAGAAAATATTAAGTAAATTATGAAATTTTTGTGAAATTTCTTTATAATTTATAGGTTGTGTAATATAATTATATATTATAGTTATATTAAGGAGGAGAAATGTTAAAATTACAGAATATAAGTAAAAGTTATAAAACAGCAGATTATACTCAACAAGCATTAGATAATGTAAGTATAGACTTTAGAAAAAATGAATTTGTAGCAGTGCTTGGTCCAAGTGGTAGTGGAAAGTCTACACTTTTAAATATAATTGGTGGACTTGATAAGTATGATACAGGGGAGTTAATAATAAATAACAAACCAACAAGCAAATTTAAAGATAGAGAATGGGATGCTTATAGAAATAATTGTATAGGTTTTATATTTCAAAATTATAATCTAATAACTCATATAAGTGTGCTTGAAAATGTAGAGCTTGCTATGACTTTAAGTGGCGTTCATGGAAAGCAAAAAAAAGAAAGAGCAAAAGAAGCACTAGAAAAAGTAGGATTAAAAGAGCATATGAATAAAAAGCCAAATCAATTATCTGGTGGGCAAATGCAAAGAGTTGCAATTGCAAGAGCATTAGTAAATAATCCAGATATAATTATGGCTGATGAACCAACAGGCGCATTAGATAGTAAGACAAGTGTTCAAATTATGGAACTTATAAAAGAAATTGCAAAAGATAAACTTGTAATTATGGTTACACATAATAAAGAGCTTGCAGAAAAATATGCAACTAGAATTATTGAGTTAAAAGATGGAAAATTAATTTCTGATTCAAACCCTATAAAAGAAGAAAAAAAGGAAGAAAATGAATATAGTATTGTAAAAACTGCAATGGGATTTTTATCAGCTTTAAAACTATCTTTTAATAATATAAAAACTAAAAAAGGAAGAACATTACTTACAGCATTTGCATCAAGTATTGGAATAATAGGAATTGCTGTAATACTTAGTTTATCATCAGGATTTCAGATACAAATTGATAAGTATATAAAAGATACAATGGATCAATTCCCAATAATTATTAATCAATCAGCTATGCAAGTAGATGAAGATGTATTACTTGAAGAACATGATGAGTTAGAATCAGTAATAAAAGGCACAAATGAATATCCAGACACAAAAGAAGTAGAACTATATGATGCTGGGCTTTCAAGAATGTTACATACAAATGTATTTTCAGAAGAATATATGGATTATATTGAGAAAATAAATAAAGATGATTGTAGTAGTATTGGCTATATTAGTATATCCAATTTGAATTTAATTAGAAAAGTAGATGACAAAGTTGTACCTGTAATAGTTTCAGCAGGTGTAAATTCACAAGTTAGTGCTGATACAAGTGGACTTACTTCAATGAATTGCACAATGTATCCAAATATGCTTGATGAAGAAAAAAATTACTTAGAAGAATATTATGACTTGTTAGAGGGAGAATATCCTAAAGAGGCAACAGATTTAGTTTTAGTAGTTGATTATAAAAATAGAGTAAATAAAGATGTTATGAAAAATTTAGGATTTGATACAGATGATGTAGAAAAAATAAGTTTTTCAGACATAGTTGGAACAGAATTTAAACTTGTATCAAATGATGATTATTACACAAAAACACCATATGGAGTATATACACCATCACTAGATTATGAAAAAATGTATGAATCAGAAGAAAATATAGATTTAAAAATAGTAGGTGTTGTAAGATCAAAAGAAGATGTAACAATATCACTTCTTGCAGGTGGAATAGCTTATAGTACAGACTTAGTAGACCTTATTTACGAACGTGGTAAAAATTCAGATATAGTAAAAGATCAAAGGGACGTAAATTATAACATATTAACAAATCAGGAGTTTAAAGAGGGCGAAAAAGATCAAATACTTTCTTATTTAGGAGGAGAAGATATACCAGCAGCCGTTATCATGTACCCATCATCTTTTGAAAATAAAGAAAAAGTTGTAAAATATTTAGATGATTGGAATGATGAAAAAGAAAGCGATGATAAGGTAATATATACTGATTTATCAGAAACAATCACTAATATGACATCTGGTATTATGGACGCTATAACAATAGTATTAATAGCATTTTCTGCAATATCACTTGTTGTATCATCAATAATGATAGGAATAATAACATATATATCTGTACTTGAAAGAACAAAAGAAATAGGAATTTTAAGAGCAATAGGTGCAAGAAAGAAAGATATAACAAGAGTATTTAATGCAGAAACATTTATTGTTGGAATATGCTCAGGAGGTATTGGTATAGCAATTGCATACCTACTTACATATCCAATAAACAACATACTATATAATTTAACAGATCTTGAAAATGTTGCAAAACTAAATCCAGTTCATGCAATAATATTACTTGTAATAAGTATTATATTAACTTTAATTGGTGGTTTTATACCTTCGAAAATTGCAGCAAAAAAAGATCCAGTAGAAGCATTAAGAACAGAATAAATTTAAAAGTACCTCAAAAGAGTTATTCTAGAGGTACTTTTTATATGCAAAGTTGACAAAACAATGACTTTAATATATAATATCTCAAAAAAATAAAAAAATAATGGATAATTCCAGAAAGGAAGGCTTTTTTATGGAAAAAAAAGATGTATTTGGAGAGGAAATTGCAAGAAAGATTGCACTAATTTCATTATGCCCTTTAGATGGAAGATATGCAAGTACAGGTGAAAAGTTAAATGAATACTTTTCAGAATATGGTTTAATTAAATATCGGTTATATGTAGAACTTTGCTGGTTAAAATTTGTTATATTTAGAGTAAATGATATCCCTGCTATTGAAGGTGATGTAGATATTGATGATATTGAAAAAATTGATAGCATATATGAAAATTTTAACATTGATGAAGCACTTAAAGTAAAAGATGTTGAAAAAATAACAAATCATGATGTAAAAGCGGTAGAATTTTATATTGATACAAAGTTAATAGAATTAAATCTTGAAAAATATATAACTCTTGTTCACATTGGATGTACTTCAGAAGATATTAACAGTACCTCTTATGCTATGATGCTTTCAGAAAGTTTACTTAATGTATGGATACCTGCTGCATCTGACCTTATTTCTAAGCTTATAACCCTTGCATATGATTACAAAAACATTGCAATGGTAGCAAGAACTCATGGGCAAAAAGCAACTCCTACTACTGTTGGAAAAGAGATAGCAGTTTATGTAAGCAGGCTTGAAAAAGCATTAGAAGTTATAAAAAGTATAAAGACAAATGGAAAGTTTAGTGGAGCAACAGGAAATTATAGTGCAATTGTTACAGCATTTCCAAATGAGAATTGGCCTGTGCTTTGCAGCGGATTTGTAAAAGAAATTTTAGGCATTGGATATAGTGAGCTTACAACTCAGATTGAACCTCATGACTATATGGCTCATTTATTTGATGCTATCAGGCATTTTAATAATATAGTGCTTGATTTAGACCTTGATATGTGGTCATATATTTCTATTGACTATTTTAAGCAAGTAACTGTAAAAAATGAGGTTGGCTCATCTACAATGCCTCATAAGGTAAATCCTATAAGGTTTGAAAATAGTGAGTCAAATATTGATACTTCTAATGCGTTATTTATGGCATTATCAAATAAACTTTCAAGAAGTAGGTGGCAAAGAGATTTGTCTGACTCTTCATCTTTACGCACGATAGGGATGGCATTTGGACATTCTCTGTTAAGTCTTGAACAGACACTTGGAGGCTTAAATAAAGTTGCAGTAAATGAGGAAGTAATACAAAATGACTTAAATGATAGTTATGAAGTATTGGCAGAACCTATCCAAACCGTTCTTAGAAAATACGGTAAAAAATATGGTGTATCAGATCCTTATGAGATGTTAAAGAGTCTTACGCGTGGCAAAAAGGTAACAAAAGAAACAATAGAAGATTTTGTAAATAATTTAACTTTTCTTAATGATAATGATAAGAAAATATTATTAGAACTTACTCCAAGTAATTATATCGGACTTGCTGAAAAGCTTGTAGACGAACTTTAATAACAAAAAGGTGCAAAGAAAAATTTTATCTTTGCACCTTTACTTTTTTATATATTTTTTAATTTATTATTATTATTATTGTTATTATTATTGTTGTTATTGTTATAATATATTTCTTTCACTATTTATCCAAGGAAACATATCAAGTGTTAAATTGAGTGTAGATTTTTCTTGACCAAATCCAAGTAATGTACGAGGACCATTATGAAAATCAGTACCACCACTAAATAACATATTTTTGGATAAAGCATATTTTTTGATAAATTCTATTTGTTCAGTATTATGTTCAGAATGATAGGCTTCAAATCCTTTAATATTTGATGTATTTGTTAATGTATCTAAAAGACATTTAACATCATCTATATTTTCATAAATATACAAGAATGGATGAGCAAGAAAAGGTAATCCATTTGAAGATATAATTGCATCAATAGTATCAGTATAAAGTGGAAGCTCTTTTGTGGTATCAAGGTAGAATGGTGAAGTTGGGTTTGCACAAAACTTTTTATAAAATAGTTTTGGTATAGACCAAACAATAGGATGAGTATCCATAAAAAACTTTTTATTTTCTTCATGTTTTATTAATTCTTTACAAAGTATTTCTGTTGCAAACATACCCTTTGGAACAATTAATTCTTTTGAAAATACAAGACCTTGCATTTCACATAGTTTCATGAGTTCTTTTAATTGTTCAGTTTGAGAAGTTTTTTTACTAAAATTGTATTTATCTATAAAATTTTGAAGAAAAATAGGATCTGAGCGGTATGCAAGTATTTCAATTGGTATATATTTATTTGTTTTTTTATCTAAAATTTTACATGCAATTTCACATCCAATTTCTATATCTATTTTTTGAGGCATATTTTTAATCATAAATTTTATTTTATCACTATCTGGTGTCTTTTCGAATGGTGTAGTAAGTGTAGCTAAATCCTGTTTTAATTTTTCTAAATAATTTGCACCATTAAGAATAGTATTGTGATCTGTTATTACAATTTTTTTCAAGTTATATAATTTTCCCATAAGTAATATTTGCAAAATATCAAAAGATCCATCAGAAAAAGTTGAATGTATATGTAAATCAGCTTCAGTAGAAATCCCATTATTTATATATTTTTGCCCTTTTTGTATGAGATTATATAATCTTTCATTACTGCTTTTAATGTAGCTTAAAAATAAAGAAATATCAGCCTTATTTAACATTTTTTCCTCCTATAAAATTAGTCATTTTATAATACATAAAATAGCAGAGGCTATTATATCATACAAAAAATAAAATTTCAAACAAAAAAATTGATATATTTTTTTTACTATGATATAATTTTTTTGTAATATTGGGAGGTTTTTTATGCCTAGTAAAATAAAGAAAAAAGAAATAAAAAAACTTGGTATTGAAAGTGAAGATGAAAAGATAAATAAAGCATTTAAAATAATAGGTATCATAGCAGTTATTGGAATATTGATAATGATATGTATTGCAACTTTTTATTTTGTAAGAGATAGTAGTTATGAGCATTCTGCAAATCCTTTAGTTAAATTTTCATATTCAGAAGGTACATTAGTTGGTGGTTACGATGTATATGAAGTAGAATTAAAAAATGGTAATATATATACTTTACATAATTTAGGCGATGAAAGTGTAAATATTGATGGGAAATGGAATGAAACTAAATATCTTAACTTTAATGAAGATTTTTATAATTCAGGTGCTTTAGATTTTAATGTATCAAATATACCAGATGAAGTAGAAAATGAAACTAATGCTTGGAATTATAGACTTGAAGTAGTTTTTAAAAATGGTGAGACTTTTGTATCTTATGGAGTAGATGAGCATCCACAAAATACAGAAGGCTTTAGAAAATTGATAAAAAAATATTTTGATGGGGATATAACAATATAATTATATTTTTAAGAGGTTTGATGTATGGGAAAAAAAGTTGTTGCAAATAAGTATATAATTAAAGAAGGTACTTTAAATGAAATGGGAAATAAAGGATATAATCTAAATTTATTAAAAAAACAAAATGTAAGAGTGCCTGATTTTTATTGTTTTAATTCAAGAGCTTTTGAAGAAGCATTAGATTTTAGGAAAAAAAGTTATTTAGATAGAATATCAGAAATAGATTATAACGATGAAGAAGATATAAAAATTAAAAGTGATGAAATAATTTCTAAAATAAAATCAATAAGATGTTTTGAGCTTGAGGATAAAATAAATATATTTTTAAGAGAAAAATTTAAAGAAGAAGATTTATTTAGTATACGTTCATCAAGTACATATGAAGATTTTAATGCAAAGTCTAATGATAGAATTTTTGTAGAGTTTTCAAATATTAAAAGATCAGAAGTTTTTGAATATATTAGAAAATGCTGGTATTCTGTATATTCTGTTAAATCATTAAAATATTTTCATAAAAATAATATAAACATAGATCAAGTAAGAATGGGCGTAATTATACAAAAAATGGAAAAAAGCGATATATCTGGAATAGCATATACCTCAAATCCTAAAGGCTTAATAAATGAAATGGTTATTTCAGTAGGAAAAGGTACATGTGAGGAAGTTTTAGCTCAAAAAATTGATACAACATTATACCATTATAACAAGTATGATAGAGTGGTATTTTATGAACAAAAAAATAATTCTGTATTACTTGAAAAAGAAAATTTAAAAATAATTATTGAAGAAGTATTAAAGATTGAAAAATCTTTTGGAAAATATACAGAAATACAATGGAATTTATGTAATAAAGAATTATTTATAATTCAAGCTAAAAAAATTGAGAGTATTGATGAAAAATCAGAATTTATATATCTTAATAATAAAGATATTGTAGATAAGTTTCAAGGTGTAATATTGCCACTTACAGAGTCTTTTGCAATACATGCTTATACTGATACTATAAAAAATATTGCAAGAAGAACTACACAAAATGAAGAAATAATAAATAAATATGAAAAAGAATTTAATAATATGATTTGTTGTGTAAATGGTAGAATGTATTGTAATGTTAGAAATTGGAATTTATTTTTGGAATTTATACCACAAAATGATGTATTATTACCTGCTTGGCAAGAAAAAATGGGCTTTTTAGATGCTAAGAAGAAAAAGCCTATAAAAGGATATGAAAGAAAAATAAATGGCAGTATGAGAAGAAAAATAATGAATAATTCAAAAAAATTATTTAAAAATGATAAGGCTGCTATGAGAAATTATATTGAACAATTTAATATACTGTATAGAAGTTTTTTTGAAAAGTATAGTAAAGAATTGTCAAATAATGAATTAAAAGACTTGTATAAAGATTATGTATCAAAAATATTATCTGATTTTGACTTAACATTTATAAACGAAATTTATACATATATGTATTTAGGAGAACTAGTAAGTAAATTAAAAAAAGTAAAAGTACCAGATAATAAAAAGTTTATAACAGACTATATAACAGATATATATAATAATGAAACAGAAAAATTTTTAAGAGAATTACTAGAAATATCAAATATGGTTGATGATGATATAAAAGCGAAACTAGTTAATTTAGATACAAATCCTAAGGTTAGAGAATTTGTAAATCAAGATGGGGAATTTTCAAAAAGATTAAAGAAATATTTAGATGATTATGGAGATATTGTTCTTGATAGTTTAAAACTTGAAAGTACTACTTTTAATAGTAATCCAAAAATGCTTATAGAAAGAATATTGGAATATGTGGAAAATGGTGAAAAGATAAAAAATGTAAATAGTTTAATTATGAACTATGTTGATGAGAATTTACCTTTAATCGTAAAGAAAAATACAGGAATTATAAATCGTTCTAAAATAAAAAAATTAGAAATGAACTCTAGGGAGGTAGTAGAGCTTAAAGAAGTTTCAAAATCAATTAGAGGAAAACTATATGATATGGTAAGAGTAATATTTAACGCTATATCTAAAAATTTATATAATGAAGGAAAAATTAATAGTGTAAGTGATATCTTTTATTTAACAGTTGATGAGATATTTGATTCAATAGATGAAAAAGAAATAGATTTAAAAAGTATAGCAGTAAAAAGAAGACAAGAGTATATGTGTTATTTTAAATTACCTTCATATACTAAACTTGTATATTCAAATGGACTATATAACAAGTATCACTTAAATGTAAATTATTTTGAATATGATGAAAGAAAAGATGAATTTTTAGGCTCAGGATATTCAGCAGGAGAGGTAGAAGGCGAAATATTAGTTGCTTATACTAAAGAGGATTTAAAGGATGTTAAAGGAAAAATAATCGTAGCAGAAACAACTGATTTTGGATGGTTTTTTGATATAGCATTAAGTGCTGGTATCATAACAGAGTATGGTTCAATGTTTTCTGGTACATCTGTACTTACAAGAGATCTAAAAATTCCATATGTATCAGGTATAAAAGATGCAAAATCATTTCTAAAAACTGGAGATAAAGTAAGATTAGATGGTAATACTGGAAAAGTAACAATAATTTAATAAAGGTGAAAAATATGAGTAAAGTTCAAGAGTTATTAAAGGTCTCATATGAAAAATATGGTGACAATGATTTTATAACGTATAAAAATGAAAGTAATGTTATAACAAAAAAATATAGAGATGTAATTTTAGATATATTATCATTATCTGAGATGTTATTATCTAAAAATTTATCAAATAAAAATATATTACTTATAGGGAAAAATTCATATGAGTGGCTTGTGTCTTGGACTGCAATACTAGGCTATGTGGGAGTAGTAATTCCAGTAGATAACTCTTTTAAACTTTATTCATTAGAAAAAATTTTAAATAATATACCAATTTCTTGTATTATATATTCAAGTGATATAGAAGAAGTAACTTCTTTAAAAGAAAAATATAAAGATATAGTATATTTTAATCTTGATAATGATATAAAAAAATTAATAAATGATGGAAGAAAAATACTTGATAAAAAACAGGATAAATTTTTATTTGATGATATAGATGATAGTAAGGCTTGTGAATTAAATGTAGATTTTTCAAATAATATTAAATTTATTACGTTTACTCAAGAAAATCTACTTGCAAATTTTAAGTATTTTAATATGCGACTTCCATTGTCTAAAGAGGATAGTATTTTATTTAGTTTACCAATGTTTAACCACTATATAAGTATTTATGCCTATCTATATTCATATTATACTTCTACAAAACTATATATAGCAGAAGAAAATTATTTAGATTTTTTAAATGAGAATATTACAACCTTTTTTGGTGTACCTAAAAACTATAAAGAGATAATAGAAAAATATGGTGAAAAAAATATTGAAAAGATAAATAAAAAAATATCAAAATCTAAGTTATTATATAAATATGGTATAAAGGTAGATAAAGTAAAATTTTTCAAAAAATTTCATAATTTTCTTGGTGGAAATATTAAATATTTAATACTTTTAGGTGAAAATTTTGATAAAAAATAAAAAGAGTTTTATTTTGATGTTGGATTTAAAATTCAAAATATGTATGGTGTAAAAGAGGCTTTATCTTTAATTTCATTTGAATATTATAATAAAAAGAATATATATTCAGAGGGTGAAATCTTGGAAAATCTTGATGTTAAAATATATGAACCAAATTCTTTAGGATATGGAGAAATAATTATAAAAGGTGATTCCGTTACAAGATGTTATTATAACGATGTTCAAAAAACTAAAGAGGCATTTGATTATAAAGGATATTATCATACTAAAGATATAGGCTATATAAAAGACAACAATTTATATATAGTTGGAAGCACTGTAAGAAAAATTGTTTTAGATGATGGAAATGTTATATATCCACAAGAAATCGAAGAAATAATGCAAGATACAAAAAAGTTTTTAAATGTTAATGTCTTTGAGAAAAATGGCGTTATAATTTCAAATGTAGTTACAGAACTTGATGAAAAACAAGTAGATGATGTAATATATGAGGTTAATCAAAAATTACCAGATTATATGAAAATAGGAAAAGTAAATATAAAGAAAAGAAAGTTAAAATAAAGGTGATGTCATGTCTTCAAAATCTAGTATTATTAGCTATATTACACTAATTCTTGCAATTCTTACTATTGCATTAGTATTTTATACTGTATATTTTAATTTAAATAGGATATATTCTATTTTATTGCTTATTTTGACTTTAGTTTTTAATATTATGGGAAGAAAAATAAATGAAAATGAAATGAATCTTAAAAAAGAAGATAAAGAAGAATTAGATAAAAGCTTAAATGAGATAAAAAAGTTAAAGAAAAAATAATCTGGAGGAAATATGGAATATTGTTTAATTCAAATAACTTTTGGAAATAAAAAAGAAGTAAAAATTACTCAAGAAAAATTATTACAAGAAAGACTTGTTAGTAGTTGTCAAGTATTAAATTGTAATAGTATTTGGAGATGGAAAAAAGATATAGAAAAAAGTAAAGAGTATATATTGTTACTAAAAACTAAGAAGTACTTAGTAAATAAAATATATAACATAGTTAAAGGTATACATAGTTATGAGTGCTTTGAATTTTTAGTTTTTGATATTTCAAGTCCAAGTACTAAGTATTTAAATTGGATTGATGAAGAAACAGAAAATTTAGATAAAAAGTAATAGTTTTGACATTTTATGTAAAAAATGTTAAAATATATAATACTAAAATTTAAGTACAAGGAGGAAGAAATGACTAAAAAGAGTGTAGCAATTGTAGGACGTCCAAATGTTGGAAAATCTACTTTGTTCAATGTACTTGCAGATGAGAAAATAGCTATTGTAAAAGATACACCAGGTGTTACTAGAGATAGAATATATGCAGATTGTAATTGGAGAAATACTACATTTCAAATAATAGATACTGGTGGTATTGAACCCCAGTCAGAAGATGTTATTTTAAAGCAAATGAGAAGGCAAGCAGAGCTTGCTATGGATATAGCAGATGTTATAGTTTTTATAACGGATGTAAAAGCTGGAGTAACTACATCTGATACACAAGTTGCACAAATGTTAAGAAGAACAAAGAAACCTATAATTTTAGTTTGTAATAAATGTGATAGAGTAGGTGCACCACCTAGTGAATTATATGAATTTTATGATTTAGGACTTGGTGATCCATTACCTATATCTGCTGGTAAAAAGCTTGGAATAGGTGAATTACTAGATGAAATATATAATAAACTAGGTAGTGAAGAAGAAAATCAAGAGATAGAAGATGAAATAAAAGTTGCAATAATTGGTAAACCTAATGCTGGTAAGTCATCTATTGTAAATAAAATTCTGGGTGAAGAAAGAGTTATAGTATCAGAGATTGCCGGAACAACAAGAGATGCAATAGATACACATTATGAAAATGAATATGGTAAATATACATTTATTGATACAGCAGGAATAAGAAGAAAAAACAAAGTGTATGAAGAACTTGAAAAATATTCTATAATAAAAGCAAAAAGTGCAATAGATAGAGCACAAGTATGTTTGATTGTAATAGATGCAACAGAAGGAGTTACAGAACAAGATGAAAAAATAGCAGGACTTGCCCATGAAGCGGGTAAAGGTGTTATTATCTTAATTAACAAATGGGATTTAGTTGAAAAGGAAACAAATACTTTAGAAAGTTATAGAAAAAAAGTATATGAAAAATTAGCATATTTAGATTATGCACCTATACTTTTTATATCAGCTTTAACTGGTCAAAGAATTAACAAAATATTTGAATTAATAAATGAGGTAGATAAACAAAACAGTTTGAGAGTGCCAACAGGTATGTTAAATGATACTTTAGCTGAGGCTGTTGCAATAACTCAACCACCTTCTGATAAAGGAAAAAGGTTAAAAATATACTATATGACACAGGTATCTGTAAGACCACCTACTTTTGTAATATTTGTTAATTCAAAAAGTCTTATGCATTTTTCATATGTAAGATATTTAGAAAATCAATTAAGAAAAAAGTTTGGATTTGATGGAACACCTATTCATATGATAATACGTGAAAAAGGTGAAAAAGATGTTTAATTATGGGGAGTAATTTAAATGTATTTTTATATTATTATTATTTTTTTAATTACATATCTTTTATGTAGTATAAATCCTGCAATAGAAATATGTAAAAGAAAAACTGGTGAGGATATACGAAAACTTGGAAGTGGAAATGCTGGAACTGCAAATGCTATGCGTGTTCTTGGAAAGGTACTTGGTAGTGTTGTTATAATTCTTGATATATTAAAAGTATTTTTAAGTTATTTTATTATATCTTGGGTAACAAAGCTATTTGGTTATACTACTGATATGACAACATTTAAAACAGTATTTATATTAGCTACTATTATAGGGCATTGTTTTCCTATATATTATAAATTTGTAGGTGGAAAAGGTGTAGTAGTTGGAATGACTTTGATTATGATATTAGATACAAAAATATTTATAATTTGTTTAATTTCAGCTCTAATTATAATGGCAGTTACAAGAACTATTGCAAAAGGCACAATTGCAGGTACAATTTTGTATTTTATAATAGCTTTAGTTATGGGATATGATTACATTTGGGCAGTAGTTATAGCAACTGCAATAGTTATTTTTAAACATAGAGCAAGTATACAAAGAATACTTGCAAAACAAGAAGAAAAGTTTTAAAGGGGAGATAAAAAATGGGGAAAATTTTAATTTTTGGACATAAAAATCCAGATACTGATAGTATATTATCAGCTTTACTTATGGAAAAATTTGATAAAAATTTAGGTTTTGATGTTGAGGCTGTAAGGCTTGGAAATGTGAATAAAGAAACACAATATGTATTAGATTATTTAGGGATAGAAGCACCAAGAATGATTGATGAAGTTTTAGATGGACAAGAAGTTGTATTAGTTGATCACAATGAGTTTGCTCAAAGTGTAAATAATATAGAAAATGCAACTATTACTTGTGTAGTAGATCATCATAGAATATGTGATTTTAAAACTTCAGCACCACTATATTATAGGGCTGAACCACTAGGATGCACAGCATCTATAATGTATAAAAAATATATGGAAGAAAATATTAAAATTGAAAGAAATGATGCTATTCTTATGCTTAGTGCAATAATTTCTGATACTTTACTTTTTAAATCACCTACTTGCACAGAAGAAGATGTAAAAATTGCGAAAGAACTTGAAAAAATAGCAAATATTAATATGGAAGAATATGGTTTAAATATGTTAAAGGCAGGTACTGATTTATCAGATCTTACAGCAGATGAATTAATAACACTTGATTCAAAAGAAGTAATGTTAAAAGATGTAAAAGCAAAGATTGCTCAGGTAAATACTGCAAGTATTCCTGATATGTTAAAAAGAAAATCTGAACTTGAAAATTCTATTGCAAATACAGTAAATAATGAAGGCTTAGACCTTTTTGTACTTGCTATTACAGATATTATTGAAAGTAATTCACAAGTAATTGTTCTAGGAAAAAGAGCAGATCTTGTGGAGAAATCATATAATGTAAAATTAGTTGATAATACTGCATTTTTACCAGGTGTTGTGTCAAGAAAAAAACAAATTTTACCAATACTTACAGAAAATGCGTAAAAAACTAATTATATAGAAAATAAAAAGGAGGAGTAATTGTGGGAGTAGCTTCTTTAATACTTGGAATTTGTGGATTTTTATTTAGTTGTGTACCTTGTTTAAGTCAAATATTATCATTGTTAGGCTTTATATTTGGTATAATTGGTACAGTAAGAAAGACAAGTGAAAATGATTCAAAAGGTTGTGCAATAGCAGGATTAATTCTTTCTTCAATAGCAATGATTACTAGTATTTTTGTATCAATAGTATGGGTAGTACCATATTTGATGAGTATTTAAAAATAACAAACTTTTTATTGACAATTTTTTTTATATAATATATACTGATTATATATTAAGGAGGAATAAATATTATGGGAATTGCTTCATTAGTATTAGGTATTGTATCTTTTATTGGAGGTCTAATACCTGCATGTAATATTTTCTTTTCAGTTCCAGCTGTTGTAGGTTTAATACTTGGAATAGTAGATACAGTGTTAAAGTCAAAAGCAAAACAACCTAAAGGTATGGCTGTTGCAGGAATAGTTCTTAATGCTATTGCTATCGTTGTAATAATTGTTATGTATGTAGGACTTGCAGCATTAGGAATAATGGAAGAATTATAAAATAATATCACATATGTTTAAGCATATGTGATATTTAAATTATGGTGGTTTTTATGCAAGATATAGAAAATAAAGAGAAAATAATAAAGATGTATAAATCTTTTAATTATATAATTTTGTTCTTAGTAATATACATTATTTTATTTCCAGTAGTAGCAAAAGTGTTAAATTATATTTCACCTATTCTTACTAAATGTCCATATAAAGAGATGTTTGGAAAGCCTTGCCCACTTTGTGGTGGTACAAGATATATTGCAAATTTAAAAAATGTGTTAAGCAATCCACATATGCTTTTAGAACCTTTTGGATTTATAATGATGTTTGTATTCTTTAGCTTAATATTTAGAATATTTTGTATATTTTATTTGAGAAAAGAAAGAAAGAATATAAAAAAGTTAATGATAGTTGATTTTGTTATTTTAGGTATGGTAATTATATCTTTTGGAATATATGAATTAGTATTTTTCCTAAGCTAAAATAATTGTAATATTCCAAGTAATATTAATACTAAGGAAGAAATAATGTTTGAATATTTTTCTATTTTGTTATTAATCATTTTTCTTCCAAGTCTATTTCCAAAAATAAGCATAAGAAAACTAAGTATAAATGTAAATATTAATGTTAGAAAATAGTTAATATTTATCATACTTGCAAGTATACCAACAGATACATTATTAGTTGCTAAAGTAATTGATAAGATTATTATATTTTTAAGTGATAATTTGGATAAGTTATCACTTTTCTTTTTTTTATATATTAAATCTTTTATTATATAATATGAACCAAGAATAATTAATAGATATGCTCCAATTTTATTTATAATTTTTATTTCAAAAAAATTACTAATATATCTACTTATATACATAACTAAAAATGTTATAATTGCAACAAATATAGATATTATGCTATTTACTTTAAATGGTATTTTAATATTTTTAATTCCATAGGAAATACCTATTGCAATATTATCTATATTTGCAGAAAAAGCAAATAAAAAAGATTGTATAACAGTTAACATAAATTCTCCTTTCCTAAGTATTAATATATTAAATGCCAAATGTAGTAAGTTAGTTAAGAAAAAATTTGACAAAACTAAATTAAAGTAGTATAATTTCACTGTATTTTTAGTAATATTTAAACAAATTTGTTAATTTAGGTTTCTCTTAAATTGGAGGGAAAAAAATTATGGAAAAAAGAAAAAATATTTTAAGTATTATTATTTTTGCTTGTTTAATTCAATTTTTTGTATTTTTTTATATCTTTATTAAATTAATTTTTAAAATTAAAGAATCAATGGAATATATGGAAATGCGTACAGGAAGTTGCTATTATAACAATAAAGTGGAGGATAATTAATATGAGGTATGTAAAAAACTTTTTGATTTATTTGTTTGTAGTTGTATTTTCTGCTTTTATCGGAATAAATATTGCAGAGATTATATTAAGCAAGAGAAATAAAGAAGATTTAGATAGTCAGGCTCCTGATGATGATGAATATGACGAGTATGAAGATGATGAGTTTGATGATGAGGATAGTATCTTTGAAGATGAATAAAATTAAATGGTGGTAGTTAATTCTATCACCATTTTCTATATATATATTTATTTTTTATACTTTTTGTAGTAAAATGTATATATTAGATTAAAATTATTATGGAGGTAAAAATGCAAAAGATATGGAATGTAAAAAAATATGATAGTGAATATGTAAAGAAAATAATGCAAGATTTTAATATATCAGAGATTATGGCAAAATTACTCATTTCAAGAAATATAGAATATGAAAATATTGATAATTTTTTAAATGGAGATTTAAGTAATTTAAAAGATCCATATTTGATGAAAGATATGGATAAGTTTGTAGAAAGAGTTGATAAAGCTATAACAAATAAAGAAAAAATTTGTATTTATGGAGATTATGATGTAGATGGTATAACTAGTATTACAATAATGTATAAATTCTTAACTGAACTTGGTGCAAATGTTAGTTATTATTTACCTGATAGATTAGTAGAAGGTTATGGTATGAATAAAAATGCATTGGAGTATATAAAAAAGGACGGTGTAAATTTAGTTATTACTGTTGATTGTGGAATAACTGCAGTAGAAGAAGTGGAATATGCAAAAAGTATTGGTCTTGATGTGTGCATAACAGACCATCATGAATGTGCAGAGATTCTTCCTGATGCACTAGCAATTATTAATCCTAAGCAAAAAGATGATAAATTTCCTTTTAAAATGCATGCTGGAGTAGGAGTTGCTTTTAAATGTTTGGAAGCATTAAGTAAAAAATATGGTCTTGATGATAGTAGTTATTTAAAGTATCTTGATATAGTTGCAGTTGGTACAATTTCTGATATAGTACCTCTTGTTGATGAAAATAGGATTATTTCTAAATATGGCTTAAAACAGATGGAAAATACTAAAAATGTAGGACTTAAAGCATTACTTGATATTGTAAATTTTAAAAGTATAGACAGTATAATGGTATCTTTTGGAATGGCACCTAGAATAAATGCTTGTGGTAGAATGGGAAATGCAAGAGTTGCTGTTACTTTGTTACTTGAAGAAGATGTTGAAAAAGCGCGTAATATAGCTAAAAAATTAGATGAACTTAATATAGAACGTCAATCAGTTGAAAAATATATATTTGATGAAGCAATTGATATGATAAAGAAAAATAATATGGAAAATAGAAATAGTATTGTACTATATAATCCTAGTTGGCATAATGGAGTTATAGGGATTGTTGCATCAAGACTTGTAAACATATATTACAAGCCTGTTATATTACTTACAAAAGAACAAGATGTAATTAGAGGTTCTGGAAGATGTCAAGCAGGTTTTTCACTATATGATGCACTTACAGAATGTAAGGATACATTAATTCAGTTTGGCGGTCATGAACTTGCAGCTGGACTAAGTATTCTTGAAGAAAATATTTCAAAGTTTGTAGATTTATTTGAAGAAGTATCAAAAAATATGAATAAAAATGCAAATGAGCAGATAATAGATATAGATATGCAAATTACAAAAAAAGATTTAAACTCTCAGATTATAAAAGACATAGTTAGTATGAAACCATATGGACAATCAAATCCTGTTCCTTTGTTTATATATAAAGGACTTAAGGTAGCTTCTATTAGAACTATAAAAGAGGATAAACATTTAAAACTTACACTTCAAGATGAAAAGAGTTTAATTGAGGGAATTGCGTTTTCTCAAGGGGAAAGACGTGATGAAATAACAATTGGAAATAAAATAGATGTTATAGGAAATATTGAGCTAAATACATTTAATACACCTAAGACTATTCAAATCGTAATACAAGATTTTAAAAAAATTGTATAAATTTCTTGAAAATATAAAAAAATATTAAAAAATATGCCATTTTTCTTGAAAAATTTTTATGTTTTTGGTATAACGAGAATGGAATTATATTTTTAAGTGAATATATTGGTGATTATATGAAAATTAAAGGAAGTAAAACAAAAAGAAGAAGACATAGTCTTTTTTCACATTTGTTAGTGTTTTTTATTATAGGATTGGTTATATCAGTAATTATGGGATTTAGTAATTTTGGCCTTAATGGTAGAAAAGTTGCTGCTGGCTCTACTATAACTGATGTAGACCAAACTATGTATATAGTAACAATAAAATATATGTATGATAGAACAGGTGAAATTGCAGACAGTAAAGATGTTTATTGCTTTGGGGAAAATGAGGATATAAATCTTACTATAAAGCAATTTGATGGTTTTACCTCAAATATAGATAGTATAAATGAGTTTACTGATTCAGCATTTGTTGAAAGAGTAAACAAACTTGACTATGTAAAAGTAGAAAAACAATCAGGATTTAACAATGTGTATAAAATTTATTATACCGTATCTTATACACCTTCTTTGTCAAGTTATAAAGTCGTAACTTATCTTCAAAAAGCAAGTGACTTAACATCTTATGATACAGAAAGTGAAGTAGAATATACAGAGGATGTATATATTGGAGATAAAGTAAGTGTTAAAGCACAAGAAAAAGAAGGATATACAATAAATACAGAAAGATCAAAGTTATCTGCTGTTGTTAGTGGAGATGGTAAAACAAAATTAGAAATATACTATGATTTAAATCAACCATATATGTATTTAGATTCTGATGGTGGAACATATTATGAGCCTTTGGCTGTTCCATATACTGCAAATATTCAAAGTTATTTACAAAATTATACACCTGAAAAGGCAGGATATACATTCACAAAATGGAACTGCATACAAACAACTGATGATGGGGATGAAATAGTTGTTGATACACCTGAAACTATGCCAAATGAAGATGTTTATTTTAAAGCAGTTTATGAGGCTTCAACTACATCTTTTACAGTTGTGTATTTCCTTGAAAATGCTAATAACAACAACTATACAAATGTTGGTACATATGTAATAAATGGCGCTCCAACAGGAAGTTTAGTAAGTGATTTTGATACAACTCGTTTTGAAGAAGAAATTGCAAAAGGAATGTTAATTTTAAAACCTGATGAAAAGCAATTCTTTCAATATGATAGAGATAGAAGTAGAAGCAACTATGATGTATATGTAAAAGGTGATGGTACTACAAACGTAAATGTATATTACGATAGAAAAGAATATACTATAAGATTTATGGTCGGAAGATATAGTAATAGAAATAATCAAATTGCTCTTGCAACAGGTGGAAGTGAGTCAGCATGTTCATGGCAAACAGTTGATTCAGCAGCTACAATAACAATAAATAATAACACTTATACTAATGCTGATTATCAGATAAAAGCAAAGTATAACCAAGATATATCAACACTTTGGCCTTCACCTGAATATATAAGTGATGTAACTCATTCAAATACAACATATTATTTTATGACTTGGGGAACAAACAGTAGCTCACCTTATTGGCATAATAATACAAATCATAATATTCAAGGTAGGTACTATACAATGTCATCAGATTTGATTATAAATGCTGATGATCCAAGTCAAGTACACGAAATGTATGGATACTGGAGTACATCACCAAGATATTTTAAATTCCATATACTTTATGATATGTTAGATCAGTCAGCTGATGCAGAATATACTCATGATGGAAAAAAATATGATGATGTATATAACTATATAGTTGTTGCAACATCTACAAAATCTGGAATGAACCCACCAAATATTTGGGGTGTTACAAATGTATATAAAGCTTGGAATGGTCAAGATGGTCAAGGAGGCACAACACGTGATAGCGCAGCAGATATCTATTTCTATTACGATAGAATAGAATATGAGCTTACATTAAATAATATAGTAAATGATTATGTTCCAAGTGAGGATATAATACAGCCATTAAATAATAAAGGGTATTATATTAGGACTCTTACAGATGGTAAAAAGCATTTAGTTTTAAAATATGGAGCAAGTATTTCTGATCTTTTAACTATTCAAGAAGCAATGGAAAATGATGAAGATAATAAATTGCAATATCCATTAATTACTCAAGAAGGTGAAATAAGACCTTTTGATAAATGGTATTTAGATGCAGCGTTTAGAACAGAATTTCCATGGGAAGACTCAACTTATACTACAATGGATCAAAACTTAGTTATATATGCTAATTGGATAGTACCAAAACATGATGCAGTATTTGATACTAAAAATGGAAGATGGAGAGCAGGTGTTGGAGGTAATACAGGATATACACTTGAAGATGGAAAGTATAAAACAGTTGTAAATTCTGGAAGTCTTTTAAAGAAACCGTCACCTCAACCTACAAGAGATGGTTATACATTTAAAGGTTGGTATTATACAAATGATTTAGGAGAATATGTTGAATACTTATTTAGTGATTCACAGAAAGTATATAAAGATTTACAACTTGATGCAGTTTGGGAAGCAAGACAAGAAGGAACGTATAGAGTAAGATATGTGCTTGCAAAATATGATGATGATGGAAATTTAATAAAAGATCCTGCAAGTTATAGTGAAAGTGATTATCTACAAGATGAAAAGGTAGTAACTAATGTAAAATATGGAACAGTTGTTACAGAAGATGCAGTACTTGTGCTAGAAGGTGCATTACAAAATATGTACTTTGTAGACCGTTATGAGAAAAACCTAGAAATTTCTACAAATCCTGATGAAAATATACTATACTTTTTCTATACTCCACAACCAAATATGAAATATATAGTATATTATGTTGAAAATACAGGAAAAGTATATGAAAATGGTGAGGTTCCATCACCAGATGTTATATTACATGATAGCAAAGAGGGAGAATTTAAAAGACCTGGAAATGTAATTGAGCAAGATACTTATGAAGATATTTTCATGGTCGTAGAAGAAAGCATAGAAATAGATGGTTATGAAGTTGACGCATACAAAAAAATGATGGTACTTACAAGTGATAGAGACAACGAACTTGTTAATGTTATATATTTCTATTATTCACCTGTTGAAAGAAAAGGAGATTATAAAATAAATTATTACTTTATGCAAGATGATGGAACATATCCAGAATCTCCAGATTTTAAAGCAGAAGGTGAAGATTCAGTAGGAAAATATATATATGCTACTGATTATTATGAATATTTATCAGAGGAAAGTCCATTATATGTAGGTCATGAATTTGATAGTGAAAAAAGCTCTGTTTTAATGGTTATAGTATCTACTGAGGGAACAGCTACAATAGATCTATATTTTAAAAATATAATATACGATGTATATTATGATACAGAAGATGGTGATTTTACTGATGAAAGTATGTATTATAGCAAAGAAGGAGATAATTTATACTTAGAACTAGTAAGTCATGGAAAACTTGCACATAAACCTTCTGATCCAACAAAAGAAGGATTTAGATTTGATGGTTGGTATAATAGGGAAAATGATGAAAAATTCGACTTTGAAACACCAATTACTAAAAATACAAATCTTTATGCAAAATGGGTTGAAACAAAGAAAATAAATATTACAAAAATCTGGGATGATGCAAGCAATCAAGATGGAAAAAGACCAGTTAATGTTATTTGTGATATAAAAAATGGAGATGAAGTAGCATATACAGTAGAGCTAAATAATGATAATGGATGGACTACAAGTATAGATGTTGATAAATACGAACCTAATACACAAATAGAAATAAATTATGAGATAGAAGAAAGAGAAGTTAATGAATATAATTTAACAAGTAAAGTAAATGATGAGGGAACAAATAATTGGACATTAACTAATACTCATACACCACTAACTAAAAATATAACTGTTATAAAAGAGTGGGATGATGATAACAATAGAGATGGAAAAAGACCACAAGATTTAGAGATAAAATTATCTAAAAATGGAGAATATCTAAAAAGTTGTATGTTAAATCAATCAAATTCATATACTTTTGTATTTGAAGATTTACCTGTATATGAGGGCGGAGATGAAATTACATATGATGTAGAAGAAGTAGATATTACAGATTATGAACAAGAAAGTAAAAATTTTGAAGAAGCAAGTAATATATATACTTTCAAGAATAAACATACACCATTAAGAACAAATAAGACTGTAACAAAAATATGGAGAGATGGAAGTAATAGTGATAGCACAAGACCTGATAGTATAACTTTTGTTTTACTAAAAAATGGTGAAAGATATAGTGATGAAATTACACTAAATGCTTCTAATTCAAATGGAAATAGTGATGAATGGGAATATACTTTTAATGATTTATACGTATATGAAGATGGTAATGAAATTTCGTGGACAGTAGAAGAGACTGTTGTTCCAGCTGGATATGGAGTAATATATAATCAAAATAAATTAGATATATATAACTGTTATCCACCAGAAGTACAAGTATCAGTTGAAAAAGTATGGAATGATGAAAATGATGCTGATGGAATAAGACCTGAAAGAATAGAAGTTCAACTTTATGCAGATGGAGCACCATATATGGTTGGGGATACAAATGTAGGATTAGTTGAATTAACTGCTGATACTGGTTGGAAATATGTATGGCCATTTGTTGAAAAATACAATGACCAAATGGAAGAATATGTATATGAAGTAAAAGAAGTAGATTTAGGCGAAGAATTTAGAGTTGCAAAAGAAAATTATGATGTTGATATACAATTAAAAAAAGGAGAAAATGAAGAATTCCAACGTACTTATATAGTAACAAATACTTATGTTCCACAAAAAACTAGTGTTTCAGTAAGAAAAGAGTGGAATGATGAAAATGACCAAGATGGAAAAAGACCAGAAAATGTAACTTTGAATTTATGTGCTAATGGAAGAGTAGTTCAATCTGCTGTATTAGACGATGGAAATGGATGGCAACATACATTTGATAATGTAAATGTAAATGAAAATGGTACACCTATTGACTATACAATAACTGAAAACGATATAGCCGGTTATACCTATACAGTAACAAAAGATGAAAATGATGTTTTTGTTGTAACTAATACACATACTCCTGAAAAAAGAGTAATTTCTGTAAAGAAAGAATGGAATGATAATTTTGATCAGGATGGAAAAAGACCACAAGATGTGACAATGATTTTAACTTCAAATGATGGTGAGGTTCAAAGAATTACTTTA
This sequence comes from uncultured Clostridia bacterium, assembly GCA_947625855.1. Taxonomy (GTDB): domain Bacteria; phylum Bacillota; class Clostridia; order TANB77; family CAG-465; genus CAG-465. The sequence goes on along the minus strand of CANQPW010000003.1, from coordinate 38,554 downwards.
AATGAAGCAAATGGTTGGGCTGGTTCATTTGATGAGGTGTTTGCATATAACGCAGGAGAAAAAGTATCTTATGATGTAAATGAGCAAGGATTTAATGATTATTTCCAAGAAAGTAAAATATATAATGATGAAACAGATACATATACTATAACAAATAAACATGAGATTGAAAAAACTGATATAACAATAACAAAAGTATGGCAAGATGATGACAATAGAGATGGATTAAGACCAAGAAATGTAAGAGTATCATTAAAAAATGGTGAAGATATAGTAGAAGATGATATAGTATTAAATGATGCTAATGGTTGGTCAAAAACAATAACTGATTTAGATGTGTATAAAGATAAAGAGAAAATAGTTTATGAAGTATCAGAAATTGAACAAGATGGTTATACATCTGATACAGTATATGATGATGGAACAAAGACATTTACTATAACTAATACACATACACCAAGTAAAAGAAATATAACTGTTACAAAAGAGTGGAAAGATAATGATAATCAAGATGGCAAAAGAAAAGGTAGCGTAACAATTAATTTACTAAAAAATGGTGAAACATACAAAAGTGTAGAGCTAAATGATGGAAACGCTTGGAAATATACTTTCAGTGATGAATTTGAATATGAAAATAAAGCTCCTATTACATATACTATTTCAGAAAATGACGTTGAAGGATATACACCTAATGTAATAGAGATAAGAAGAGGAGAATTCATCTTAGAAAATGAGCATACACCTGAAACTAAAACAATACTTGTTGTAAAAAAATGGAATGATAAAGAAAATCAGGATAGAGTAAGACCAGAGTCTGTAAAAGTAAATTTAATGTTAAATGGTAAAGTAGAACAAACTTTAACATTAAATGAAGAAAATGGATGGCATGATAGATTTAGAGAAGTTCCAGTATATGAGGCTGGTACAAAGCTTAATTATAGCGTTGAAGAAGAAGCTGTACCAGGATATCTAAAAGAAGATATAGAATATAACGATGAAAATCATACTTATACAATAACTAATAATTATGAAGTACAAAAAGCTGAGATAACAATTACAAAAATATGGCAAGATGAGGAAAACAGAGATGGCCTAAGACCAGCAAATGCATATTTTGTAATAAAAAAAGACGGTGAAATTGTAAAAGATAATATTGTATTAAATAGTACAAATGGTTGGACAACAACTATATCAGATTTAGATAAAAATTCAAATGGCGTAGAGATAAATTATACAGTTGAAGAAAAAGAAATATCAGAAAAATATACATCTAATATAGAATATGATGCTGATACAAAAACATATAACGTAACAAATACATATACACCTGAAAAGAAGGTAATTTCTGTAAAGAAAGAATGGAATGATAACGAAAATCAAGATGGAAAAAGACCAGAAAGCGTTGAAGTAACATTAACTTCAAATGGTGAAGAAGCACAAAAGAGAACTTTAAATGCAGAAAATGAGTGGAGTGCATCATTTGATGAAGTATATGTATATGAAAATGGTGGAAGCCCTATTACATATGATGTATCAGAAAATGAAATAACAGATTATACACTTGAGAGTAAAAATTTTGATGAGGTAACTAATACATATACTATAACAAATAAACATGAGATTGAAAAAGTGTCAAGAACAATAACAAAAATATGGCAAGATGATAATAATAGAGATGGTATAAGACCAGAAAGTTTAAATTTTGTACTAAAGAAAAATGATACTGTATTAAAAGATGATATTGTATTAAGTGATGCAAATGGTTGGTCAACAACAATATCTAATTTGGATAAATATGAAGCACAAACACAAATAGTATACACATTAGAAGAAGAAAAACCAGGTGAATATACATCTGATACACAATATAGTGAAGAAACACAGACTTATACTATAACAAATACATATGAGCCTAAGAAAAAGGTAATTTCTGTAAGAAAAGAATGGGACGATAACGAAAATCAAGATGGAAAAAGACCAGGAAGTGTTGAAGTAAATTTAACATCAAAAGGAAATATATTACAGACTATAACACTTAATAATGATAATTCTTGGAGTGGTAGTTTTGAAGAAGTTTTTGTAAATGAAGATGGAGAACCTATTTCTTATGATGTATCAGAAAATGATATAGCAGAATATACACTTGAAGATAAACATTTTGAAGATGATACTAATACCTTTGTTATAACAAACAAACATGATATAGAAAAAACAGAAAGGACTATATCAAAAGTTTGGGATGATGAAAATGACAGAGATGGTATAAGACCAGAAACTATAAAATTCACATTAAAAAATGGAGAAAAAGTAGTAGAAGATAACATTATATTAGATTCTTCAAGTAATAATAGTACAACAATATATTATTTAGATAAATATGAGGCTGGAAATGAAATAAATTATACTTTGGAAGAAGATACACCAGATGAATATACATCAGATATTAAATATGATAGTAATACAAAAACATTTAATGTAACAAATACATATGAGCCTAAGAAAAAGGTAATTTCTGTAAGAAAAGAATGGATTGATAATGAAGATCAAGACAGAAGAAGACCAGAAAGTATTGAAGTAACTTTACTTGCAAATAATGCAGAAGGACAAAAAATAACTTTAAATAAAGAAAATAACTTTACTGCATCATTTGATGAAGTATATGTATATGAAAATGGTGGAGAGCCTATTTCCTATGATGTATCAGAAAATGAAATATCATATTATACACTTGAAAGTAAAGATTTTGATAATGAAACAAATACATTTACACTAAAAAATAAACATGAAATTGAAAAGGCAGAAATAATAATTACAAAAACATGGCAAGATGAAGATGACAGAGATGGAATAAGACCAGAAAATGCATATTTTGTAATAAAAAGAGACGGTGAAGTTGTAAAGGACAATGTTATATTAAATGAGGAAAATGGTTGGGCAATAACTATAACAGATTTAGATAAAAATTCAGATGGTGTTGAGATAAATTATATAGTTGAAGAAGTAGAATTATCAGAAAAATATACATCTAAAATTGAGTATAACAGTGATACAAAAACATTTAAGGCAACAAATACATATACACCTCAAAAGAAAGTAATTTCTGTAAAGAAAGAATGGAATGATAATAACAATCAGGATGGAAAAAGACCAGAAAGTGTTGAAGTAACATTAACATCAAATGGTAGAGAAATACAAAAGAAAACATTAGATGCAGAAAATGAGTTTAGTGCATCATTTGATGAAGTATATGTATATGAAAATGGTGGAGAGGCTATTATATATGATGTATTAGAAAATGAATTGACAGATTATACACTTGAGAGTAAAGACTTTGATGATGCAACTAATACATTTACATTAAAAAATAAACATGAAATTGAAAAAACATATGTAATAATAAACAAAATATGGCAAGATGATGATAATAGAGATGGAATAAGACCAAAAACTGTAAAATTTACTTTGAAAAATGGTGATAAAGTAGTAAATGATAATATTATACTAGATAGTAACAGTATAACAATATCTGATTTAGATAAATATGAGGCTGGAAATGAAATAAATTATACTTTAGAAGAACAAGTACCAAATGGTTATACATCAGATATTATATATGATAGTGATGCAAAAACATTTAATGTAACAAATTCACATGAAGTTGAAAAAATATCCCTAAATATTACAAAAGAATTTGTTGATGAAGGTTTTGAAGGATATAGACCAGATACAATATATGTAAATGTATATTTAGATGGAAATATCTTTATGGAAAATGTTGAATTATTAAAAAATGAAGATTACAAGAAAACAATTGATAATTTGTTTAAAAATGCTAATGGTAGTAAAATAGATTATAGCGTTGAAGAACAAGATATAGATATATATGATTCTGAAGTAACCAAAAATGAAAATGATGTAACTGTAAAAAATAGTATAATAACATATAAAATTACAACAAAAGTAAATGGTGAAGGCGGTACAATAACTGCACAAGATGAAGAATATGTAGAAAGAGTAGTTTTAGGATATTCTCAAACAAGTGATGTAGTTATAACACCTGATACAGGATATGAGATATCAAAAATTACAATAAATGGTGAAGAACAAGCTTTACCAGATGATAGAATTTCACCTTATACATTGCCAAAAATTGAAAATATATATCAAGATTATGAAATTTCAGTTGAATTTTGTTTAAGAAAATTTGAAATTACAACAGAAGTTTTATCAGAAAATGGTACTATATCAGGACAATATGATGATGTATATGAATATGTAGAATATGGAAAAGATAGTGTAGAAGATATTGAAATAGTACCAGACCAATATTTTGAAATATCAAAAATACTTGTAAATGGTGTAGAACAAGAATTACCAGATGATAGATCATTACCATATGTATTAGATAAGTTTAAATCTGTAAAAGAAAATATACATGTGCAAGTAGAATTTCAAAGAATAAAGGCAAGAATTATTGTAAAATATGAGAAAACTGATGGTACAAAAATTATAGATGATATTGTAATTGAAGATGTATTATTAGGCGATGAATATGAAACTGAATATAAAGAATTTGAAAATTATTATTTAGTTAGTGTTCCAGAAAATGCAAGTGGAATTATAGAGGAAAATACTGTTATTGTAAGTTATATATATGAATATAAACCTGATATTTATATAACAAAAAAATTAAAAGCAAAAGAAGAGGACTTAAATGAACAATTTGAAATAAGTGTAAAAATTACTAATGAATTAGGTAATTACACAGAAGACTTAGATTATGAGATACTAAATGAAAAAGATGAAGTTGTATCTGAAGGAAAAATAGTATCTGGTGAAGGTGTTATAAAAATATCAAATAATCAAACAATATTAATATATAAAGTACCTGAAAACTTTGATTATGAAATAAGTGAATTAAATGCAGAAGATTATGTTACAAAAATAAATAAGGTTAATGAAAAACAAATATCAGGTAAAGTAACAGAAAATATATACATAGATATAGAAAATGAAAAGATATATGTTAATGTTGGTAATGTAGATACATCAGATATTAATATAACAAAATATATATTAACTTCAATTTGTAGTATATTATTTGTAATTTTCTCAATAGTTTTAATAAAAAAATCTAAAAAGCAAAAAATTAAATAATCACTAATAACCCCAGTTGATGGTTCAACTGGGGTATATTTGTAGATATTATTTTTTATTTATTGCTTTATTATTATAGTGATTAATATATTATTATACAAATATAATCATATTTTTAGACATTATTTATTGATTTTTTTTCTTAGTAATGGTAATATAAAATTATAATAGTACGTTTAAAAAGGAGATAGAATATTATGGTAACAATATTGCACGAAAATGTGAATAAACTACACACACACACACACACACACACAGATATTTATTTAAACAAAAAAATCTCTTAAAAAATACATATAAATTTATAATAATAATTAATATGAACAATATAATTATAAGTTGATATTGTAAATTAAGTAAATTTTTTGTTTTTTAAGGGGTAAAGTATGAAAAAAAGAATTAATAGATTAAGTGTTTTTTCAATATGTTTAGTATTACTCATTGCATTTACAATAATTTATATTGCTAGTGACATGAATGATGATAATTCAGCATTACATGCAGATCTTGCAGATGAGAATGTTTTACGTATTGCAGATACTAATACAGTTGATAGTTATAAAGATTTATTAGAAAATCCACTAAATGGTGGTAGATATAACGGATATGTATGGTCGGATAAATCCGTTTATGCTCATGATGGCACTTCACAAAGTAATGAGGTTACGCTAGATAATAGGTTTAATATTGATTTTAATGAAGATTTCTTACATGTATTTTCTGCATTAGGTTCATCTCAAGTTTTAAAACAATATCCACCTAGTCCAATAGATTTAGTAATTAATATAGATATGTCTGCGTCAATGGCACAGGATATAAGATATAATATTGATGATTTCAATGCACCATTTACTGGAGATTATGCGCCAAGTGAAAGACGTACGATGAAAGAAAGAATTGAGAATTCTCGTTTGAAAGTATCAATAGATGCGATTAATAAAACTATTGATGAATTGATGAAACAAAATAAAAATAATAGAGTTGCCATAGTAGCATATGGTGCTGGTGCTACTGTTTTAATGCCACTTGCACATTATAAAAAAATTGATGATAAACCATATATAAGTATTGTTGGTTTTGAGACGTTATATAATCTTGCAGATCTTAGATATGAAGGAGAATATGGTCTACTTTGGACGCGAAATATAGATGCTTGTTTTGCAGTAAAAGCAGAAGCATATAGGGATGATAATGATAATCCAACATTTTCAGATAATAATATTTATACAAAAATAATTAGTAATAATGTTAAAAATACTAAGGTAAAAGCATATCCTGGATATAAAGTGCAAACAGATGAAAATTTATCTTTAGGTGTAAATGAAGAAAAAAATGAAATTGAAGCAGATGAATATATTGGTTATCTTACAAATACACAAGGTGGTATATATTTAGCATATGCACAACTGGCACAGGAAAGTAAAACAACATTTTCAACAATTCTTCCTAATGGTATGAATACTACTGTTGCGCGTATTCCTGCTACAATTATAATGACAGATGGTGGAGCAAATTTTGCTTTTAATGAAATGGATGATTGGGATAGATTTTATGGTGTATATAGTGAATATTATGATGGCTATCGTAATGATAACTCAGCAATAGACCATACTCAACCAGAATTAGGTTGGACTATGGATTTACGTGATTTTTCACATCGTTTAAATGATAATGTTGGTGATGAATGGTATAAAGTATATTTGCCAGGTATAAATGATACTCATGCTATAACTTCTCTTTATAATCCTGGTATGGAAGAAGAAAATGGATCTTTAACAGGTATTCCAGCGTGGAATTATGCAGGTGCTTTTTATAGTAATGATAATGATACTTTTGGTACATCAGGGGCAGTTTTACAATGTTTAATGACAGCATCATATATGAAAACAGCAGTAGATAAGCATTATGAACAAGGATGGACAGAAAATGGGGCAACTCAAGAATCTAGGATTTCCCCTAAAACATATACAATGAGTATTGATGCTGAGCATATTCCACAATGGGGAAAACTTAGGCTTTATCCAATTGTTGACCCAGGAAATAATTTATTTAGTGATATACCAAATTGGTGGGATAATGAAGAACTATTTGGACCAGAACTACAAAATGGTTTTGGTATAACTAAAGCAACAATATATCAAGGACTTATATCGTCTTGGGAAAAATGGAAAAATGGACAAGATGCTGAGGCAAATACGAATTCGGCTCAGGTTAAAGTACATATGTTACCAATTAGTGAAGAGGCATCATATAATGATACTTTTGATGTCACAATAACAAATGAAGATGTTAAAAATAATATGGTATATAACAATGGATTTTATGATGTAATGTCTAGTAATATAAGTGAAGAACTTGGAAAAATCTTATACGAAATTGAAGGAGAAGCATTTAAACCAATAGAGGGATATAATGATATGGGAATTAAAGATGCTTTAACTTATACAGACCCTATTGGAAAATATATGGAAATAAAAGATGTTACTAATCTATTATTATTTGGTAATAATTATCCAGTAGTTAAAACTGGTGTATATGACGCAAATTTTGATATGAAAGGTAATGGAAATGGTTGGTATGACAGTGAGGGAAACTTCTTAGGAGATGAAGGAAGTTGGGACGCAGGTGATACATATTATCTAACACGTGAGTATGTTGAAGGTTCAAAAACTCAAGAAGGTTTTTTACCAGAGGGATATTTGAGCTCTAAACAAGCATTAGATAATATAGTATTTACACTTTACCGTCTAAATTTAGCTCAAAGTGAAAGAACTATGATAAGAAATAATCCAAGTTATGGTAATAGTAGTGATGTCACATATAAACTAAGTGATATAAGAATATGGATTGAAGATAGTGGAGATTATAATACTGATGAAGAACATGATGAAGATTCTTTTTATGAGGAAGCATTACATATTAATGTACCAACAAATGTACTTCCAATTCTTTTAAGCTCAATAGATATAGATGAATTTTCAAATGTCATAAACTACAATACAAATGCAGAAACTGATTATGCTTTACCACTTAGAGTTGTGTATACTGTTGGAATAACTGATGAAATAATAAATAGCAAAACAGGAAAAATAGATTTAAGTAGACTTTCTAGAGAATATTTTACAAATAATATAAAAGAAAAAGATGGAGAAGAATGGGCATATTTTTATTCAAATTATTATAGTGGAGAAAATTTTGATAGTAGAAGAAGATATACTTTTGGAAATCCTTCAGTAACATTTTCACCATCATCAGAAAATAGATTTTATGTATTTCAAAATAATTTAAAGATATATAAAAATAGCTCTGGTGGAGAAGGTGAAGTAGTTGAAACAGGAGGTAGTATTGAGCTAAGTGATGAGGTAAAAAGTATTGATGAAATAATAGATGATGAAACATATTATTTTACAATAGATTATTTTATTCCTAGTCAAAATTCTGATGGTACAATTGGCAGAAAAGTAAAATATGCAGTATCTTGTAAAGGATCTGATTTTTTCGGAAATAATGGTGAAAAATATATAACTTATTATAACGAAGCAGAAAATATAGAAGGGGATGCACCAGGTGAAGGTATAGTAGTTGCGACAAAAATTGGTGGAAAACGTGTTGGAAATATAACAAATTACTCACATTTAAAATTAAAAAATGAAACAGATACAGCAACACTATATTATGCACTTGTATATGGTAGTGTAGCAGATATGGAAGGAAATTATAGTATTATAACTTACCTTGGTAATAATGGTGCATTAGCGGTTCAAGAAACATGGCTGTTCATAACAAAAACTGTTGAATCAAATGTTGATAAAAATCATTTCTTAAAAGCAAAAAATGAGGAGTTTACATATGATTTAAAATTAATAGGTGATGTAGCTAATGAAAGAGCAATAGTATTTACATATATATGGGACGGAACAAAATGGATACCTGCAGCAGAGGATATGTATGTTGTGACGGATAATGAAGGATATATACTTGATTTAGATGGAAAGAGAACAAAGTATTGGGTTGGAAACGATTTAGAATCAAGAACCATAAATTCAGACGGAACAATTACTACATATACTGGCCCTGATAAGGAAACATCTGAAACAATACGTGTATATAGCGATTTAAGTAATACAGTACCGTTATATAAAATTACTGTTGATATGAAAATAAAAGACCTTGAATTTAATGTTGATAAGAGTACAAATATAGTAACAACAACATTTACATTAAAAGATGGAGAGGGAATTTTAATATCTGGATTAAATGCTGGAACATCATATGTAGTTACTGAACATGAGCCACAAAATCCTGCATTTGAATTTGTAAGTGTAACAGGAAGAAAAGATGATGATTTTGAAGTAAACGAAAGAACAATTACAGGTATTACAGAAGCAGGTTTAGCAGATGAGGCAAATTATGTAAATAAATTTACTCAAGAATTAGTAAAATTAGATTTAAGAAAAACAGTTGTTGGAACAAGTGAGGATAAGAAAAGAGACTGGACTTTTAAAATAACATTTATACCACAAAGTGATATAGTGTTATATGATAGTTATGATTATAAAGGGTCAAGCTTTGTAGATGATGTGACTCCTGCACTGGATGGAAAAATAGAATTTACACAAAATGAAGATGGAAGTTCTACTGGAAGTGTAAAATTAAAACATGGACAAAATATAACAATAGAGAATTTACCAAAAGGATTAGAGTATAAAATAGAAGAAGTAGAAGAAGGAAAAAATAACTTTACAACAGTACCATCAAATGAGAGTGGAAAGTTAGATGATGATGAATTAGTAGAATATATAAATGCATCAAGTTTAGTAGATTTTGAATTTAAGAAAGTAGAAAGTGAAAATCAAGAAAATCCATTAAATGGAGCAAAGTTTACATTATATAGACTAGTATGTAAAGATCCTACACATCATACAGATGAAGACCATAATATGTTATTAGATTCAAATAATATTAATGAATGCTTTGAAAAAGTAGGAGAAAAATTAAGTGGAGAAGATAACATAGATGGACAGGTAAAATTTGAAGGAATAATATTAGGAGAAGAATATAGACTTGTAGAAGATAAAGCAACACTAGGTAGAGTAAAACCACAAGGACAGTGGAGGGTAGTATTTGAAGCAGGAAAAAATGTACCAGATATAACAGCACTTGGAGAAAATTTACCACCAGCATTTGTAGTTAAAAATGGAGTAGAATTATTACTACCAAATACATCAATATTTAGTTTTCCATCATCTGGTGCTATTGGAACATCTCTATTTTATAAAATAGGACTTTCTTTAATGTTTGTTGGAGTTGTTATTTTGGCTGTAATAAAATTAAAGATGAAGACAGAAAAACAGTAAAAAATATAAAATATGATAGATTATGTTAATTTGATAATCTATCATATTTTTATGTATATTTTATTGATTTTTTTCTTAAGTAGTGGTAATATAAAATTGAAATGTATTTTTTTTAAGGGGTATAATACATGGTAAAGTTAATAATGTAAGATGAAAAGAATATATAAGAGGCTAATACTATTAAAAATTTAAGTATTAGTTATATTCGTTTATATAATTTTTAAGGGGATTTTATGAAAAAGAAAAGGTTAAGTTTTTTTACGGTTGGTATAGTTTTATTAATTTTTAGTGTTGCAATTTTTATTGTTAGTGCAATGAATGATAAAGATTTGGCATTACATTCTGATTTAACAGATGAAAAAGTACTTAGAATTGCTGATTCTAGTACAGTAGATGACTATAAAAGTGTAGTATCAAATCCAACAGTTGGTGGCCGTTATAATGGTCGTGTTTGGTCTGATAAGTCAGTTTTTGCTCATGATGGTACTAATAATCCTAATGTAGTTACTTTAGATGAAAAATTTGATATAAGTTACAATGAAGATTTCTTGCATGTTTTTTCTGCTTTAGGTTCAAGTCAAGTTGTAACTGAATATCCACCTGTACCAATAGATTTAGTTATGATAATTGATGTTTCAAGTTCTATGTATTCAGGTGATGACTCTGATAGTAGAATGAGTTTAGTAATAAAAGCTGCTGATAAAATGATAACAAATCTTATGGAATTAAGTCCATATAACAGAGTTGGAATTGTATTATTTGATGATAATGCATATACTTTAATACCACTTGATCACTATGAGAGTGCAGGTACTTTTATAGATAAAAATGGTGTAGTTGAGTTAACAAATGTAAATGTAGATGGTAAAGAAGGACAAACAATAACATATTCAAGAATGAGTAAATCGGGCTCAGATGATATAGAGTATAAATACTTAACTGTATCAGGAGGATGGCCAGATCTTGATAGTGAAAGTCAAGGATATTATGGTGAAGAAGGTGCAATATATAATGATACAAGAGAATATGGCTATGGTAGAGTTATAACGTTCAAATATAAACCAAGTACTTCATCAGATGTTGTTACACATGCAAAAGACTATAATTTGGATAAAGTAAATGGTGAAAATAAAGATGATAATGATGATAATATTGTAACAATATCACAAACAACAGAAGGTGGAACTAATATACAATCAGCATATTATTTGGGATTAAGAATGCTTGCAGAAGCAGAAAATACAGTTGCACATTATGTTACAAAAGATGTAGATTATGTACCAGTTTTTGTAACTCTTTCAGATGGAGCTTCAAATACAGCAAGTGATTATGCATCTTGGTGGATGCCCGGAACAGTAGGTGAAGATACAAAAAATACATTCTCTACAAGTGAAGATGTTACAACTCAAAAAAATTACCCATATAATGTAAATGAATATTTTAATTGGCATGGTTCACAAACAAGGACTGATGTGTTGCGTTCATTAAAGCCTTTAATGACAGCATCATATTGGAAAAAGGTCGCTGAAGCAAATTATAGAAATGAAATGGCAATATATTCAATAGGTGTAAGCCTTTCTAATGTAAATGCAAAGTTGTCATTAGATCCAAAGACCTATTTGACTGAAGATTTAAGTGCATTCTCTGATTTATCAGAAGAAACAATAGAAACAATAAATAATGTTTATAAAATGGTTAATGAATATGCAAATGGTAATGAACCACGTTTCTTCTCGTATGATGGAACAAAATATATAGATGATTTTACATTATTTCATCCAACTATTGATTGTGAAGCATATGATGAAACTAACGATTATTTTATAAGAAATCACTCAGGTGTTCCACTTTTACCTGAACCTACAATAGGTAGTATAACTGCAAGTACCGCATCACCAGATATGTCAGTATATTGGTATAGTTCAAGTAGTAGTTTCTCAAGTAGTAAAGATTCTCCACGTCCAGCAGATGCAGTTCGTATCTCATCAGGAGGTTATGCAGAACAAAATATTGCAAATCCATATATGGAAAATGAAGAAAAGTTTACAAAAGAGTATCTTGCACAATTTGATGTAAATTCTCTTGAGGAATTTAAATTTAATAATGCATATTTTGATGCAAGTGATGAAAATATAGAAACTATATTTGATCAAGTATTTGATATGCTACTTACTGAGGCTTTTGTACCCGTTGAAGGACAAAATGATTCTGGAGTAACAGATGCACTAACATATGTAGACCCTATTGGAAAATATATGGAAGTAAAAGATATCACTAATTTATTGTTATTTGGAGAAAATTATCCAATTGTAAAAACTGCTGTTTATGATGCAAATTTTGATATGAAAGGTCATGGCAATGGTTGGTATGATAGTGAAGGAAATTACTTAGGAGATGAAGGAAGCTGGGCTGCAGGTGATACATATTATCTTACACGAGAATATGTTGATGGTAATAAAGATCAAGAAGGATTTTTGCCGGAAGGATATTTGTCGTCTAATGAGGCTTTAAATAATGTTGTATTTACTCTTTATCGTCTAAATATACCAACACAAGACAGATCAATAGAAAGAGTTAATATGAGTTATGGTGATGATTCTAAGATAACATATAAACTGAGTGATATAAGAATATGGGTTGAAGATAGCGATAATTATGATACTGATGAAGAACACGATATTGATTCACTGTATAGTGAGGCAGTGCATATTAATATTCCAAGTTCTGCACTTCCAATACACTTAGATATGATAGATGTTGATGAGTTTCAAAAAGTATTAAGATATGAGACAAATACAGATACTCAGTATTGTTTACCACTTAGAGTTACATATACAGTTGGAATATCTGATGAAATCATAAGTAAAAGTACAGGAAAAATAGATTTAAGTAGACTTTCAAGAGAATATTTCTTAAAAAATTTGAAAAATATAGATGGTGAAGAATGGTCATTCTTTTATTCAAATTATTATAGTGGAGAAAATTTTGATAGCAGAAGAAGATATACTTTTGGAAATCCATCAGTAACATTTTCACCATCAAAGAAAAATAGATTTTATGTATTTCAAAATAATCTAAAAATATATAAAAATAGTTCAGGCGGAGAAGGAGAAATGACATCAACTGGTGGTGAAATCGAATTAAGTGATGAAGTAAAAACTATGGAAGAAATAAATATGGATGATACATATTATATTCCAATTGATTATTATATAAGAGAGAAAACACCAGATGGGGCAGATGGTAGATTAGTTCAATATGCAGCATCATGTAAAGGGTCTGACTTCTTTGGAGAAAATAATGAAAAATATATAACATATTATGATGTTTCTAATCGTCTTGAAGTAGATGAACCAGGTGAAGGTATAATAGTAACAACAAAAGTTGGTGGAAAACGTGTTGGAAATATAACAAGTTACTCACATTTGAAATCTCAAAATGAAACAGATACAGCAACACTATATTATGCACCTGTATATGGTACTACTGCTGATTCTTCAAATTATAGTATTATAACTTATCTTGGAAATAATGGAGCATTAGCAGTTCAAGAAACATGGTTATTTATAACAAAAACTGTTGAAGCAAATGTTGATAAAAATCATTTCTTAGAGGCAAAAAATGAAGAATTTACATTTGATTTAAAATTAATTGGAGATATAGCAAATGAAAGAGCAATAGTATTTACATATATTTGGAATGGTACACAATGGATTCCTGAGGCAGATACAACTTATGTTATAACGGATAATGAAGGATATATACTTGATGTAGATGGTAAAAGAACAGTGTATTGGGTTGGAAATAGCTATAAAGAAAGATTAGTTAATAGTGATGGAACAATAACTGCTTATTCAGGTCCTGAAAAAACAGATGGAAATTTAATACGAGTATATAAAGATGAAGATAATACAGATCCTTTATTTAAACTAACAGTTGATATGAGAATAAAAGAACTAAAATTTAATATAGACAATGCAACTAATACAGCTACTGCAACATTTACACTAAAAGATGGTGAAGGAATTTTAGTATCTGGATTAAGTGCTGGAACATCATATATAGTTACTGAACATGAAATACAAAATCCTGCATTTGAATTTGTAAGTGTAGCAGGAAGAGAAGATGATGATTTTGAAGTAAACGAAAGAACAATTACAGGTATCACAGAAGCAGGTTTAACAGATGAGGCAAATTATATAAATAAATTTACACAGGAATTAGTAAAATTAGATTTAAGAAAAACAGTTGTTGGAACAACTGATGATAAAGAAAGAGACTGGACATTTGAAATAACATTTACACCAGAAAGTGATATAGTGTTATATGATAGCTATGATTATAAAGGGTCAAGCTTTGTAGATGATGTGACTCCTGCACTGGATGGAACAATAGAATTTACACAAAATGAAGATGGAAGTTCTACTGGAAGTGTAAAATTAAAACATGGACAAAATATAACAATAGAGAATTTACCAAAAGGATTAGAGTATAAAATAGAAGAAGTAGAAGAAGGAAAAAATAACTTTACAACAGTACCATCAAATGAGAGTGGAAAGTTAGATGATGATGAATTAGTAGAATATATAAATGCATCAAGTTTAGTAGATTTTGAATTTAAGAAAGTAGAAAGTGAAAATCAAGAAAATCCATTAAATGGAGCAAAGTTTACATTATATAGACTAGTATGTAAAGATCCTACACATCATACAGATGAAGACCATAATATGTTATTAGATTCAAATAATATTAATGAATGCTTTGAAAAAGTAGGAGAAAAATTAAGTGGAGAAGATAACATAGATGGACAGGTAAAATTTGAAGGAATAATATTAGGAGAAGAATATAGACTTGTAGAAGATAAAGCAGCACTTGGTAGATTAAAACCACAAGGACAATGGAAGGTAGTATTTGAAGCAGGAAAAAATGTACCAGATATAACAGCACTTGGAGAAAATTTACCACCAGCATTTGTAGTAAAAAATGGAGTAGAATTATTACTACCAAATACATCAGTATTTAGTTTTCCAGCATCTGGTGCTATTGGAACATCTCGATTTTATAAAATAGGTTTATCTTTAATGTTTGTTGGAGTTATTATTTTAGCTGTAATAAAGTTAAAGATAAAAACTAAAAATCAGTAATTAAATAAAAAAAGGATGAGTTTATAATACTTGTCCTTTTTTTCTTTATTTTTTTTATTATTTGTAGTAAAATATCATTATGTTGGAGGAAGTTTTATGAATGAAATATTAGATGAAGTATCAAAAATTTTAAATCAAGAAAAAATAAAATATGAAAAAGAAAAATTAGAGCAGGTAGCAAAATATTGTAATGATATATATGATTTAGATACTTTAGAATATGTTATAGGAGTTACAAGAGAAGTAGCATTATTAAGAATTGATGATACATCAATTTATGCATCTTTGTTATATAAAGCTTTAAAAAGTAAAAGTTATAATAAGGAAGAAATAAAAGAAAAATTTGGAGATGAAATATTAGAAATAATTGAAACAATAGATAAATTATCATATTTAAATTATAAAAAGAAAGATGAAATAGATAATGAAATACTAAGAAATATGTTTATGGCAATTGCAAAAGATATTAGGACAGTAATTATTAAACTTGAAGATGTATTATTTAATATGAGAAATATAGTAAAAATAAAAGATGAAAGTAAAAAAACTGCACTCGCAAAAGACTGTTTAAAAATATATGCTCCAATTGCACACAGACTTGGTATGTCAAAGGTTAAATCTGAGCTTGAAGATATTTCTTTTAGAATACTTATGCCATCAGAATATGAAATGGTAAAAGAACAAATAGATGAAAAAAAGCAAGAACGTGAAGAATATATAAAAGATAGAATAAATGAGGTTCAAAAAGTATTAAAAGAGCAAGGAATAGAAGCAGAAATTTATGGAAGACCAAAACATTTTTATAGCATATACAAAAAAATGAAAGATAAAAAATGTAGAGCAGATGATTTGTTTGATTTATTAGCAATAAGAATTATTGTAAGTTCAATAAAAGATTGTTATAGTGTACTTGGAATAGTTCATGATATGTATAAACCTATGCCTGGAAGATTTAAAGACTATATTGCAGTTCCTAAAACTAATATGTATCAATCTTTACATACTACTGTATTTGGAGAAGGTGGAAGACCATTTGAAATCCAGATAAGGACTTGGGATATGCATAATGTTGCAGAAAGAGGTATTGCAGCTCATTTCTCATATAAGGAAAAATCTAAAAAAATAAGTGAAGCAGATAAAAAGATAATTTGGCTTAGAAAAGCATTAGAAATACAGCAAGAATTAATAGATAATACAGAAAATTTGGAGAATATGAAAGTAGAATTATTTGGAGAAGAAGTTTTTGTATTTACACCAAAAGGTGATATAAAAGCATTACCAAAAGGTTCTACACCTATTGATTTTGCATATTCAATTCATCAAAAAGTTGCAGAAAAAATGATTGGGGCAAAAATTAACTCTAGAATGGTACCATTAAACACTAAACTTGAAAATACGGATGTAGTTGAAATTGTAACAAGTAGTAATGCAAAAGGTCCAAATAGAGATTGGTTAAAATATGTAAAGACTACAAGTGCAAAAAATAAAATTACAGCTTTTCTAAAAAAAGAAGGAAGAGAAGTAAATATCTTAAAAGGAAAAGAAATATTTGAAAAACAACTAAAAAAACAAAGAGTTTCAAAAGATATTTTAACTAAAGATGAATATATAAAAATAATGTTAAAAAAATCTAACTTTAATTCACTTGATGACTGCTATGAAAATATTGGATTTGGTAGTGTATCACCTTTAAAAGTAATAAATAGATTGTTAGAGGCATATGATGAAAGCATAAAAGAAAAAGGTGAAGTAAAGGAATTAAAAGGCTTAGAAAAAAGTAAAAAAGTAAAAACAGAAGATTTAGTTGAGGTAGAAAATATAAATAACTGTTTAATAAAATTTGCAAAATGTTGTTCTCCAATACCAGGAGATGAAATAGTAGGATATATTACTTTTTCAAATGGTGTTTCTATACACAGAAAAGATTGCAATAATTTGAAAAACTTAGATATAAATACAAGAAAAATAAATGTAAAATGGAAAAAACAAACTAAAGCAAATTTCATAACACATGTAAGAATAAAAGCAAATGATAGGGATGGAATTTTATCAGATATATTAAAGGTATTAAAAGATTTAAAAGTAGATATTACAGAAATTAATACTAAAGTTATGCCAGATAAAGAAAATGTAACAGATGTGCATATATCTATACAAGATATAGAAAAACTTCAAACTACCATAAAAAATCTTAAAAAAATTGATAGTGTATTTGATGTAAAAAGAGTTAGGTGAGAAAATGATAAATATAGATAAAATAGAGGTAAATGTTGGAGGCAAAGGTCATATAACTAATTGTTATTTAGTATATGATGATTCTTTTAATGGAGTATTAATAGATCCAGGTGATGAACCAGAAAAGATAATAAATGAAATTAACACTAAAAAATGCAATGTAAAATATATAATTATAACACACGCACATGCAGACCATATGGGTGCATTATCAGATGTTAGAAATTATACAAATGCAAAAATATTAGTTCATGTAAAAGATTTAGAAGCATTACTTGAAAAACAAGAAAATTATGAAGAGTTACTAAATGTAAAAAAACAAAATATTAATGAAAATGATGTAAAAGTAGTAAAAGATAATGAAGAAATAAATGTTGGTGATTTAAACTTCGTAATAATACATACACCAGGACATACAGCAGGCTCAATGTGTATATTAGAAAAAAATAATATGAAACTTTTTACTGGGGATACAGTTTTTTGGGATACATATGGTAGATGTGATTTATATTCAGGTGATTTTCCTGATATGGTAGAATCACTTAGAAGGCTATTTAATACTTTCTCTAATATTGATATATATCCAGGTCATGGTAAAACTCAAAATATTGATATAACAAAAAGATATATAAAAATGCTTATGGCAGTAAAAAATATAAAATTATAAAATTGGAGGAATTATGGATTTTTTAAAAAAGAATAGTGTAAATATTCTAATAGCAATACTTATTATTATTTGTATAATAGTAGTTATTTTATTACTAAGTAAAGATAAAATAGAGCTAAATAATTTAATTAGTAAGGAAAACTATTTTGAGTTAAAAAGTATTTCTAGTGATAATATAAAGCATATAAATATAACAGAAGATAAAATTTTGTATATATATGAAGAAAGAAATAATAGCAAAAAATTAATAAATAAATATTATTTTGATGATGAAAAAAATGAATTAATAAAATTTGATATAAATAATTTAAGTGTTGTATCACCTGATGAGAAACAATCAAATCCAGAAGATACAAAGTATTTTGAGATGAAGGTAAATGACAGTATAAAACTTATTTATCAAAAAGAATTATATGAGATATTAGAAAAATATGATATAGAAGTTGGAGAAGATTAAAATATGAATCATTTTAAAGATATAATAAATGAAGAAAGTAAAAAAGAATATTATATAAAACTACATGAGTTTGTTGATAATGAATATAAAACTAAGACAATATTTCCACCAAGAGAAAATATATTTTTTGCTCTTAAAAATACACCATATGAATATGTGAAAGTTGTAATCATTGGACAAGATCCATATCATGGAGAAGGAGAGGCACATGGAATGGCTTTTTCTGTAAATCCAGGAATTAAAGTACCACCATCTTTGCAAAATATATATAAGGAAATTAATAGAGATTTAGGATGTAAAATTCCAAATAACGGTTATCTTTTAAAATGGGCAAGACAAGGTGTACTTATGCTAAATAGTGTTCTAACTGTTGAAAAAGATAAACCTGCATCACATCAAGGAAAAGGTTGGGAGATATTTACAGATAGAATAATAGAGGAAATAAACAAAAAAGATACTCCTGTTGTATTTTTACTATGGGGAAATTTTGCAAAGCAAAAACAGACTCTTATAACTAATCCAAAACACTTGATACTTACATCTTCACACCCAAGTCCTTTTGCGGTAAAATATGGATTTGATGGCTGTTCTCATTTTTCAAAAACAAATAAGTTTTTAATAGAACACAATATGGCACCAATTGATTGGCAAATAGAAGATATTTAGTATAAAGTAAAAAATCATAAAAAATAAAAACATATTTTTTAGTGTTTTAATTGCAAATTGTTTTTACATATGATAATATATTTTTGAGTTTATTCTAAATGAATAAATTTATATAAAAATTTGTTATTAATATTTATTGATTTTATATTTTTTGTTTTATATATTTAAGTAAAAAATTGATAAATAGTAATATAGATGATTAGGAGGAAAAATTTATGAAAAGAAAAAGTTACACTTTAAAAATCTTTGCAATACTTATGATTTTAGTTACTTTTACTATGAGTATTAATGTAAATAGCTATGCAATAGATTTAGAAGAAAAGGGTAAAATTGAGATAACAGGTGTAGAAACAGGTCTTAAAGTTTCTGCATATAATTTGACAAAAGTAAATTATGATTTTGATAACGATGAACCAATTGAACCACCATATGAATGGGAAGAAAGTGTAAAACAATTTTTACAAGGAACACAAGGTGAAGACCCAGATTATTCTACATATGTAGATCCAGAAGTATTTGCAGAAAAAGTAGGAAATAAAAGTGAAGATGCAAGAAAATTTTACGATACAATAGCTGCTGCTATAAGAAATGGTGAAATAACTTTAACACCAAAAACAGTTGAATCAACTGAGGCTGAAAAAGTTGAAATTACAGATTTAGATATGGGTACATATTTAGTATTAATAGAAAATGGATATTATGTATATCAAGCATCAGTTGTAAATTTAACACCAGAATATGATACTGAAAATGAGCCACATGGCTGGAAAATAAGCCAAGCAGTTGTAGAAATTAAATCAAGTGAACCTACAATTACAAAAACAGTAGATGAGGATAATGTAGCAACATCTAGTAAATTATCTTATACTATAACAGCTGATTTACCAAAATTTCCAGAAAATAGTTTATCAAAGAACTATTACATAAGTGATAATATACCAGCTGGAATGAAACTTGTAACAGGATCAGTTCAAGTATATGGAATAGTAGCAGGAGATGAAAGAACATTAATTCAACCAAGCAATTATGAATTAACAACATCAGGTGCTAAAAGACCAGATAAATCACAAGCTCCAGTTTCATTTTCAGTAAACTTTAATAATTTAAAAGCATTAGAGACTTATACTAAAGTAGTTGTTACATATAATGTAGAATTTGATGAGAGTGCTCTTTCAAGTGTTGTAACTGGTAGTACAGGAAATACAAATGTAGCTTACTTAGATTACAGTAACAACCCATATGAAGAAGAAAGCTTTAATGTAAAATCAAGTTCAGAACAAGTATATACATATCAAGCTACAATATCAAAAATTGCAAAAAAATCTACTCCAGAAGAGGCTGATGTTTTACTAGAAGGAGCAGAATTTACATTATATTCAGATGTTTCAGAAGAAACAGCAGTAAAATTCAAATTAGTTGATGGAGTATATTATGTATCTGATGCTTTAGATGCAACAGAATTATTAGTTGTTGGTGATACCGCAAGTGGAAATAAAGGAAAATTAACATTAAAAGGTTTAAAAGCAGGAACATATTATTTAAGAGAAAAGAAAGCACCAGAAGGATATAATGAGCAAGCAGACCATACAGAAGTTGTTGTTGGTAATACATTAGATGGAAAAGATGGAAATGTAGAATTAAAAATAGAAAACCATAAAGGATTCCAATTACCAGTAACTGGTGGTATGGGAACAATAATATTTACAGCAGTAGGAACATTATTAATAGGAATAGGTATTATATTAGTTGTTGTAGCTTTATCAAAGAAGAAAAAAGCAAAAGTAGTAACTAATGATCAAAATACAAATCCAACTGATGATGTAAAATAGAGGGAAATATTGTAAATGAAAAATAAGCATAAGAGTAATAAATTTTTATTATTATTAGCTATACTTTTCTTATTAGCAGGAATTGTAATATTTAGTTATCCAACTGTAAGTAATGCTTTAGCTGTAAAAGATCAGGTACAAGTAATTGATGAATACGATAAAACTGTAATACAGCTAGGGGATAATGTAGATATAGACAATGAGTTATATAAAGCAAAAATTTATAATGATAATTTATCAGGCGATCCACTTCACGATCCTTTCATAGAGGGAAGTGGATATGCTTTGCCTGAAAATTATACTGATGTATTAAATATAAATGGTGTTATAGGTTACATTAAAATACCAAAAATAGGTGTTAATTTACCAATCTATCATGGAACAAGTAATGAAGTATTGGAAAAAGGAGTAGGACATGTTGAAACCACATCTTTTCCAATAGGAGGTAATACATCTCAATCTGTTTTAACAGGTCATAGAGGACTACCAAGTGCAAAATTATTTACTGATTTAGATAAATTATCAGTAGGTGATCATTTCTATATTTATGTATTAAATCAAGTTTATACATATAAAATATACGAAATAGAAACTATAACTCCTGAGCAAATTGATAAAATAAGAATGCAACAAGGAAGAGATTTGGTAACACTAGTAACTTGCACACCATATGCTATTAACACTCATAGATTATTAGTTCATGCTGAAAGAACAGAATATATACCTGAAGAAGTAGTAGAGAAAGATGAACAAGTAAAAGATATAATTAGAATAGATTATAATTTAATTGGATTGATAATTGGTATAGTATTATTGTTAATATTTTTAAGTTATATGTTTATAAATAAAAAAAGGAAGGAAAAGAAAATTGAACAATAAAAAAACTTCTATTATTCTTGTTACAATTTCAATATTATTAATTTTAGTAGGAATAGCTGTAATATTTGCACCTAAGATAAATAATGTTATTTATGCAAAAAGTATAAGTATAAAAAAAGAAAAATTTGAAAATTATGCAGAATATGAACCAGTTAAATATCAAGAATTGTATCAAGAGTTGAAAAAAAGAAATGAAAAATTATATCAGACTAATCAAAGAGATTTAAGAGATCCTTTTTCCTATGAAGAAGTAAATATAGATTTAGCAGAATATGGAATAGAGGAAAATACAATAGGATATATAAGAATACCAAAGATGAATGTAGATTTACCTATACTTCTTGGCGCAACAGAAGAAAATATGAAAAAAGGTGCTGTGCATTTGACACAAACCTCATATCCTGTTGGTGGAATTAATACAAATTGTGTAATTGGTGCACATAGAGGATACAGTCTTGCAAAGATGTTTGATGATATAGAAATGCTTGAAATAGGAGATGAAGTTTATATTCGAAACTTTATGGAAGAACTTAAATATAAAGTTATAAAAATAGATATTATATCTCCAACAGATATTTCAAAGTTAAAAATACAAAAAGGAAAAGATTTGCTTACTTTAATCACTTGTCATCCATATTTGGTAAATACACAAAGATATGTAGTTTATTGCGAAAGAGTATAATAGAATAGAAATAAAAAAGAATAAAAATACATCATAAATTAGATTTTGTGATGTATTTTTTATGTAAAATTATGCTTTTTAATTCATTAAACAAATTATATTATACTATATCTTTTTTATACATTTTATGATATAATGTTTCAAAAAAGTAAAAGAAAAAGGAGAATAAAATGAAGACAAGTGATTTTAATTATAATTTACCACATGAATTAATTGCACAAACACCCCTAAAAGAAAGACAAAAGTCAAAAATGTTAGTTTTAGATAGAAAAACAGGTAAATATGAGGATAAAATATTTGAAAATATAATAGATTATATAAATGTAGGTGATACTTTAGTTTTAAATGATACAAAAGTAATGCCTGCAAGACTTTTTGGGCATAGAAAAGGAAAAGAAGAAATGATAGAAGTGCTTTTATTAAAACAAACTGAAGAAAATAAATGGCAAACATTAGTAAAGCCGGGAAAAAAAGCAAAAATTGGAGAAGAAATAATATTTGATGATAAATTACTAAAAGCAAAAGTTATTGATATATTAGATGATGGTCAAAGAGTAATAGAGTTTTATTATGATGGTATATTTAATGAAATATTAGATAAACTTGGTATGATGCCACTACCACCATATATTACTGAAAAATTAGAAGATAAAGATAGATATCAAACTGTATATTGTAAACATTTAGGATCTGCTGCTGCTCCAACTGCTGGTTTACACTTTACAAAAGAAATACTAAAAACTCTTGAGGAAAAAGGCGTAAATATAGTATATGTAACTTTGCATGTTGGTATTGGTACATTTAGACCTGTAAAAGTAGAAGATGTTAGTGAGCATAAAATGCATAGTGAATATTTTGTTATAACTAAAGAGGCTTGTGATGTTATAAACGAAACTAAAAAAAGAGGAAACAAAGTATTTTGTGTTGGTACAACATCATGTAGAGTTCTTGAAACTGCAACAGATGAAAATGGTATAATTCATGAAATGGCAAAAGAAACAGATATATTTATTTATCCAGGTTATAAATTTAAAATGGTAGATGCACTTTTAACTAATTTTCATTTACCAGAATCTACATTAATTATGCTTGTATCAGCATTTGCTTCAAAAGAGAAAATTCTTGAATGTTATAATTATGCTGTATCTAAAAAATATAGATTTTTTAGCTTTGGTGATTGTATGTTAATATTATAAAGGTGAAAAAATATGTTAGAAGTAAAAAATTTAATTAAAAAATATGGTAATAAAACTGTTGTAGACCAAGTATCATTTACTGTAAAACCAGGAACAATTCTTGGAGTTTTAGGAAGAAATGGTGCAGGAAAGTCAACTATATTTAGATGTATTTTAAATATTATAGATCAAGATAAGGGAACTATACTTTATAACTCAAAAAAGATAGATGAAAATGCAATGAATAAAATAGGATATTTACCAGAAGAAGGAAGTTTGATTAATACATATACTGTAAGTGAGTTATGCATATATTATGGTGCTTTAAAATCAATGAGTGAAGAAAAAAGTTTATCAGAGCTTGAAAAATGGCTTAAAAGATTTCAAATATCAGAATATATGAATATGAAGATAAAAGATTTATCTAAAGGAAATAGACAAAAAATTCAGTTTATAATAGCTTTATTACATAATCCAGATTTAATAATACTTGATGAGCCTTTCTCAGGGCTTGATCCGATAAGTGTTGAAATGTTTAAGCAAGTAATATGTGAACTAAAAGAACAAGGAAAAATAATACTTTTTTCATCACATATAATGGGACAAGTAGAAAGTTTATGTGAGGATATTTTAATAATAGATAAAGGAAAAATACTTCTTTATGGTAACTTAAATGAGATAAAAAAAGAGTATTTAGCTCAAACAATAGATATAGTTGGAAATATATCTGATGAAGATATGGAAGCTATAAAGAAAATAGATGGAGTAAAAAATATAGAAGTAAAAGATAATGAAAAATATATAATAAATGTGGAAAATCAAAGTAATATAAATAGTGTAATGAAAAATCTTAATTCAAGTAATATATATAAAGTCTCTATTATAGATATAAGTTTAAATGATATATTCTTAGACAAGGTAGGTAAATGCTATGAAGAACAGTAAAATAAAGAATGTTATAAAACATAATGTAGAAGTAGGTATTAGAAATAAATGGTTTGTAATACTAAATATTTTGTTATTTTGTGTTTCTGTTTTTTCATTGAATTTCCAAAATATTTTAGATTTTTTAGAACAAAATGACATTAGTTTAGAGAGTGATAAAACTATAATAAGTGTAGAAAATAATAACTTAAATGTAGAAGAAATTTTATCAGAAAATATAATAGCAGAAGGGCTAGATGAAGAGCTTGAAATAAAAAAAGAAAGTGGTGAAATTACATATACAAAAGATAATATAGAGGAAAATTTTATATATTTAGAAATAACTGAAAATGATGAAAGTATAGAGGCAAAAATTATATCAAAAGATGCAATAAATACAGACTACATAGATGTTATAAAAGAGTCTATAATTCAGGCTAAAAATAACTTTATAGCCCAAAAGTATAATTTAGACAAAGAACAAATTGATTTAATAAATAAAGAACCAAATATAGAAAGAGTAATGTTAGGACTTGAAAATGAAGCAGATGATGTTTTAAGTATAGTAAATTCTGTAATTAACTATATTATATTTTTTATACTAATAATGCTACTTTCAACAACTGCAAATCAAATAGTACAAGAAAAAAGTTCAAAAAGTATAGAATATGTTTTAACATGTATAAGTGCAAAAGAATATTTATTATCTAAAGTATTAAGCATAATATTTATATATTTAATACAATTTGTATTTACCATTTTATATATGTTAATTGGTATATATATAAATTCAATAATAAAAATGTCTACTGCCACAATACAAGGAGTAGGTACATCAAGTAGTATGCTTTCTCTTGTAAATGGAAAGTTTTTACTATATATAGGTATTACCCTTTTATTTTCATTATTTACCATTTTTATAATCAATGTAATACAGGCAGTATTATCATCAAAAACTACAAATATAACTGAGGCAGGAAATACAACAATAATACTTTTGATGTTAAATTTAATGTTATATATTGTAACTACATTTATGATATCTTCATATACTGCACCATCAATTATTGTATATATAATTTCTTGTATACCAATAGTATCTATGTATTTTATACCATCTATGATAGTACTTGGGCAAGCAAATATAATACAGATTATAGTTGCAACTATTCTTTTAGTAATATCAGCACCTTTAGTCTTAAAGATAAGTGCAAAGTATTTTAAAAGAGGAATACTTAATACAGAAAGTAAACTATCTAAAAAGAAAAATGAAAAAGAAAATGAAAAAATAACTGATAAGTTATTAAAGAAAGAATATGCAAAAACAGGTTATGTACTAGGACTATCAGTTATAATATATATAATTTTATCACTTGGATTATCACTACTATCTAACTTTTTGGAAGAACCATTATATAATATGTTAAATGGAGTAATTTCAAAAAATAATGTAGAGGTGATAATGACAAGTATTGTATCAGTTATATCATTAGTAGTACCATATTTGTTTTTAAGAATGTATACAAAAATAGAAAAAACAGAAGAAAAAGAAGTAAAAGAAAAGCCTTCAATATCTTTTATATATGTATTAATGGGAATACCTTTAATTACTGGAATTCAAATTATTACATCAATTATTTTAAGCAAAATAAATGTAAATTATGATGTTGTAGATAAATTAAATTTATTTGATGGAAGTTCAGTATTAAGTAAAATATTATTCTTTATTCAGATTGCTATTTTACCTGCAATATTTGAAGAATTATATATGAGAAAGGGAATAGTATCTTATTTAAAAAAATACGGAAAAACATTTGCATGTATTACATCTACTTTAATATTTGCATGTTTACATCTAAATCTTTCACAATCAATATTTGCATTTATGCTAGGACTAGTTTTTGCATATATTGTTACAAAAACAAATAGAATATTTCCTACAATGATACTTCATTTTGTAAACAATGGACTATCAGCATTAACTTTAATATTTGAGGATAATTTAATAGTATTAGGAATAATAGGCTTTTTATACTTAATATTAAATGCTTTAGGACTTTCTTTTATTGTAATAGCATTAATATATAAAATAAAGAGAAGAAGAAAAGAAAAAATGAATGAAGAAAAAACAAATACAGAAAAGAATAATATACTAAAAATATATAGATATATGCTAACAGATTATACGTTTATTTTAGCAATAATAACTATTATAGTTTTAAGTATATATTCAGAAAAAATTTTAACAATAATTTAGAAGGAGAATTTATGGAAAAAAAAGCGTTAAGTTTTGAATTAATAAAAGAAGATAAAAGAACAAATGCAAGAGTTGGAGTAATACATTTACCACATGGCGATATAAAAACACCTGTGTTTATGCCTGTTGGTACACAAGCAACTGTAAAATCTATGACACCAGATGAACTAAAAAATGAAGTAGGTGCACATATAATATTATCAAATACTTATCATTTGTACTTAAGACCAGGACATGAATTAATTAAAGAGGCAGGTGGCCTTCATAAATTTATGAACTGGGATAGAAATATTCTTACAGATAGTGGTGGATTTCAAGTATTTAGTCTAGGAGATTTAAGAAAAATTACAGAAGATGGAGTAGAATTTAGATCTCATTTAGACGGTTCAAAGCATTTTATATCACCAGAAAAATCTATGGAAATACAAAATTATTTAGCCTCTGATATAATGATGGCTTTTGATGAATGTGCACCATATGGAGCATCTCATGAATATGTAGAAAAATCAATGGAAAGAACAACAAGATGGGCAAAACGTTGTAAAGATTATCATAAAAATACAGAAAATCAAGCTTTATTTGGAATAGTACAAGGTGGATTTTACAAAGATTTAAGAGAAAAAAGTGCAAACGATTTAATAAAACTAGACTTTCCAGGTTATGCAATAGGTGGAATAAGTGTTGGTGAACCTAAAGAAGAATTTTTAGAAATGTTAAGATTTACAACACCACTTTTACCAAAAGATAAACCTAGGTATTTAATGGGAGTTGGAAGCCCAGATTATTTGATAGAGGCAGCAATTTCAGGAATTGATATGTGTGATTGTGTAATGCCAACAAGAATGGCAAGAAATGGAACAGCCCTAACTCATTATGGACAAGTTAATATGCTAAATGCAAAACATACACATGATTTTACTACACTTGATAAAGATTGTGATTGCTATACTTGTAAAAATTATACAAAAGCATATATTCATCATTTGATAAAAGCAAAGGAAATACTTGGAGCAAGGCTTTTATCAATACATAATTTAAGATTTTTAGTAAAACTTATGGAAGATGTAAGATGTGCAATAGAAGAAGAAAGATTAGTAGAATTTAAAGAAGAATTTTATGAAAAATATGGATATAAAGAGTAAGTTTTAATGTATAAATAGTTTAAAAGGGATAAAAAATATATTAAAAAGTGAGGATATCATGGAAAAGATGAATGAAAATGATAAAAAAATTGTAAAGAAAAAAGGTGAAAAAAAATTATTTATCACGGTAATAAAAATAGTATCAGTTATAATATTATTTTTATTACAAGTAGTATTTATGATAGCACTTTATACGACAGGTAGAGGTATATATACATATGCAAGAGTTGTATATGACATTATTAGAATTTGTGCAATATTATATTTATTATACAGACATGATAGTAGTGCATATAAAATATCTTGGATGTTGTTTATTATGTTTATGCCGGTTGTAGGACTTATTGCATTTGTATTATGGGGAAATAGTAAGTTAAGGAAAAAAAGAGAACTTGAGATAAGACGTGTAAGAGTTGGAACAGAAGAATATTTAAGCAATATAGATGAAATATATGAAGAAATTGCAAAAGATGATAAATATAAAGCAAATCAAATAAAATATATAAATAATGTTACTGGCTATCCTGTATATAGAAATAAAGGTGTAGAATATTTTAGTATTGGTGAAAAGTTTTTTGAAAGCTTAAAAAAAGATTTACAAAAAGCAGAAAAATATATTTTAATGGAATTTTATATTGTTTCAACAGGAAAACTAGCAAATGAAATTTTTGAAATATTAAAAAATAAAGCTCGTGAAGGAGTAAAAGTAATACTTATAGTAGATTCACTTGGTACACTATTTAGATTTCCTAAAAAAATGCGTGAAGATTTAGAAAATTCTGGAATACATATAGAAGTATTTAACAAAATATCTGTATTAATAAGTGGATATATGAATTATAGAGACCATAGAAAAATAGTTGTGGTGGATGGAGTATGTGCATATACTGGTGGAGTAAATCTTGCAGATGAATATGTAAATATTATAGAAAAATACGGACATTGGAAAGATGTAGGAGTAAAAATAGTAGGAGATAGTGCTTGGAGTTTTACACTTATGTTTCTAAGAACTTTTGAACAAATGAGTAAAACAGAGATAGACTATAACTGGTATAAAAATATTTCTGATAAAATGCAAGTAAAATGGAATTTACTTTATCCAAAACAAGGATATGTACTACCTTTAGCTGATGGACCTGATAATAGAAAAAATCCTATTGAAAGTGTATATATACAGACAATAAATAATGCAAAAGATTATATATATATTACTACCCCTTATTTTATAATCAGTGAGGCTATGTTAACAGCACTTTTAAATTCTGCAAGAAGTGGTGTAGATGTAAAAATTATACTTCCACATATACCTGATAAAAAAATGGTACAAAAGGTAACAAGGTCATATTATGAAGTACTGTTAGAAGCAGGTGTAAAGGTATATGAATATGAACCTGGGTTTATTCATTCAAAAACTTTTGTAGCAGATGATTATACAGCAATTGTTGGAACAGCAAATCTTGATTTTAGAAGTATGCACTTAAATTTTGAATGTATAAATTATATGTATAAAACAGGTGAAGAATTAAAGGTAAAAGAAGATTTTGAAACAACTCTTAAGAGCTGTATAGAAATTAATTATGATGAATGGAAGAAAAGGTCTGTTATAAAAAAGATATGGGAAGCAATACTTACTGCATTTGCTCCAATGTTATAAAAAATATTAAAGTATAGGAGGGATTTTATGAAATATGGTTTAGTACTTGAAGGTGGAGGTGCAAAAGGTGCATATCAAGTTGGAGTTGTAAAAGCACTTTTTGAAGCAGAATATGAATTTGATGTAATGGTTGGAACATCTATTGGTGCAATAAACTCAGCCTATCTTGCACAAGGAGAATTTAAAAAATTATATAAACTTTGGAAAACACTTTCATTTTCTGATTTATTTGATTTAGAAAATGAAAAATTAGAAAAGGCAATGAAAAAAAACTTAGATATGGATACTGTAAAATATATGTCATCTAAGTTAGGAAATATAATAAAAGAAAAAGGACTTGCAACAACTAAAATGCGTCAGATAATGGAAGACACTATTGATGAGAAAAAACTAAGAAAGTCAGATGTTAGATTTGGTCTTGTTACAATGTGTATTACTGATATGAAACCACAAGAATTATTTATTGAGGATATTCCAAAAGGAAAATTAATTGATTATTTAATTGCAACATCAAATTTACCAGTATTTCAAAGAGCAAGAATTGATGACAAGCAGTTTATAGATGGTGGTGCTTGGGATCCTTGCCCAATAGAAATGCTTGAGGGGGAAGGATATACTGATATTATTACAGTAAGAGTGTATAAAAAGTTAAGTAGAATTAGAAATTATGATGATATAATTAAAAGAAATAATGCCAAAATATATATGATAGCACCACAAGATACTTTACCTAGTATTTTAAATTTTGATACTAAAAACTTAAATGAGTTATTAAAACTTGGATATTATGATGGATTAAGGTTTACTAAAAAATTAAAGGGATATAGATATTACTTTAAAAGTGTATCTAATGAAAAGATAAATAGTAGAATAAAAAATATTAGTTTTGATTATAAATTAAAACTAACTAAAGATGTAAATGTAAGCTATAATATAGGAGAAAATATAGATAAAGTGTTTTATGATAAAACTCTAAAAGAGTTAGTAAGTAAAACTAAAGTTAAAGAGGCATATAATTTAGATGATATGGTGATAGCAATATTTGAAGAAGTAGCACTTAATGAGGGAATTAACAGATATAAATTATATGATTTTTCAGAGTTTGTAAGGCTTGTAAAAGAAAAGGCAGAAAAAAGTTTAAAAGAATCAAAAAAGAATAAAGCATTATATGATTTTGTTTTGCATTTTTAAAATTATGAATAAAAGTACCTTTTTTAAAATATATTTTAATATGTTTTAGGAGGTATTTTTTTATGAATATATGTATTCTTGGAAAAGATAAAAGAAATCAATATTTAAAAGAGTTATATAAAGAGAGTATAACAAATATATTAAATGCAGATATTATAATAACACCTATTCCAATAACAAAAGATGGTGAAACAGTAACAGATGAATTAATTACATTAGATAATTTAGTAGAATTTGCAAGTAAAAAAAATAAAGTTGTTATAACTGGAGGTTTAAATGATAAAATAAAGGAAAAATTAAAAGATGTAAAATATTATGACCTAATGCAATCAGATGAAATAGCAATATATAATGCAATTCCTACTGTTGAAGGTGCAATAAAGATTGCAATAGAAAATACAAATTATACATTAAATGGCTCAAATATTTGTATATTAGGCTTTGGAAGAATTGGAAAATTACTTGCAAAGTATTTAAGCTCTTTTGGAGTAAATATATTTTGTGAAGCAAGAAAAGATACAGATATTGCTTTAATTAAAGCAATGGGGTATAATAGTATAAGCTTAGATGAATTAAATAATAATTTATCAAATATGCAAATTATTTTTAATACAATACCAAGTATGATATTAAATGAAGAAAGATTAAAGCTTACAAAAAATGATGTATTAATTATTGATCTTGCATCTCGTCCTGGTGGTGTTGATTTTGAAGTAGCTAAAAATTTAGATAAAAAAGTATTGTGGGAATTAGGTCTTCCAAGTAGAGTTGCTCCAAAATCTTCAGCCTTGTATTTTAAAATGGGAATAGATAAAATTATAAAAGAAAACGAAAGGTAAAATGGTGATAAAAATGGGAGAAATTGTAAATGTAAAAGAGATTGTAGAAAACAAAAAAGTAGAATTAAAAAGAAGAATTGAAGAATTAAATAAAAGAAATATTTTTCCAAAACTTGCCTTAATACTTGCAAATGATGATAATGCCTCAAGAATATATGTTTCAAATAAAAGAAAACTTTGTGATGAACTTGGAATTTTAGAGGATGAATATACTTTTGATAAGAGTGTTACAAAACAGGAAATATTAGATCTTGTAAATAAACTAAATCAAGATGAAAACGTTTATGGTATACTTGTGCAATTACCTTTATTTGAACATTTAGATGAAGAAGAAATACTTTTAAATATTAATCCAAATAAAGATGTTGATGGATTTCATCCATTAAATTTAGGAAAACTTGCAATAGGTGATGAAACAATAGTATCTTGCACACCTAAAGGCATAATTACAATACTTGATAGTTTAAATATAGACTTAAAATCAAAAAATGCAGTAGTTATTGGTAGAAGTAGAATTGTTGGAAAACCTATGATTCATTTACTTCTTAATCGTAATGCAACGGTTACAGTTTGTCATTCTAAAACTAAAAATTTGGAAGATTATACAAGAAATGCTGACATATTAATTGTTGCAACAGGTGTTCCACATCTTGTTACAAAAGATATGGTAAAAGAAGGTGCAGTAGTACTTGATGTTGGAATAAATAGAATTGATGGCAAATTAAAAGGAGATGTAGATACACAAGGAGTATTAGAAAAAGTAAAATATGTTACCTCTGTTCCTGGTGGTGTAGGTCTTACAACAGTAGTATCATTAGTTGAAAATTTAGTTGAAATTGCAGAAAAAATAAATAGAGATTAATTAGGATATACTCAATAAAATATACACTAAAAAGGTGATATTTAATTGGGTATATTTTTTAAATGCTTTACTTTGTGGTATAATGGAAATGAATTGAGTAAAATGGAGGATTTTTATGGCAAGAAGATTTATAGTAAATGAAAATGATTTAAAAATGGAAAATAATAAACTTGAAATATTTGGTAAAGAAGTAAAGCATATTCAAGTATTAAGGCACAATATTGGTGATGTTATAATTGTTAATCAATATGACTGTAAGATATTAAAAATGCACAGTCATAGTATAGAGCTTGAAATAATAGAAAATACAAAATCTGTTGGAGTACCAACACTTGATGTAACGTTATATATGGGTATGTTAAAAAATGAAAAAATGGACTTTGTAATACAAAAAGCTGTTGAAATTGGTGTAAGTAGGATAATACCATTTTTTTCTAGGAATGTAGTAGTAAAATTAGATGAAAAATCAAGAGAAAAAAGAATTGAAAAAATGAGAGTTATTGCAAATGAAGCATGCAAACAATGTGGAAGAACAGATTATGTAAAAGTAGAAGATTTTGTAGAGTTTAAAAATATAACAAATTTGGAAGATGAATATGATGTATGTATGATAGCATATGAAAATGATAACACATCATTAAAAAACGTAATAAGTGGTATAAAAAATAGCGGAAATGTAAAAAAAGTAGCTATATTTATTGGTGCAGAAGGTGGATTTGATAAAACAGAAATTGAAAGTTTTTTAAATAATAATAAAAATGTGTGTACTGTAAGTTTAGGAACACGAATACTTAGAGCTGAAACTGCTGCACTAAATTTACTTTCAATAATTATGTATGAGTTAGATTAGGAGGAAGTTATGATAAAATATCCTGAAAAATTAAAAAATGGAGATTGTATTGGAATTGTTGCATTATCTGATGGAGCAAATCTTGAGAAGATAGATTTAGCAGAAGATAATTTAAAAAAATTTGGCTATGATATAAAAGAAACAAAAAATACAAGAAATTCACATAAATTAGTTAGCTGCGATGGAAAAACACGTGCACATGAGTTTATGGAACTTTTTAAAGATAAAAAAGTTAAGCACATAATATCTGCAAGAGGTGGAGAATTCTTGATGGAAATGATACCTTATTTAGATGAGTATGAAGAAGAAATAAAAAATCTAAAAGATATTAAATTTGTACAAGGCTACTCTGATACTAGTTTACTACTGTTTTATCTAACAACAAAATATAATATTTCTACATTACATGCTGAAAATTTAAGTGAGTATGCAATGAATTTATCAAACTATCATGCATCACTTAAAAATACTTTAGATTTTTTAGTGAAAAAAAGTAAAATATTTATTCAAGAAAATTTTGATAAATATGAGGAAGAAGAATACAAAGAAGGTAATTTTAAAGGATACAATTTAACTAAAAAAGTAAATTATAAAATGATTAATAATAAAAAAAATAAAGCTTGTTTCGAAGGTAGAATAATTGGTGGTTGTATTGATGTAATATCTATTTTAATTGGAACAAAATATGACTTTTTAAAGAAATTTTCAAATCAGTTTAAAGAAGGAATTATTTGGTATATAGATAATTGTGAATTAACTCCTATGGAGTTTTATAGAAAACTTTGGCTTATGAGAAATGTAGGTTGGTTTGATAATGTAAAAGGTGTATTAGTTGGTAGGACTTTTGTAAAAGATACACAATATTTTACAAAAGTAGATGCTTTAAAAAAGGCATTTGCAGGTCTTGATATAGATATTATATATGATGTAGATATTGGACATGTTCCACCTCAATTAACAATTATAAATGGTTCGTATGCAAAGGTAGAATATGATAATCATAAATTTAAAATTACTCAAAGTTTAATATAGATTTTAATATATTAGCAGTTGTATAATTTACATAAATGTGATATAATTTTTAGCGTATAAAAGAAAGGTTTAAAAATAGTATAAATATGAAAAATAAAAAAGTATTACTTGGAATGAGTGGTGGCGTTGACAGTTCTGTTTCAGCGCTATTGTTAAAAAAACAAGGCTTTGAAGTATTAGGCATAACTTTAAATTTATATGGTGATAATACAAAAAATGTTCAAGATGCAAAAAAGGTATGTGAAAAATTAGATATAAAACATATATCATATGATTTAGAAGATAAATTTAAGAAGTATGTTATTGATGATTTTATACATTGCTATAAAAATGCTATGACTCCAAATCCTTGTATAGAATGTAATAGATATATAAAATTTGGGGCTATGTATGATATAGCAAAAGAATTTGGATGTGAGTATATAGCAACAGGTCATTATGCCAAAGTTGAGTATAGTAAAAAATATCAAAAATGGGTATTAAAAAAATCAGATAATTATTACAAAGATCAAAGTTATGTGTTGTGGAATATTCCAAAAGATATTTTAGAGCATGTTATATTTCCACTTTCAAATTTTGAAAGTAAAGATGAGATAAGAAAGATTGCAAAAGAAAATGGTTTAGAGGTTGCAGAAAAAAAAGATAGTGAAGATATTTGCTTTGTACCTGATGGAAATTACAAGGAATTTTTAGAAAAAAATTCAGATATTGTAAAAAAAGAAGGAGACATTGTAAACTTAAGTGGTGCAAAACTTGGAAGACATAATGGACTATATAATTATACGATAGGGCAAAGAAAAGGACTTAAGATATCATATAAAGAACCTTTATTTGTACTGGGGTTTAATAAAGAAAAAAATCAGGTTATAGTTGATACAGAAAAAAATTTATATAAAAGGGAGGCTTATGTTAATAACATAAATCTACTTTTATTTGATGAAATTAAGGAAAAAATGGAAGTTAATGTTAAAACAAGATATACCACTAAAGATTTTAAAGCTATAATTTATCAAGAAAATGATAAAATAAAGATTGAGTTTTTAGAAGATGTACGAGCCATAACACCTGGACAATCAGCGGTATTTTATCTAGATGATATTGTAGTTGGTGGAGGAAAAATAATATAATAATATATTTAAAATCATCTTTATAGATGATTTTTTTGAAACTTTTTTAAAACTAGTTATAACTTTTAGTAAAGAGGGGAAAAAGATGCAAGTATTATTAGAAGACTTCAAAGATATTTACAATTTAACATATAATCAAACGTTAAAATATATTATTTGCAAATGTTCAAATATTGAAGATGTAAATGATTTGATACAAGATACATATGTAGAATTATATAAAATATTAAAAAGAAAGAAAAAAATAGAAGTAGAAAATATTTCAAATTATATAATTGGTATAGCAAAAAAACAAATATTTAGATATTATGGCAAACTATATAAAACTAAAGAACATATAGTTTTTAGTAATTCTGATATTTTGGAAGATACTGATATTCCTTTAAATTTTGATTTAGAAGATGAGATATTTACAAAGTTAAATGTTGAAAAAATACTAAATTATATAAAAAGTAAAGATGAAAAAATAATTAAAATATTTTATTTATTTTATTATCTTAATTTAAAAATATCAGAAATTGCAGAAGAAATGAATATGAGTATATCAAATGTAAAAAACGTTTTATACAGAACAATAAAAGATATAAAGAAAAATGTAAATATTGAAGGTGATAAAAATGAATGAAAAATTAAAAAATGAGCTTGATAAAAAATTTGATAAGGATAAAAATTATAACGCTATAATGCAGAAAGTAAGAAAAGAAAATAAGATTAAATTTGTTATTGTACCAACTTTTGTTTTAGTTTTTGTATTAATTGTTATTTTTAGTATAAATTTAAGGCAATATAAAATAGTTATATCAAATGATATAGAAAATCAAAAAATAGGAGAAATATTTAATTTAAATTTATTAGATAATAATAGTATATCATTTTATTCATTAAATAATATTGATAAAACCTCTAAACAAGATTTAGATTATAATAAAAAATTTTATGTGCCTGATGGATTTAAGTTAAAGGAATATTATAACATTAATACCTATGATAATTTAGCAACAGGAAGTCTAGAAAGCGATGATAAAGTAAATGAGTATAATGAGGTGTATAGTTTTGAAAATGGAGATAGAAATATTAAAATAACATATTCTCAAAAAGGAATGCTACTTACTGATTATAACATTAATAGTAAAAAAAATGAGGCTACTATTATAAATAATAATGAGGTTTATGTGTATAAATATAATGATATATATATTGCAACCTTTGAGTTTGATGATAAAGATTATAGCATATATGCAAATAAAATTGATGAAAAAGAATTATTAAATATACTTTTGTCTATAATAAAATAGGATTATTATTTAATAATTCTTTTTTTTATGTTATAATGAATAAGAAAAAAAGGGGGAATATCTTATGTGTACAGCAGTAACATATAATACAAAAGATCATTATTTTGGAAGAAATTTGGATCTTGAATATTCATATAATGAAACAGTTACAATTACACCTAGAAATTATGAATTTAATTTTAGAAAAGTAAACAGCATTAAAAATCATTATGCTATTATAGGGATGGCATATGTATCAGATAATTATCCATTATACTATGATGCAATAAATGAAAAAGGACTTGGAATGGCAGGCTTAAATTTTCCAGAAAATGCAAAATATAAAGAAGTAAAAGAAGGAATGCAAAATATAGCACCTTTTGAGTTTATTCCTTATGTACTTTCTCAATGTTCTAATATTTTAGAAGTTAAAAAATTACTTGAAAATGTAAACATTGCATTAATTAATTTTAGTGATAATTTACCTGCATCACCACTACATTTTATAATATCAGATAAGGAACAATCAATAACTGTTGAAAGTGTAGAAGAAGGATTAAAGATATATGATAATCCAGTAGGCGTATTAACAAATAACCCTACATTTGATATTCATATGTTTAATTTAAACAACTATATGAGCTTATCTACAAAACCACCTGTAAATAATTTCTCAGATAAAATTAATTTACAAACATACAGTAGAGGAATGGGAGCTCTTGGAATGCCAGGTGATTTGTCATCTGCCTCAAGATTTGTAAAAGCTACATTTACAAAATTAAATTCTATATCTGGTACATCAGAAATAGAAAGTATAAGTCAGTTTTTTCATATATTAGAGTCTGTATATCAGCAAAGAGGATGTGTATATATGGGAGAAGATAAATATGAGATAACTATATATAGCTCTTGTTGCAATATGGATAAAGGCATATATTATTACAAGACATATGAAAATAGTCAAATTGTTTGTGTGGATATGTATAAAGAAGATTTAGATGGAAGTAGTCTCGTAAACTATGATTTAATAAAAAATCAAGAAATATTAATGCAAAATTAAAAAATATGAATATATGGGTTACAGTTCAGTGAGAAATAAAAAAATAATTCTAAAAAGCCGTAATATTTATGTAACGAAAATTTAATGTAAAAAA
>CANQPW010000002.1 GCA_947625855.1 uncultured Clostridia bacterium | reverse complement strand
TGAAATAAAAAAATTAGATTTGTATCACAATTTTGATACAAACCTAATTTTTTATTGGACTTTTTTTACAGCCCCTTTTTTTCGTATATAATTTATTACTTATTGTGTCAGTATATATTTTTAAATTATCATCTATTTTTGTAGATTTAAAAATATTTTTTTGTTCACCAAGTAAAAGTAAAGTTTGATATAATTCAAATTTTGTAAATCTATCATTTTCAATAAAATCACTAACACATTTATCATAAAAATATTCTTTTGAATTTTCAACTATTAAAGGTAAATCTAAAACTTTGTTATATAAAAAAATATTTTCAGGTAAAATTGTAGAATATATCATTGCTATTGGATCTTCATAATCAGCTAGATTATATTCATTATAATTACAAAAAGATTTATTTAATAAATCTTCATTATTTTCAAAAATTCTATTATAAATTATTGCATGTAAATCTTTGGTAGAAATTCTTAAACATGTAAATAAATTATCATCATATAAATTACTATCTTTAGGTGTTAAATAAGCAGTAATCCCTTTTTTTTCTATATTATTAAATGCAATTATTTTATTTGCATATTCAGACAACTTCATACCATATTTTAAGCAATTTTCAACCTTTTCATTTTCTACATATATATATAAATTTTCCAAGATGATTTTCACTCCTAAAATATCTGTTTTAGATTATAACATAAAACTAATAAAAAGTTAAGTGTTTAATTGAAATTGGTAATTTTTGTAATAATAAATTTAAAAAAATAAAAAAGCAAGAAAAAACTTGCTTTAAAAAAATATATTGTTATTTTGATGTACTTCCAAATCCACCTTTTCTAATACCAGTTGCTGAATCATTATCAGTTTTTAAAAATTTTTGAAAATAAGCCTGTCCACATGGTTCACCTTTTTTTAATAAAGTATCTGTTGGAAAAAAATTATAGTAGGTAAACATTAAATGACCATCGTTTGTTTCATTTTCATAATAATCACTTTCTACAATTCCTATACTATTTGCAGAAACTAATCCTTTTTTTATTGGAAAAGAACTTTTATTTGCAAGAAATAAAACTTCATCTTCTAAAAAATATGCTTTTAAACCTGTTGGTACAAAAGTAGGTTTTATTTCTTTATAATCTTTTGAGCCAGATAAAAATATTTTGAAATTTTCAAAAATCGTTTTCCAAATTGAAGGTATAATTGTATCTTCTGCTGCCTCTATATCATAGCATACAGAATTTTTTGTTTTTCTTTCTGGTAAATTAATATTTTTATTTTCAAATCCTTTACATATTTCAAATCCTCTTGTTTTCATATTTTCCTCCTTATTTTTTTAAAATTATAACACAATAAAAATATTAATACAAATAATTTTGTTTATTTAAAATTAATTTAATTATAATATAAAAATAAAATAATAAAATAAAAAGAAAAATAATAAATGAAAAAATATAAAATAAATAAAAATTAATTATAAAAAATAATTAAAAAAATTAATTAAAATTAAGAAAAATAAATAAAAAGATATTTTTTTATGTAATTTTTTCGTAATGTAAAAATGTAATGAAAATAATATATTAGAATTTATATGCTTATATTTCAAGGAGAAACCATATTTTGTATTCATTTTTACAGCCATTTTAAATGCTTTAAAATTGACAATTAGCCCTAATTATAGTATAATTATGCCATCAAAGATTGGAGGGGTTTTTGTGGTAGAAAGTATAATGCAATATGTAAGAAAAGCATTAACAATAATTGCTGTAATACTTGTATTTACTACAATCGGTTTAGTTTCTATAACAACACAAACAAAGACAGTAAATTTGAACTACTATGGTAGTACAAAAACTGTTAGAACCCTTGCGTCTACAATAGATAGTTTTTTATTACAAAATAAAATATATATAGATGAAAATACAAATTTATCAGTAGGATATAACGATAAAATAGTTGATGGT
The DNA here is from genome assembly GCA_947625855.1 of uncultured Clostridia bacterium. GTDB lineage: Bacteria > Bacillota > Clostridia > TANB77 > CAG-465 > CAG-465. Next base: position 65,942 of record CANQPW010000002.1, on the reverse strand, counting down.
ATGCAAATAAACATATCTGATAAGAAGGAATATGCAAAACTTGATATAGATGTTATGAAAGAAAATTATATACCAATGGTTGCAAAATACGAAGAAGTCGTAGAATCAATACCTTTTGATGAAGAAACAAAAGATAATCCTGATATAGATGAAGGAACAACTCAAACTGTTCAAGAAGGTGTTGAAGGACGTAAATCAACTAGTTATATTGTAAGATATAGTGATAATAAAGAAATAAATAGATCTGAAATAGCATCAGAAGTTTTATCACAAGCTAGAAATAAAGTTGTTGAAGTTGGAACAAGAGTTACTGTATCAAGAAGTGCACTAGTACAATCAATGATATCATCTCCTGTTGATGGAGGATTTAGAGAATATGATATAGCATTACCAGTTGATCAACAACAATATGCATATAACATTTGTAAAAGATATGGCATAGAATATGAGCTATTCCTTGCAATGATGTTTCAAGAGAGTAGATTTGTTGCAACAGCTTTTGGAGGTAATAATTCATATGGACTTTGTCAGATACATATTACAAATCATGAAACTTTGAGAGCAGGACTTGGAATAAATGATTATTTTGATCCATATGATAATATGACAGCAGGTGCTTATTTACTTTCTACATACTTAGAAGCAGGTAGAAAAAGAGTTCCTGATGATCCAAATACTGCAATTGTTTATGGATTAAATGCATATAACATGGGTGAAGGAGCATATTATAGCTTATGTTATAGCAAAGGTATAATTGATAGAGATTATAGTACATCAGTAATTAATTTAAGAAATACATTAATTTCAACTGGTGGATTACACGAATAAATAAAAATTATTAAATAATTGTCAGTTTTACTGACAATTATTTTCTTAGGAGAAAATATGGAAATAAATACATTAAATATTACAAAAAAAATTATGAATAAATATAATATTAAGGCGAATAAAAAATTAGGACAAAATTTTTTAATAGATGATAATATTTTGAAAAATATTATTATTTCATCAAATATTGCTCAAAATGATTTAGTAATTGAAATTGGACCTGGTCTAGGAAATTTATCTGAATATATTTTAAATAATGTTAATTTTGCTATTTTAATTGAAATTGATAAAAATATGGAAAAAATATTAAACGATAGATTAAAAAATTATAATAATTATTTATTATTAAATGATGATATTTTAAAAATAAATATAGATGAATTAATTGAAAATATTGAAATAAAAAATAATAAAAAATATGAAAATATAAAAGTTGTAGCAAACTTACCATATTATATAACTACACCAATTATATTTAAACTTTTGCAAGATTCCAAAAGAATTAATGAAATAATAATTATGGTTCAAAAAGAAGTTGCAGAAAGAATAATAGCAAAGCCAAAATCAAAAGAATATGGAATATTAACTTTAATGGTTGATTATTTAGCAGATGCAAATATTGAATTTATTGTTCCAAATTCATCTTTTATACCAGCACCTGATGTAACATCTGCTGTTATAAAATTAACAAAAAATAAAAAATATAAAGTAAATTCAGAAGAAATATTTTTTAAATTAATTCATTCTGCTTTTGCACAAAGAAGGAAAAAAATATCTAATTCTTTAGAATCAACAAATTTTATGAATATGAATAAAAAAGAAATTGAAGAATTATTAATAAAAAATAATGTTAATTTAAACGCTAGAGCAGAGGAAATTGATATTAATAAATATGTGGAAATTGTAAATTCTATTTGATAATAAAAAAAGATATTATATAATTAATATAGGTGAAATTATGAATATAGAAAATTTAAGATTTATTGCACATAGAGGTCTTCATATAAAAAATACTGATATTGTTGAAAATTCAATACCAGCTTTTTTATTGGCAGTAGAGAATAATATTGCAATAGAATTAGATGTCCATTTAATAAAAGATGAAAATATAGTTGTAGTGCATGATAGTAATTTAAAAAATGTAGGAAATATAGATATTACTGTTGAAAATATGACTTTAGAAGAAATAAAAAAAATTAAATTATTTGGAACAGAAAATAAAATTCCAACATTTTTTGAGGTTTTAAAAGTAATAGATGGAAAAGTACCATTGATAATAGAAATAAAAAATAGTGGAAAATGTGGAAAACTTGAAGAAAAATTATATGAAATGCTTAAAAATTATAACGGAAAATATTTAATTGAATCTTTTAATCCATTATCACTACTTTGGTTTAAAAAAAATGCAAATAATGTATTAAGAGGGCAATTATCTGCTAAAAAAATAGATTCAATATCTTCATTTTTAAACTTCTTTTTAAGTAAAATGGTATTTAATTTTTTAACAAAACCAGATTTTATAGCTTATAATATTTCTGATTTAAATGAAAAAATGTATAAAAAATACAGTAAAAAAGGAATAAGTGTGATTTCATGGACTTTAAAAAATAAAGAAGAATATTTTAATAATAAAGATATATGTGATTCTTTTATATTTGATAATTATGAAGAATTAAAAAATATTATAGAAGGGAAAAATTATGAAAAAGAAAAATGAAGAATTTGAATGGATAGAGATAGAAAAATATAATGTTTTTAATTATTGTGATAAGTATAAAAATAAATATTATGATATATTAAAAAGAAATAATATTGAATGTCTAACTCAGGTTGAATATTATCCTAATAATTCAAATAAAAATTTTTACTGTACCATTTATGTTCAAACAGAAGATTATAACAAGGGGAAAGAAATATTAAAACAATATATATGTTAATTTTTATATATTGTTTTTTTATTGCTTTTTTTTTTGAAATTTTATATTATATTTATAAGGAGGAATATGTATGGAAAAAAGTAATAAAAAGCCTATAATTATTTTTGCTTGTATATTTGTTTTAGTCGTTATAATTTGTGTAGCTTCATATTTTGTAATAACAAAATTTTATGAAAATAAAATAGATGAGGAACATAGGCAAGAAGAAGAAGCAAATAAAATTACAAATGATCCACTTTATACAGAAGAAAATTATCCTAAAGTTGATGCATCTCTTGCAACTCAACCACTTGCTGATGCTTTTATTACAAATTTTACAGGCAAGAAAATTGAGGAATTAAATTTAGATTATTCTAATACTCATCCAGCATATGTAAAATTAATTAATGATGAAGTAGATTTAATTATAGTTACTGAACCATCAGAAGAAGAACTTGAACTTGCTAAGCAAAAAGGTGTAGAACTTGAAGTAATACCTGTTGTAAAAGAAGGTTTTGTATTTTATGTTAATGCAAAAAATAGTGTAGATAATTTGACTACTTATCAAATACAGGGCATATATTCTGGAGAAATTACTAATTGGAAAGAAGTTGGAGGAAGTGATGAGGCAATTAGACCATATCAAAGACCTGTAAATTCTGGTAGTCAAACTGGAATGTTATCACTTGTTATGAAAGATAAAAGATTAATGGAACCTTTAAAAGAAAATATACTTCAAACTATGGCAGAAATTATAAACTTAGTTTCATCTTATGATAATGGAGTAAATTCAATAGGATATTCATATTATTATTATGCTACTACTATGTATGAAACAATAGATAAAGAAGTTGCAAGTAATATAAAATTTTTAGGTATAGATGGTGTTAAACCAAATACTCAAACAATAAAAGATGGAACATATCCATTTAATACAGCTTATTATATAGTTATTAATAAAGCAGATGATGAAAATAGTCCTGCAAGAAAGTTAGCAAATCAAATGTTATCAAATAGAGGACAAAAAGTAGCACAAGAAGCTGGATATGTACCGGTAAAATAGGTGATTGATATGGAAAATCAAGAAGATACTAATTTAAAGAGAAATGGAAATACAGATAAAAATATAAACATAAATTCAAAACCAAAAAATAAAATATCAAAAAAATTAGTTATTATAGGTATTTTGATTTTAGTTATTTGTATTGCTATAACTTCTGTTTTAATATTTCTTAAAATAAGAGCAATAAATAACAAATATAATGATGAAGTAGATAATGAAGATAAATTTATATATACAGATAATAGAAAAGAAGATCCAGATTTAAAATATGTATGTAGTGATGATGATAAATATAATTTCAATGATATTGAGTTTAAACAATACGTAGATGTTAATGGAGTATTGTATAGTGCTCATGATATGTCTATACCATATACTGATATTAAAACATACATTGAATATATAGAAATTAGTGGTCTAAAGAATAAAGATATTCAAAATAAAATTAATGAAGAGATTAAAAATGTAGCATATTCTAAAAATGAACCAAATGAAGATGGGCTTGTTATGACATATTGTAGCATTGAAGGAAATTTCTCTAATGTTTTGTCTATTAAAATATCAAATAATGCAAAGAATACAGGCCTAAATTATGATTTGAATATAGGTAATAAAATACCTTTTGAAGATTTGTTTATAAAATCTACGCCAATAGCTTCAATAATGGCTGATATGGCATATTATACTTTAGCACTTAATATACAAGTTGATTATACTGAAGATGAGGATTATTTTGAAAAATTTAAAGAAGCATCAGATATGAATAATAGAGATACTTCTGAATATGAAGATACATTTATAAAAATAGCAAAAGAATATAATAGTAAAAAAGGTAATATAGATTATGTAATATCAGAAAATGAATTTCAAACTTTTAATATTGATGTACCAGGAATAAGTGAAGGAGCTTATACATTAAATTGTGAATTATATAAATATAAAGATTATATTGCTATATATAAAAGATACTTAGGAGGAGATTTATATGAAAATCAAAATGTAAGGCTTCATGGAGTAAAAGTATTTACTGTACCTTCAAGTTATGATTTTGGATCTCTTGCAAAAGATACAATATATGGTGATTATTCTGATAATTATTTTGTTGATGTTACATTATTAAATTATGATTTTAATAATGATAACTATAATGAAAAGGTAAGAAGTAAAGCTAAAGAACTAGCAAACGAGATTGTAGATGAAATAAAAAAAGAAGCAGATTCAGATAAATCAAAAGGTTATGTCCTTCAAGGTTGTTATGCAATAATTAATGAGCCAGAACCAAGGTATGATTATGATACAGGTGCAACAATAATACCACATATTGAAGTAAATTATACATATGACATTACAACAATGTCTATGAGCTTATATAATAATTTGAATTATTATTTACAATATTTAAGTTGTTCACCAAAATCAGCACCGGGTCCTATAATGTTTAATGGGGAAATGAAACCTTATCAAGGTATGCAAAGTACTATGAAAGATTGTACTTGGTATTTTGATTTAGATGGTAATTATTTAGGTACTGATAATGCATCAATTGTTGAAGAATTACAAACTGAAACTCAAAGTTAATTGTTGAAATATTATAATCATAATGATAAAATATCTTTGGTGATTGGTAATATGGCAAAATTATATTTTAGATATGGTGCTATGGGTTCAGGAAAAACTATTGATTTATTAAAAGTAGCATATAATTATGAAGAAAGAAATCAGAAAGTAATTATAATAACTGCAGGAATAGATGATAGATATGGTGTAGGTAAAGTTACAACTAGAATAGGTTTGCAAAAAGAAGCAGAAGTTTTTAAAAAAGATACTAATTTATTTGAGTTAGTTAAAAATTATAATTACAGACCAGATTGTATTTTAATTGATGAAGCTCAATTTTTAAATAAAGAACAAGTTTTTGAGTTAAGTGATGTAGTGGATAAATTAAATATACCTGTCATATGTTATGGATTAAGAGCAGATTTTAAATTGAATTTTTTTGAAGGCTCATTACATTTAATGGAAATAGCAGATAAAATAGAAGAAATAAAAACAATATGTGAATGTGGTGAGAAAGCAACGTGCAATATGCGAATGATTGATGGTAAAGCAACAAATCAAGGTGAAAAGATTTTAATTGGTGGCAATGATTCGTATAAGTCAGTATGTAGAAAATGTTATAAAAAATATATTGGTATATAAAAAATGGAGATTTACAATTCTCCATTTTTTTGTACAAATTTTATTTAAAGAACTTCTTTGATAAATCAAATATTAATGGTATTTGATAAACTTCAGTTCTACTAGATTTTACAGCAGCTATTATGCAAAAAACAAATAATACTGTTGGTAATAAAGATAATATAGCACCAACAAAAGGTATTCCAATTAAATTAATTATACCAGTAACAACTGATATTATTAAAGTAATTATAAAAATTGTTCCTGCTTGTGCATAATTTCTTTTTTCTGCATCAGTTGCATTTTTTTCAGTAAAAACAAATATAAGTCCTAAGAAAGAAAAAATATAGGATAAAACAATTTTACTTTTGCTATCACTAGAATTACTAGTAGTTTGAGTTTGATTCTGATTTTCAGCTTGGTTTTCAGTTTGATTTTGATTTTCTTGATTTTCCATATTATAACCTCCTAGTTTCATTATATATTTTGTTGAATAATAAGTCAATATCCACTATTTTTAATAAAAATATTTTGGAAATTTTTTACAGGCTCGCAACAAAAAATATATTGTTTTTACTCTTTATAATTATACGGTATTTTAACTTCTGAAAGGAGGCATTTATATAGTTAAATGCTGTATTTAATTTGTATTATGTTTGGAGGAATTAGTAATGAATATAAAAAAGAAAATTTTTGCATTAATACTAGTAATCAGTTTAACATTAGGTTTAAATCAAAATGTATTTGCTGATGAACCTCTTTTTATTGGTTGCAAATTACAAAGAGGAGTAAGTAATATGTATTATTATGTTGATTCTTCAGCAGAAGGTTATACTTATTTGATTAATAATGCAGTGGATAATTGGGTAGATACAGGATATGGATGGAATCCAATTTATATGAGCCCAGTAGCATCAAATTATGCGACAGATGTAGACTTTTATGCAAGATTTGGTGATGAATTAGAAGCTACAACAATAGCTAAAACTAGCTTTTATGATATAAATGAAGGTAGAGTATCTGCAAGTGAATCAGATTGGTTCTTTGCTAAGATAGAGATAAATGTTAAAGTAATAAATACTTTAAGAGAGGAAGTACAACAAGGAACAATTGCACATGAGTTAGGACATGCTTTTGGCTTAGAGCATCAAAACAAAAATATTAATAGTATAATGTGTCAATTTAGTTGTGGTAGAAAAATGCATAGAGTTGATGAAATATCACATAATGCTATTAATACACTGTATAATTAGGAGGAAAGGGTAATGAAAAAATATTGTATAAAAAAATATGTAATATCATTTTGTTTGGTATTAGTACTAGCAATCTCTGTTATGCTAAGTGTTTATTTTATTAAAGATAATAATTCTAATAATAATTTGGCAGATAATGAAATAGAAGTATTAGATGAAGATGTTATTTTAACTAAAACAACTGAAGCAGATATGATTGTTGACTATTCTAATATACAAAATTTGGTTAAAGACAGTGACATAATTGCAATAGCCAAAATAAACTCATCTAAAGGTTTAAATTATAATCCAGTTAGTGGAAAATATGTACCTGTTTATACAACTGGAACATTAAATATTGAAAATATTATTTCAAAAAATTCTGATGTTTCAATTAATGTAAATGATAACATTGATTATGTTAGATTAGGTGGAAAAATTGAATATTCAGAATACTTAAAAGGATTAACAGAAGCTGAAAGAACAAAGTTAGAGCAAAACTTATTTACAAAATCTCAAATGACAGCAGAACAAATTTCAAAAAAACTTGTAAAAGATTTTTATATGAATGATATAGAAGTAGAATCTCAAAAACAATATTTAGTATTTCTAAAATATAGTAAAGATTATCAAAAATATAATATTTTAGGATTTGAATACGGTTTAAGAGAATATGATTCAACAACAATGCAAATTAAAAATAATGTAACAAATAGTTTTGAAGATCTTAATGATATTTCTAATAAAATAATAAATGTAAAAAGATAAATAGCGAGGTTTAACATATATTTTCCTGTAAATCTACTATATTTTTAAAATATAGTTAAGAAAATTTTATGGTGGTATAATAAAAAAGATTTATATGGGGATGATAAGATATGGAAGAACTTGTACGAAAAATAAAAAATGGAGATAATAAAGCTTTTGAAGAGATAGTTCATGAATTAAAACCACATTTGTATATAATCGCAAAATCTAGAATAAGTGATGAGTATATAATAAGTGAGGCTTTACAAGAAACATTTATAGCTTTATATTTGAACATTAAAAAACTAAAAAATGAAGAAAGTTTTAGATTTTGGATTACAAAAGTATTAATTAATAACTGTAATCGATTAGCTAAAAAGAATAAAAATTCAAATATATCTTATGAAGAAGCTAATATTGAGAACAATTATATAATTGATAATGAATATGAAGATATAATTGATAAGTTAGATTTTTTTAAATTAATTGAAGCATTGGAACTTGAAGAAAGAACGTTATTAACAATGTTTTATTTAGAAAAATATACGACACTAGAAATGTCCAAAATCTTAAAGATAAATGAAAGTACAATTAGAAGTAAAATTAAGAGAGCAAGAGATAAAATAAAGCTTGAGAGGGGATATGAAAACAATGAAAAATAAGGTGCTTAATGATGTAATGAGTGGAAAGATGGAGGAGATAGAGATAAAAAAATATACTAGTAGTGAAGTAGAAGAAATAATAAAAAAAGCAAATCATAGAAAGAAAATTAATTATATAAAACTTGTCACTGCTTTTACTTTTTTATTAATTGTTTCAATTGGTGCTATTAAATTTTCAATGTATAAACTTAGTATAGAGAGGGCAAATACTGAAGAAAAAATATTTGAAGAAGAAAGAAATTATGCAAATACTGTTATATTAGATGTAAAAGATAATTATGATAAAGTTGACGCAGTACCATTAGTAATGATTGTAAAAATAAATGAAGTAAAAGATAATAAAATAGTTGAAAATATACCAAATACAAAAATAGAAGCAGATGTGCAAAGATTAATTAGTGGCACATATAATGACAATACAATAGAATTTAATATAAATCAATGTGTAGCTAAAATTTCAGAGTTAGATATTGATTTTGTTAAGAATTTTAAGTTAAATGAAAAATTTGATAGTAATTCTGATATAAGAATAGTTAGCAATAAAGCGGTTGCTAATTTACCTTTTCCACAAAAAGGAAAGACTTATATAATTTGTTTAAAATTAAAAAATAGTAAATATTATATAGATAATACTAGTGTTTATCCTTTTTTTGAATATGATCTAAAAAATAACTTAGTTAATATAAATAAAAAATGGGAAAAAGCTAATTTGTATTTACTATTAAATAGCTAGGAGGAATTCTTCTAGTTTAAGCCCTTTAAAATTCACTCATATATTGTTAGTATTCTTATTTGATTTGTCATATAACTTTAAAATCTTTATAAAAAAATATAATTAGAACTATTTGTTAGATTAAAATTTCGAAAATGTAAATTACTATATATTGAAAATTAGTAATTTACATATTTTAAAAACATATTAAATAGTGAACTAGAACTGCATTTTTAAATGTGGTTCTTTTTTGTCGTGTGAAAAATATAATATAATAGGTGAAAGATATGATATTAGCAATAGCCGGAAGGGTAGAGTTTTGTTCTAATCAAAAAAGATATTATATAACAGATAACTTTAAGGAATGCTTTGATAAATTAGACATATTGTTATTTCCTGTTATATCAGATAAGAATATAGATAAAGTTTGTAAAATTTGTGATGGATTAATTTTAGGTGGTACATCATATGATATAAATCCAAAATATTATAACGAGTTGCCAAATAAAGATTTAACGTATGATGTTGATGAATATTATTTAGATAAAAAGTTAATTGATAAATTTTCAAAGTTAAGAAAACCAATTTTAGGAATTTGTGGAGGAATGCAATCAATTAATGTTTACTTTGGTGGTGCATTGTATCAAGATATTAAAAATCATGCTCTAAATGGAAAAACACATGAAATTGAAATAAAAAAAGATACATTTTTATACGAGGTGTATAAAGATGATAAAAAACAAGTAAATTCTTATCATCATCAAGCAATAAAAGATGTTGCAAATAATTTTTTGGTATCTGCAGTAAGTGAAGATGGAATAATTGAGGCTATTGAATATAATAACATAATAGGAGTTCAGTGGCATCCAGAAAAAGTTGAAGATGAAAAGTTTTTTTATACATTTAAAAATATATTTTTAAATAAGTTAAATTAATAACTTAGGATGCTTAAAAAAAAATCAAGCTTAATAAAAAGCTTGATTTCAATATATTTATTGGAGCTGAAACTCAGATTCGAACTGAGGACCTACTGTTTACAAGACAGTTGCTCTACCAGCTGAGCTATTCCAGCATACAACATTAATGGTGACCCGTAGGAGAGTCGAACTCCTCACTCCGCCGTGAAAGGGCGATGTCTTAACCGATTGACCAACGGGCCTATTTTATGGTGAGCTATCGCAGATTCGAACTGCGGACAACTTGATTAAAAGTCAAGTGCTCTGCCAACTGAGCTAATAGCCCATAAACTAATGTTGCTTGCTCATATATAATACAATATTTTTCAGACATTGTCAATAGGTTTTAGAAATTTTTTTGAAAAAAATTATCTAAAGTAAAAAAATTGATAATTTCAAAAATATTTTATTGAAATATGATGAGAAAATGATAATTGCAATGTCGAAAAAGAACAAGATTTGTTATTTTTTGTAAGAAATATAGAAAATAGTTGAAAATGTAAAATTAAGGTGCTAAAATGTCAACGGTGATGGATATATGGTTTACATTATAGAATTTTTTCTTTATATTATATTCATTTTCTTTAAGTTATATTCTCTTGTTGATAAGCTATACATACTTAATAGAAGTGGAGCAAAATTAGATAAGTATGTAGATAGTAATTTGCCAAATATAACTTGCAACCTTGATAATAACATAAAAAAAGTTTCAAAAAATAATTCTAAATTTTTTTATTCTTTAAATTCTATATGTTCAAAGATATCACCAAAAAAAATATATATTACATTATTAATATATATAAACTTTTTAATGATAAAATTTGCTTTTAGCTATAATTTTATAAAATCAAATTTCATATATATAAATATTTTTTCTAAAAATATAGATATTTCTTCAATGTTAAATAAAAATTTTGTTTCTTTTAAAATTTTTTATTTCATATTTTACTCTATATTTATAATAAATTTTATTTATAAATTTGTTTCAAATTATATTGATAAAAAACGAGAAAGAGAAATTCCAAAACAAAAGAATGATATAGATATATTTATATGAAAAGATGAAAATAATAATGATATTTGCATAAAAAATGACGGGATTTTTCAAAATGTTTTGATAACTGGAAGTATAGGAAGTGGAAAAACTAGTTCTGCAATATCAAATATTGTATTATCACTTATGAAATATGATATTTGTGGCTTGATAATTGATGTTAAAGGAAATTATATAAAATCCTTAAGAAGAATTGTAAAAGAAAAAGGAATTAAGTTAAATGTTATTGAATTATCATTAAATAGTAATTTTAGATATAATCCAATAGATAAACCAAATATGTCAAGTATAGAAATTGCAAATCAAATGAAACTTGTTCTTTCACTATTATCAGATACCAAAATGTCTGACTCATATTGGTTAGATAAAGTAGAGGAGTATATTAGAGATTTTATAACTTTAATTAGAGCTGAAGGAAAAATAGTAAGTTTTTATGAAATACATAGGTTAGTTACTGATAAGGATTATCTTTTAAAGTTATTAGAAAGTATAAAGAAAAAGGTATTAAATAATAAATTTAATGATTATGAGCTATTTAATATTAATTCTGCTTTTTCAAATATTAAAAATGAATTTTTTAACTTAGATGATAGAACGATTGGAATTATAAAATCTGAAATTACTAGAATAACAAGTATATTTTCTTCTGATAAAAATCTATATGATAAGTTTTGTACTAAAAGTGATACATTAGACTTTTATAACAATATTTATGTTTTATCAATAAACATTGGTGAAAATAGGAAGTTATTAAAAACAATAGCAACGTATTTAAAATTAGATTTTCAAAAGCAAATTTTATCAAATATTTATTTAAAAAAGAGAGTTTTTTTCATATGTGATGAATATCAAGAAATAGTAAATGTTGAAGATGCAAACTTTTTTTCTTTATCAAGAGAATATAAATGTATCAGTATAGTAAGTATACAAAGCTATACATCATTACTAAATACATTAAATAATGAAAACGCTACTCGCGTTATAATTCAAAATTTAGTAAATAAAATCTGGTTTAGAAATGATGATAGCTACACAATTAGTGAAATAATAAAGCAAATAGGTAAGGAATTAAAGGATTATAAAACTACAAATTATTCTGAAAATGCACAAAAGACAAGATATAATATATTTAGAAGTTATTTTAAAAATTATAATTCTGCTATTGCAAAAGGAATTTCTTTTTCGGAAAAAGAAGATTATATATTTAATGAAAGTTATTTTTCTACTGGTTTAAAAACTTTTCAGGCAGTATGTTTATTATCAGATGGTCAAAATGTAAAGTTATATAAAATGTGTAATTTAAAGAGATTGGAGTGATGCAATGAATAAGAAAGGTATAATTTTTGTAAATTGTTTAATGCTCATATTTCTTTTAATAGTATTTGGTAATAATGTTTATGCAAAAACTGATCCAACACTTGTTAATAAGTTAAATACTGCATTAAAAGAAATTCAAAGCTATTTAGTAAAGCTTGCAACACCAGCAGCTGGAGTTGCAATTGCTGCCGGAGCTTTGATAAGAAAATTTAGTTTCGGTGATGAAGAAAAAATGCGTATAGGTAAAAGAGTGATAGTAAATGCTATAGTTTGTTATGGAATTATTTTGTCATTAAACTTGATAATAAAATTTATAGAAACAGTCCTTAGTTAATGGAAAGTAGTAATATAGTTGGTAATTTAAACTTATTATCTGAAAAGATTTTTAAAGTTTTAGAAGCAGAAGTATATGAAATACTTGATAAAATAATAAATATAACACCAGATATATTAAATAATGAACCCTTAAAAACATTATTTGTAAGTAATAAGTCAAATGGTATAATAATGATTGCTAATGCTTTAATTTTATTTTACGTTCTACATTATATAGTATTACAAATGATAAGTATTTATAATGGTAAAAATATAGAAAATGTATATCAGTTTATATTTAAAATCATAGTAATAGGTATTCTTGTTAATAATAGTCACTTTATATGTGAAATTATTTTAAAAATCTTTAATAGTTTATCTTATGGAGTAGATATTTTTTGCAAAGAATTTGTAAAAAAAGACTTAAATTTTACTACATTGAAAGAAAATATATATAATATAAAAGGAATAGAAAAAAGTGATTTTTTAAGTGTTTTAGGATTAATAAAAGGTATGATTTCATTTGGTTCTATATCCATGCTTATAACTTTATCCATAAGATATGTAACAGTAATACTTTTAATTCTTATTTCTCCAATTGCAATACTTGCACTTTGTAGTGATAGTACAAGTGGATTTTCAAAAATGTGGTTTAAAACACTTTTGATTAACTTATCTATGCAAATATTTATAAAACTAATTCTTATAATACCAATCACTTATAAAGATACAAAATCATCAATATATAAAGTTATTATTTTAGGTTCACTTTATTTACTTTATAAATTAAATTCTTTTATAAATAATATATTTTCAAGAGTATCAGAAAGAGTAAGAAAATGAGAGAGAAAATAAATGAGAAGATAATGTATACGATGTATAAAAGAAATAGTAAATGGTTAGGTATTATAGATTATAAGTCACTTTGTTTTATTCTAATATATATGTTTATTCTAATAAATATATTAGATTTCCTAAATCTTAATTTGGAAACATCTATTTATATTTTTTTATTCCTTACAGTTCCAGTTATTTGTATTTTAGTTATAAATATAAATCAAGAAAGTGCAATTACTGTTATTTTTTATATTTTTAAATTTTTTCTAAATAGAAAAATATTTACTTTTAAAAGAAACAATAAAAATAGAGAAAATAGGTATAAGAAAAATAATATTTGATATATTGTAAAAAAAAGAAAATAATGATATAATTCTGTATCATATGGTGAGGTAATTTATATGAAATTTGTAGTAAAAAATAAAATGGAATTGAGTGATACTAATATACCAGACCTATTTATACTTAATTATATGAATTCTTTACAGGGGTTAGATATCAAATTATATTTATACATTCTATTTGCATTAAAAAACAATTTAGAAGTAGATGTGTCTTCACTTTCAAAACAACTTTGCGTTACAGAAGCAGAAATTTCAAATAGTTTAGATGTTTTGCAAGCAGAAGAACTTTTAATTAAAAACTCACAAGGATTTATTGTAACTGATTTAAAAGAAGTAGAAATAAACAAATCATATATACCTAAAATGGAGCCAAAAGTAAATAGAGTACAATCAGAGTTAGAAAGAAAGAGAATGGCTGCTGCATCTGCAATAAATGAAAGCTTTTTTCAAGGAATTATGTCACTTGGATGGTATACAGATATTGGTACATTATTTAAAAACTATTCATTTTCTGAGGAGGTTATGATTGCACTATTTCACTATTGTATGGAAAGAAAAGCCCTAAATAGAAAGTATGTATATGCTGTGGCAGAAAATTGGTATAAGGGTGGAGTAAAAACATTTGAGCAATTAGAGGAATTCTTAGAAAATTATGATAATATACAAAAAATAAAACAAAAAATTCAAAAAGCATTAAGGTTAAATAGAAACTTTACAAAGTATGAAGAACAATATATTGATACTTGGGTTAAAGAGTATAAATATGAGTTTAATATAATAGAAGAAGCATTAAAAAGAACAGTAGCAAAGCCTAATCCTTCATTAAAGTATGTTGATGCGATACTTTCTAATTGGTATAAAAAAGGAATTAAAACTTTAGATGATATAAATAATGAAGATAAAGTAAATGTAGAAGAAAAAGAAGATACCAAAAAGCCAAAGCCAAAATATCAAAATTATGAGCAAAGAGAATATGAAGATATAGAATCATTTTATGATAATGTTTAAAGTAGGAGGAAATTGCTATGGATGGTAGCATATATAGAGATATAAAAAGAGAATATGACTTAAAAAGGCAGATAGCCATCGATAAATCAAAAAAATTTAAAGAAGAATTATATAACAAGTATCCTGTTCTCAGTGAAATAGAAGATGAAATAAATATGCTAGCGATAAGAACAACAAAAGCAATTTTAATGTCTGACGAATTAACAAAACAAATTGAAAAAGACAATTTATCTTTAAAACTTCAAAAACTTGAAAAAAAATATGATAATGAGTTAAAGAAAATAGGATTAACAAGAAAAGATTTAGAACCAAAATTTGAATGTGAAAAATGTAATGATACAGGAGTAGTTTCATATAATGGTAATACCAAAACGTGTAGTTGTTTTTCACAAGCTATGATAAATGAAACATATAAGCAAGTTAATATTTATAAACTAGATGAAGAAAATTTTGAAACTTTTGATATAGGATTTTATTCTAAAGTTGCTAATAAAGAAAAATACGGAATAGATAAATCTCCAATGGAAAATATTGAAAATATAAGAAATATTGCATTAAGTTTTGTAGAAAATATTGATAGTGCAACACAAAAGAATTTATTATTTGTTGGTAATACTGGACTTGGAAAAACTTTTCTTGCAAATTGTATAGCAAGTGAAGTTATAAAATCTGGAAAAACAGTTGTTTATCAAACAGCACCTATACTTATGGATAAGGTTATTGAATATAAGTTCTCATATAATAAAACAGGTGTAGAAAAAGAACAATATGATAAAATATTTAATGTTGATCTTTTAATAATTGATGATTTGGGAACAGAAACTATGAGTAATAATAAATTTACGGAGTTGTTTAATATTATAAATACTAGACTTTTAAAAAATAAAAAGATGATAATTTCTACGAATTTGACTTTAAAAGAGTTATATAAAGAATATGATGAAAGAGTAATGTCAAGGCTTATTGGAAGTTTTACTATATGTAAGTTTATTGGTGAGGATATAAGATTAAAAAAGAAAAAAATGTTTGGATAAAAGGACATAGCAAAAATTGCTATGTCCTTTGTGTATAATTTTAACTTATACAGTATATAACTAAAACGTATGTTATATTACTTGACATAATTCTTAAAATGATTTATAATAAAATTGTAGTTAATAAAAACCGCACTATAATTATAAGTGCGGGAAAAATAATAAAAAATAAAAAAATGTAAGCCCCGCTAAAGAAGCAGGAATGCGAGTTTGCCAAACTCACATTTTGGGAACGAACGCCATTAAATGGGTAGTAGGGAAAGGATAATATGGCAACGATGAAATTGTACTTGGAAAACGGCTTCTTTGTAAAGGCCGAAGGGCGGTATATTTATGAAGTAGGGCCGACTAGAGCTATTGGTAATGGTTGGACGTGCACCATTAACGAGGATGGTAGCATAGAATGTCTTTCCGAGCGTGAGTACTCGGATGGTTGGCATTCTGTACGGTATACCATCACGGAGAATGGGTTAGCTAAGCTAACCTTAAGGGTGCCATACCAACCGGTCGTAACCCTGAAAAAGGGTTATGTGCTTCCGAGAGGAAGGAAGTTATCTGACGGAGTCATTGGACTTGCCGGAGGATATATAGACGAGCGCTATGCCTATTTTAGGGATAGCAGTTTCGAGAACTTCCTTAAGGAGCATGGGATCTCTGCTGTAAAGCATAAGGATCCCAATGGCTTGTTTTACATCCGTAATGCTAGATATGGTGGTGGCGAGTGTGAGTCGCTGCTACTCACGGATGGGAATAAGGCCGATGCCGGGTATGATACCGGCAGAACTAATAACTGGCAGGAGGAGTTCCCGATGACATCTGCATACGAACAGGATGAGTATGTAAATGTTTCTGGGGCAAGCTGGACAATTCATAAGCAGACCCAGCACGAGAGGGACTGTCACAATTGTTTCAGCATCCTCTACACGTTGGAAGATCCAATGAAGTTGGTTGGACTTCCAAAGTTGTCATAGGACGGACTGAAACATGTATTTGCGATAGTTCCTAAATTAAGGAAATGCAAATGCAAGGTTTCAGAAACAAAAACAGATCTTGAAATTTAAGGTCTGTTTTTTTTTCGTTGAAAAAAAGTTAAAATATGATATAATAAATAGGAATTTTTGTTATGAATCTGGAAAAAATAATTTTTAAGGAGGAGTACAAATTGTCTGAAATAAAAATAAAAGTTCTTGGAAATTATGCTCCCAATCTTAGAAGTATAAAAAATTATCCATGTTCTGGTTATTATATAAAAGGATTGAAAAAAATTGTTGTATTAGATTTAGGAATGGGTGTTTTACCTAGATTATTAAAAGAATTAAGTACTAATAATAAAGATATATATGATGTAGTTATTATTTTATCTCATAATCATATTGATCATTCTTTTGATATGATTCCTTTAAGTATGTACTTATTAGTAAAAAAAGCCTTAAAAAGAAATAAAAATACGCATTTAAAAGTTTATTTACCAAAGAGAAGTTTAATGTATACATATATAAAAATATTTAGTAAGATTTTTGATGTTTATATAATAAACGAAGACACTACTTTCTTTATTGATGAGTATAAGTTTAGCTTTTGTCAAACGGAACATAGAGGGGAATGTTATGCAACAAAAATAGAAAAAAATGATATTAATTTTATATATACTTCTGATATGGCGTATGTTTCAAGAAAATTAAAACAATTCTGCCAAAACTCAATATGCACATTAATTGATTCAGGACATCCAAATAAGGATAGTGCTAAAACCCTACCAGGGTATCATGGAAAAACACAGGATGTTATTGAAGATTTAATTGATTGTGGAGTAAAAAGAATACTTGCTTCTCATATAAAAGCATCTTTAAAAGAAGAAGATTACTTAAAAGTTTTTCCAAATGATTATGATGTTTTACTTACAAAAATTGATGATGAGTATAAAATATTTTAAGGAGGACAAAGTGTGAAAAGATTCAAAAAAATGTTATTTAATATGAGTAATAAAAAAAGCATTTTTTTAATTGCTAGTTTAATTACTTTGTTACTTATGTTTTTTTGTATTTTACTATTAATATTATATGAAAATATCCTAATAGCACTTTTGTTATTTGTTATTGCATATTTTTATATAAGTATGTATTCAATTTTTCGTAATCTAAAAAAATATAATATAAATACTGTTATTAATAATAAAATAATATATTTTTTGCTTAGTGATAATTATTTTTTAGAAACATCAGTTACATTATTCTTATCATTTTTAATGGTATTTATAGCCTTATTTTATACGTTAAATTTATCAAATAATAATATTAATATCATAATTGTTTGTATATATGCAGTTTTTATGTGTGTAGTTTTATTTTTTAGAGATAAATTTGTTAATTGTATTGAAAATCATTTTAGAAAAAAGATAAAATTATATAATGATTAGTGAAAAAAGCACACTTTTATAGTGTGCTTTTTATAAATAAATATTATCTTTTTTTGTTTCAATATTAAGCAATTGTTGGTATAATTCTTCTTCTTTTTCTGAAATATCAATTGGCATATCTATAT
This sequence comes from uncultured Clostridia bacterium, assembly GCA_947625855.1. Classification (GTDB taxonomy): domain Bacteria; phylum Bacillota; class Clostridia; order TANB77; family CAG-465; genus CAG-465. Next base: position 47,198 of record CANQPW010000002.1, on the reverse strand, counting down.
GTATTTTTAAATTTAAGTTACCTCTTTCACCATTTTCATCAATATATCCTTTGTTTGGAACAGTTACTATTTCACCATCTCTTAAATGCTTTGGAAGTGAAACAAAAAGTTTTTCATCCATAACTTGAAGCTTATATTTTCCACCTAAAGCAGCAACAGCAGGTGTAATTTCAATTTCTTTTTGTAAATCTACACCATCTAAACTAAAATCACTATCGTCTATAAGTCTTACGTTTATGATTAAATCACCATTTTTTCCACCATTTTTACCAGGATTTCCAAGAGCGGCTAAACGTATTTTATCACCACTTTTAATACCAACAGGTACTTTAACAGAGTAAGTTCTCATACCAGCTTTAAAAGCTTTTATTGCAATTTTCTTTTCTACACCAAAATATCCTTCTTCAAGGCTTACATCAAGATGTGTTATAATATCAGTACCTTTTATAGGTTTCTTTTTATTTTGAGTATTTTCTTGACTAGAATCTAAAGTCTCATTTTTATTTTCTTCTTCAGGATTTTCCTTCTTAAATCCAAGTATTGTTGTAAGTAAATCATTAAAAGCATTCATACCAGATTTGAATTCATATTTTACATTTGATAGACTAGAGTTTGAATCAGTAAATCCATATCCTAGTCTTGCAACTTGTCTATCATATTTTTTTCTTTTTTCTTCATTTGTTAATGTAGCATAAGCTTCATTAACATCTTTAAATTTTTCTTCAGCTTCAGGACTTTTATTAGTATCAGGATGATATAATTTTGCAAGGTGCCTGTAATTTAACTTTATCTCTTGAATAGGAGTTTTTCTAGTTACTCCTAGTATTTCATAATAGTTCTTGTATTTCATAAGTTACCCCTTAAAAACAATATATTTCAACTTTTTTACATTATATCATATTTAGATGAAAATTCAAGAACTTTGACTTGCTTTTTTATTTTTTTTCTTGTATAATAAGGGGGTAAATAATGGAGGTAGAATTAATGGACATTAATGATGAAAACTTTTTATCGGCACAAAAAATTGTACCTGTAAAAATAGAGGAAGAAATGAAAAAATCATACATTGACTATGCTATGAGTGTTATAGTATCACGTGCATTGCCTGATGTAAGAGATGGTTTAAAACCAGTACATAGAAGAATATTATACGTAATGAATGAGCTAGCATTATGGCCTGAAAAACCATTTAGAAAATCAGCAAGTATAGTTGGTGACGTTATGGGTAATTATCACCCTCATGGTGATGCTGCTATATATGATGCGTTAGTTCGTTTATCTCAAGATTTCTCTTTAAGATATCCATTAGTAAATGGTCATGGTAACTTTGGTTCAATAGATAATGATCCACCTGCTGCCATGAGGTATACAGAAGCAAAACTTCATAAAATAGCATTAGAAATGCTTGCCGATCTTGACAAAGAAACTGTAGATTTTGTACCAAACTATGATGATAGATTAAAAGAACCATCTGTATTACCAGCAAAATTACCAAATCTTTTAATAAATGGATCTTATGGTATAGCTGTTGGTATGGCTTGTAATATTCCAACACATAATCTTACAGAAGTAATAAATGGTACTATTGCACAACTTGATAATCCAGATATTACAAATGAAGAATTAATGGAATATATCAAAGGACCAGATTTCCCTACTGCTGGTATTATTGTAGGTAAAGAAGGAATAAAAGAAGCATATACTACTGGTAGAGGTAAAGTATGTGTTAGAGCAAAAGCAGAAATTGAAGAAGATAATAGAGGAAGATATAGAATTATTGTTACTGAAATACCATATCAAGTAAATAAAGCTGCACTTGTTGAAAATATAGCAAAATTAGTACAAATAAAAACTATTGAAGGCATTTCTGATTTAAGAGATGAATCAGATAGAGAAGGCTTAAGAATAGTTATAGAATTAAAGAAGGATGCAAATCCAAATGTTGTTTTAAACTTACTTTATAAACATACACAATTACAAACATCAATAAGTATGTTAATGCTTGCTTTAGTTGATGGTCAACCAAAAGTTCTTACTTTAAGAGAAATACTTGCAGAGTATATAAAACATAGAGAAAGTGTTATAGTAAGAAGAACTAGATTTGATTTAAACAAAGCAGAGGCAAGATTACATATTTTAGAAGGCTTAAGAATTGCAATTGATAATATAGACGAAATTGTAAGAATTATAAGGCAATCATATGACAATGCACAACAAAAACTTATGGAAACATTTGGACTTTCTGAAATACAAGCAAATGCCATACTTGAAATGAGACTTAGAACTTTACAAGGTTTGCAAAGAGAAAAAATAGAAGAAGAATATAATAGTTTAATTGCATTAATAAAGCATTTAAAAGAAATTCTTGAATCTGAGCAACTTGTAAAAGATATTATAAGAGAAGAATTAACTGAAATAAAAAATAATTATGGTGATGAAAGAAAAACATCTATAACACACGGCGAAGGTGATATAGATGTAGAAAGTCTTATAAAAGAGGAAACAAATGTAGTTACTATAACTCATTTTGGATATGTAAAGAGAATAGCTGCTGATGTATATAGAAGTCAAAAACGTGGTGGTAAAGGACTTACAGCAATGAACACACGTGAAGAAGATTTTGTAGAGCATCTTTTCATAACATCAACACATGATTATATAATGTTCTTTACTAATACTGGTAAAGCATTTAGAATAAAAGCTTATGAATTACCAGAAGGTGGAAGAACAGCTAAAGGTACAGCAATAGTTAATTTATTACAACTTGCTCAAGGTGAAAAAATTGCTGCTGTAATTCCTGTAAAAAATTATGAAGATGATTTATATGTACTTATGGCAACATGTAATGGATTAATCAAGAAAACAAAACTTGCTGAATATAGTAATATAAGGAAGACAGGAATACAAGGTATTACTTTAAGAGAAGATGATGAGTTAATTGATGTAAGACTTACAAATGGTACAAATGATATTGTAATAGCTACACAAAAAGGTCTTTCAATAAGATTTAATGAAGAAGATGTAAGAGCTGTTGGAAGAACATCAATGGGTGTTAAAGGTATTACATTATCAGAAGAAGACAAAGTAATAGGAATGGAACCAATATACAATGAAAATGGATGCATTCTTGCTATTACAGAAAATGGATTTGGAAAACGTACTGAGATAGAAGAGTATAGAACACAAGGAAGAAGTGGAAAAGGTGTATTAACATATAAAACTACTCCAAAAACAGGACATATAATAGGAATAAAAATTGTAGATGATGATGACGATATAATGATGATAACAGATACTGGAATTATCATAAGAATAAATGTAAAGGATATTAGTGTCTTAGGTAGAAATACACAAGGTGTTACACTTATGAGAACATCTGATGGTGGAAAAGTAATAAATATAGCAAAAATACCACCAGAAGATGAAGAAGAAGAAAAATAAGAATAAAAATAAAAAAATGGGAGGTTAACTCTCATTTTTTTTCTTTATACTTTTTATTAAAGTACCAAAAAAAGTAATTGCCATTGGAATAAATATACCTATGCAAATAATATATGGTACAAATTGTTTTATAAAATTAGTTGATTGAGTTGTATTTTTAAAGAATAAATTTGAACCAATTAGTACAATTATTGCTAAAATATAAGGAAATAAATTTTCTCTTTGTGTATGTTTAAATATTTTCTTAATACTTCGTATGATAAAATGAAAGGATACAATTAAGTACATAATTGAATTAAAAACAAATTGTAGTGATAACGTATTTTCTATTCTTTCAATTATTGTAAAAAGTTTAAATTTTTTTAGTGCAATGTATTCTGGGTATCTAAACATAGGAATTAAATCTTCACCAAGTATAATTACAGTTAAGATTATTATTATAATTAGCATTATATTTCCAAGTAAATACATAAAAAATAGTTTTCTAGCTTTATGTTTTTCTTGCATAACATCACTTTGAGGAATTATTGTAAGAAGAAAAATAGGAAATGTAGTAAATATAACATAAACCAATGTACTATTAATTATTGGATGAATACCATTTTTAAGTATTGGAAATATGTTATCTATCTTTCCACCACCAATAGTTCCAAATAATGTTAATAAAAATATGCTAAGATTAATCATTAAAATAATTTGACTTATTTTAGATATTACATTTATATTTTTACTTGCAGCATATACTATTGGAACAAGTATTAAAATTCTTAAGTAGTTTGTATCAGTATCAGGCATATATTGTATATCCATAAATTGGGAAATATTGTATAATGCCATAATTGCCATAAATAATACTGCAAGATTTAATATTACATTTAATATATTACCAAATATTTTTCCAAATAAAGAATTATTTAAGTCTATAATATCTTTATTTTCACTATGTTTCATTAAAAAAATAAATATTAATAGTGGAATAATTCCAATTATTGTACCAAGGATTGCTGAAATATATGTATCTATATTACTGTATGAAAACATTATATATGATGCCATTCCTAAAAAACCACTTTTAGTTAATGTAACAATAAAACTTGAATATCCCCAAGTAGTTAGCCTGTTACTTTCATCATTTGAAGTCTTTTCATTATTTTCTACCATATATTATCAACACCTCCCTCTGTTGGAAATGTTACTTTTACATTAACAGTTGTATTAATATATTTATAATATTCTGTACCATATTTTTCTTTCATTTTATTATAATCTTTATTCTTATATTTATAAAAGACATTACCAAAGCTTAAAATATCACAATCATATTCATTTTTTGATTTTTCAATTAGTGTTTCAATTTGATTTTTTAAAGTATTTGCTACTTCATTTTGATAATTTTCTATATTTTCTTGTGTATCAAAAGTTACATTTTTACCTGTTTCTGTTATATTACAGCTCATATTTACTGAAATATCAATAAAATACTCATCATTTTCAATTCTAGGCGTTAATTTTGCATTAGATTTAATTTGCTCTACAACCAAAAGATCATCATCTTTTCCAACCTCTAAAATTCCACCAGAAGCATCATTTGTAAGAATGTTATATATATAACTTTCTTTTTGTGTTAAATATCCAGTTAATGTTTTATATTTAAAATAGGCAAGGTCTGATACTTTTATTTGTTCATCTTCATTATTACTAGTTTTTTCTTTTTCACTTGATGATGTTGCTGAACTTTCCTGTATATCTTCTTTTTTAGATGTATTATCATCTGAGTTTTTGTTTTCTTTATTTAACTCTATACTTGCAATTACTGAGGTTTGACTTTCTTTTTTAAACATTGCAACATTTTCACTGAGTGTATTATTTGTGCTTATTCCTCTATATCTATGAGTTGTAAGAATGCTATCTTTTATATTTTGTGCAGGACTTGATTCAAGTGGAGTTATAATATTTAAAAGTTCCTCAGGAGTAGCATTTTTTGCTATAACTAACATAAAATTATTACTTCCTTCATTATCTCTTATAAAAAAGTCTAAAATGTCTAATATTTCTTCTTCTCTTGCTATTTTTTCTGATATTAAAAGTAGCTCCATATGTGCAAGATAAAGCCTTTTTGGTGATTCTTCAATACTATTTCTTAATGCTGCTTGTATGCTTTCCTCTGATGTAGAGAGAACAACAATTTCACTAGAACTATTAGAACTACCAGCACCACTTCCAGAACTATTTTCCTTTTTGGTATTTAATATTTGAGATGTAACTATATATTTACCGTTATCATCTAAATCAATACCTATTGCAGATACTATTGCAAGATCAGTAAGCTCACGAGAATTTTTAAGACCATTTAGCAAAAACATAACAATTAATAAAAATATTATTTTTGATTTCATTTAAATTACTCCTTAACCTTTGTATATTTTGTTAAATTATCAGTAAGAATTTTTTGCCTTTTATAATCCTTAGATATATTTTCTCTTTTAAATAAATATTTACTAAGAGAATCAAAATTTAATGGTGCAATAGGATATGTATATGGTTTAGTTGCACTAGTTGTACTAGCAAGTTTTATAATTAGTAAAACAAGTCCAATTGCAACACCAACAAGCCCTGCTATACTTGCAAAGATTAACAGTATAAAACGCCACGTTCTTAGTGCGTTTGACATATTAAGATCATTAAACATTAAACCAGATATTGTAGTTATTGCTATAACTATTATCATTATAGGGGATACAATACCTGCATTTACAGCTGCATCTCCAAGTATTAATGCTCCAACAATTGAAAGTGTGCTACCACCAATGTTTGGAATTCTAAAGTCACCTTCTCTTAGAATCTCAAATGATATAATCATTAAAAATGCTTCAAAATATGCTGGAAACGGAACACCTTCTCTTTGTGTTGCAAAGGATAAAAGTAGCTCTGTTGGAATGGACTCTTGGTCAAAAGTTGTTAAAGCTACATATATTGCTGGTGTAAAAATTGTTATAAAAAAAGCAATGTACCTTATAAATTTAGTTACAGATACATTTATATCTTTTTGATAGTAATCTTCAATGTTGTTTATAAAGTCGGTAATAAATGCTGGCATAACAAGTACAAAAGGACTATTTTCAACAATAATTGCTATTCTTCCTTGAAGTAATAAATTAGATGTTAAATCTGGTCTTTCTGTACTTATCATAGTTGGAAAATCTGTTTTATTGGAATCTTCTAAAATTTCCATTATATAATTGCTATCAAGTATTGCATCAATATCAATCTTTTTAAGTTTATCTTTTATGTATTTTACAAGTCTTGGTCTAGCTATGTCTTGTATATACATTAAACCTACTTTTGTTTTACTTCTTCTTCCAATTTTACTTTCTTCAAGGACTAATTTTTCTGTTTTTAAACGTTTTCTTATAAGCCCAATATTTTTAGAATAGTTCTCATTGAAAGCATCTTTTGGTCCTTTTATATTTTTCTCAGTTGTAGGTTCACTAATTGCTCTATTTAAATCAGCTTTTGTATTTAAAGCATAAATTAATGTGTCATATATTAGACATGAAAATCCAGAGAAAATATAATAAAAAATATCCTCCTTTGATAAATCTATTTGTTTTACTTTTCCAATAGATATTATATCTTCTAAATTTTCAATAACTTTTTTGATTTCTTTTTTATTATCATTTTTTAAATCTTTAATCTTTAAATCTATTTTTTCCTTTAAAGTTTGTTTCTTTTCATCTTTTTTTTGATCTAACGTTTCAATATTGTAATCTATATTTTCAATTAATTTCTCACTAAGACTGTTTTTTAAACTTCTTATAACAAAATTAGATATAATGTCTTCATCGGAAACAGATTCGTTATATATTAAATATATTATTTCATTTTGAATAGTAATTTTTTTGTATATCATATCTGGAGAATTGAAACTACTATTTTTTATATAGTTTATAATTTCTTCAGATGTTTTAAAATTTATTGTTTTATTTTCTTCCATATATTATATATATCTCCTTATTTTTATTATGGAAATTACAGTAATTTTTATTCAAAAATTGTTTTATTTTTTTTATTTTTGTGTTATAATAATAAAAGAGTATTTCTAATAGTCGCTTGAATTATTCAAGAGGAAAGTCCGGACACCGTAGGGCAATAGTGCTAGATAACGTCTAGTGGGAGAAATCCTAAGGAAAGTGCAACAGAAAATAACCGCCATTTATGGTAAGGGTGAAAATGCGAGGTAAGAGCTCACAAATTTTTATGGAGACATAGAAATGGTGTAAACCCCACTTGGTGCAACACCAAATATAGAAAGGCTAAGACGGCCCGTCATCTTTCGTGGTTGGTGGCTTGAAATATATAGTGATATATATTCTAGATAAATGACTATTTAAAACAGAATCCGGCTTATGAAATGCTTACATTAAGAATAAATGTCAAATCAATTGACATTTATTTTTATTTATATTATACTAATTCTAAATAAATCATATGGAAAAGAGGTATATTTATGGAGTTTAAAGCGTTAGATGGAAAAAATGTTGAGATAATGGTAAATGATGAAAAGTATTTAAGACATGCAATTAAAACTCACTATATTCAAATTGGTGAAAATTATATAGATATAATTGAAAAGTATGTAAAACCTATATATCAAGAAGGAGATATAATATCAATAAGTGAGAAGATAATTAGCTTATGTCAAAAAAGAATAATATATAAAAAGGATGTAAAAGTATCAAGACTTGCAAAATTTTTATCAAAATTTGCTATGAAAAGTGATGCGGGTGTTGGTGTTGATAATCCATACAAAATGCAATTTGCAATTAACTTATGTGGTAGATTTAAAGTTTTATATGCTGCAATAGCAGGTGGTATTTGTAAACTGTTTGGTAAAAAAGGCGTATTTTATGAAATAGTAGGACCAGAAATTAGTGGATTAGATGGATTTTATGGAAATGTATTTACAGATTATGCTGATTTTGGAATTAGAATACCTGATAATTCAACAGGTGTTTGTAATGAAATTTATGAAAAAACAGGCGTTAAGGCAATGATAGTTGATGCTAATGATTTTAATGTTGAAATACTTGGAAAAAGTGACGTTATAACAAATACTGATGAAGAATTAAAACAAATGGTAAAGGATAACCCAGCAGGACAGACTAAAACTTTAACACCAATAGTTTTAATTAGAAAAGCTTAATTATAAGTTATATATTGAAAATTGATTTAAAAAGTTGTATAATAGATATAGGCCAGATGGAACATCTGAGAAAGAGGTAATTTTATGGAACCTTTAATGCAAATGAATAAATTTGAAATTATTGATTTACCAGGAATGAATACAATTGCATTCTTGGTTGAGAAAAATGAAGAGGAGTACAAAAAAGGTAATGCTTTACTTTGCTTACAAAAAATAGATTGTCTTGATGTTGAAGAAGAAGGAAAAGTAAAGAAAGTATTTAATGTAATTAAGGGTAATGAAGAAAAACAATTAATTGTGTTACTCACTCTTACAAATTCAAAAGCAATACTTAGTACAGGAGAGTTATCAGATCAAGGCTTTAGCCCAACTGAGACAAATGTGCCATTACAATATGGCTCAATATATAATCAAGAAGGTGTCGAGTACAAAGAAGTTGAATATACACCAAATATGAAACGACATTTTTCAATTATAGATACACAAACTGGTGAAGAAGTGCGCCCTGTTTTATATAGGGATGAGGTTAGTGGAGAGATAAAGGGTAGATGCAAATTATTACCACAAAAACCTTATATAGTGCTTGAATTAAAATATGAGGTTGTTGATTAATTTTTTTTAAACATTGTATATATGTTGATTAGAAGTAATAGTGATACAATATTTGGGAGGATTTATTATGAGTAGTATAACTATAAAAGTATGTGGTGGCGTTTGTTTAGGTGAATCTTTATCAAAAGAAAATCCAGATATTAATGGGAAAGAAATATTAGTAGGATCCTATGTAATAAATAAAGAAATTTCTGAAAAGAAACAAGATGATAAATTAAAAGATAATGTGACAAACGAAGAAAAAACGAAAATTCCTGGTGAAGATGAACCAATTGAATGGTAGAATATTATATTTTTATAATATTTTAGAATGCGAGGAAAGTATATGAATAACTTGATAGAAAGTTTAAAAAAAGATATAAAGATTTTGTTAGTCGTCTATGTAATATTTGATATAGTATTCATAGGCGCTTTGACGTATGTCGTAAGTAATATGACAGAAGATGATAATATAATTTCTGCAATCGTTGAAGATTTTATACCTGCTTTAACAAGCTTTAGCTTTTTTGGTGGGATATTTTCAGATTTTGGATTCTTTTTAAAAGCATCGTTATGGACACTTGTAATTTTATTTGGTATTTATATAGCATATAAATTAAATAAAAAAGAGAGTGATGATTATGAAGGAGTAGAAAGTGGGTCTAGTGATTGGAGTAAAAATGGTGAAGAATTCAAAAAGTTATCTGATGGAAAAGAAGTATTGAATAAAAAAAGTGGATTTATTTTAAGTAAAGATCATTATTTAGGAACTGATTTAAAAAAGGTATTAATAAATAAAAATATACTTGTAATAGGTGGTTCTGGTACTGGTAAATCTGCTTGTTATGTAAAACCAAATATTTTACAAACTTTAGGTTCATATGTAATAACTGATCCAAAGGGTGAATTATACAGGGAAACATCAGGATTTTTAAAGTCAAGAGGATATGAAGTAAAAGCATTTAATCTTGTAAATCCACAATATAGTGATAGATATAATCCACTAGAGCATATAGTAGATAATACTAGCGTTGATGTATTAGCTGAGACATTAGTTGTTGGTGCTAAAAAGAATGCTCCAACAGGTGGTGATACATTCTGGGATGATACTGCTAAAATGTTAATAAAAGCTTGTATTTATTATGTTATTTCTGTATTGCCTCCAGAAGAAAGAAATATATCAAGTTGTCTTAATATAATTCGTGCAGGTGGTGCAGATGGTGAAGTATTTAAAAAATTATTTTTAGAAGGATTAAAACCTGAACATCCTGGTAGAAAAGAATATGAAAACTTTGCTACTTCTGCAGATAAAACAATGCAAAGTATAATCATATCTACTATTTCAAAAATTAGCACATTTGATACACCAGCAATGCAAAGAATTACAACATCAAATAATATTAATTTTGATGCATTAGGAAAGAAAAAAATGGCAATTTATGTTATAACTTCAACATCTGATAGTACATATGATTTCGTATCTACAATGTTTTTCTCACAAATGCTTCAAAAATTATTTTTACAAGCTGATAGAAATGGTGGAACATTAAATAATCAAGTATATTTCTTACTTGATGAGTTTGCAAATATTGGTCAGATACCTGATTTTGAAAGAAAACTTAGTGTAACAAGAAGTATGGGTATTAGTATTTCTATAATTATACAAGCATTAGATCAGTTAGAATCTTTATATAAAGATAATTTTGAAACTATTGTTGGTAACTGTGATACACAACTATTTTTAGGAAGTCAGTCTATAAAGACTTGTGAATATTTTTCAAAAAGCTTGGGTCAAAAAACTATAAAGACACAAAGTAAATCAATAAGTAAAGATAAAGATGGGAAAACTAAACAAGGTGTATCTATATCTGAACAACGTCAAGGTAGGGATCTTATGACTGTTGATGAATTAAAACGTTTAGATCCAAATGAGGAGATAATTCTTGTTAGAGGTTTAAGACCTATTAGAGCTAAAAAAGCATGGTATTATAAATATCATCCAGAAAGAGAAAATATTAAAAAATATGAAATACATGATATAACAGAAATGCCTAAAACAGAAGTACTTCCAATTAAAATTTTAGATGTTCAAAAGCATCTTGCAGAAAGAAGTAGAAGAATATCAGAAAATATGAGACAAAGAAGTGTAGATGTAGATATTGATATGTCAACACCTGAAGTTGATACACTTACATTTAATAGTAATAATAATACAACAAATGAAAGTGTTACAGGACCAATAATTAGAACATCACAGAATAATAATACTACAACAAGTAGCACATCATCAACAAACACAGCAAGTTCTGGTACGGCTAAACAGGCAAGTATGTCAGATGTTGATTTGCAAGCAGAGTTAGAAAAAAAGTTTGATGAGCTATTTGGAAAAAGTGCACATTAAAATATTTAGAAATCTTCTTTTTGAAGGTTTCTTTTTTAATCTTCTGTGAAGGTACCAAGGGATACAACAAAATTGTTCTTATAAACGTGTATAGCTTCTATATTTAATTTATCTGTAAGAAGGAGAAGAATTACAAGTAATTTATTAATATCTAGGTTATCAAAATTACAATTATTTATTCCTGAAAATATATCACTCATATGTAATCCCTCCTATATAAATGTATATTTTTTAGGTTGTAATTTTATGAGTATTGTAGTATAATAGCAATATATTTAAGAATATGGGGAGGATGTATGGACAAGAAAAATTTTGGATTATTACTTTTTGTATTAACAATATCAATTGTCATAACTATATTTATTGCAATGAATTTATTAGATATATCAGATGAAGTAAATCAAGGTAGTTTTAGAGTAAATGATTTGGTAATAAATTCATATGCAACAATTGGAGAAAATGAAGAAAATAAAAATGCTCAAAATATATCTGATTTATTATTTAACTTAAGTCAGAATAATAAAATTACTTTTTTAATAGCAAAAAATATTGATGCAGATAGGATATATATAGATAACATTAAATTTAATGGACCTGTAAGATGCGGAAGCTTAATTTTATATCAAACCGACTCAGAAGAAACTTATGATTTATCTGTACCACAGGAAGTTATTGAAATAAAACCAATAATAAAAGATGAGCAATATTTTGTTGAATTTAATATAGATAATAAAGAATTTATAAAAGACGTAAAAGCCCCTTCAAATACAAACAAAATAACATTTGATGGTACGTTTTTTAAAGATATAGATATAAAAACTGAAGAAATTGAAATGAGTATTGAAGGAAATTTAAATATTGTAGATGTGACTGGTAAAATTTGTACTTGTAAATTTAATTTTAGATTTCCATCAGAAGAATTATTAAATAATGGAATTAGTATTTTAAGACAGGATATATCAAAATATGTTTTTAAATTAAAATAGGAAAATATCTTGAATTTATTAAATTAATAATGTATAATGTACATATGCCAAGCAATAGAGAGGTGTGAACCTTGTCAGATCCGGAAGGAAGCAGCAATAAGCATTATACTCTATGTGCTTGGTTTTTTTGAGGTGATAACTATGTCATATATAGCTTTATATAGAAAATATAGACCTAATACTTTTGATGATATAATTGGTCAAGAAAACGTAACAAAAATATTAAAAAATCAGATAAAAACAGGTAAGATTTCTCATGCATATTTATTTAGTGGAACAAGAGGTACAGGAAAAACAAGTGCTGCTAAAGTATTTGCTAGAGCAATAAATTGCCTAAATCCAAAAGATGGTGAACCATGCAATGAATGCGAGGTTTGTAGGAACATACTTGAGGGAAATACAACTGATGTCGTAGAAATGGATGCAGCTTCAAATAATAGTGTTGAAAATATACGTCAAATAAGGCAGGAAGTTGTATATGCAACTGTTGATGTAAAGTATAGAGTGTATATAATAGATGAGGTCCATATGCTTACAACAAGTGCTTTTAATGCATTACTTAAAACTTTAGAAGAACCTCCAGAAAATGTAGTATTTATACTAGCAACTACTGAGCAGCATAAGATACCGATTACAATTTTATCAAGATGTTTGAAATTCGAATTTAATAGGTTGTCTGAAGAAAACTTATGTAGTAGAATAAAATATGTTTTGGAATCTGAAGGAATAAAGTATGAAGAAGAAGCTTGTAAATATATTGCAAAAATTGCTGATGGAGCAGTAAGAGATGCATTAAGCATATTAGAAAGATGTATATCTGAAAGTAAAGATGTTTTAAAATATGATGATGTCTTACGAATTGTTGGTGCTGTTGATAAACAAATTGTTAAAGAAATTGTAAATGATATTCTAAAATATGATGCAGTATCTGCTGTGAATAATGTGGATAACATCATTGTAAAAGGTAGAGATTTAAGGCAACTTTGTACTCAAATATTAGAAGAATTTTTAGAGTTATTAATAAATGATAAAGATGCAAATAAGGAAAGAATAATATATATTATTGATAGATTTTCAAAATTAGATAATTATTTGAGACTAACTTCAAATCCTTCTATTATATTTAAGTCTACAATTATTGAGCTATGTAGATTAAATGAAAATAGCAGTAATCAAAATGTTGATTTAAGTGAAGTTTTTTCAAAAATAAATGCTTTAGAAAATGAAATAACTAATTTAAAAAAAGAATTAAATAATAAAAGTGTTGTTAATAAAAAAGTATCAAATATAGTGCTAGAAGAAAAATTACCAGAAAATACAGTAAATGAAGATTTACCTGTAAAAGAGATAAAAAATGTTGAGGATATAAAAAAGTCGGTTCTTGAAAAGGGAAAAATAAAATTGTTTTCTGCACTTGCAAAGGCAAGTATGTATGCAAATGATAGTAAAGTTATTGTTATTACAACAAATGAATTTGCATATAATATTTTAAAATTAGAAGATAGTATTTCTACATTACAAAGTGTATTAAGTGATGAGTTTAACTTAAATGGTAATGTTATTGTAAAATTACAAGAAAAAAATGAAGATAGGAAATCTAAATTAGAAGAAATATTAAATGAAAATAATATTAGTTATACTGATTTAGATTAAATAATACATATTTATTGAAATAGTAATATGCATATGGTAAAATATCTATGTTAAGAAAGGATGATTATAATGAGTAAATTTGGAGGCTTTCCAGGCGGTGGAATGGGCAATATGCAAAATATTTTAAAGCAAGCTCAAAAAATGCAAAAAGAAATGCAAGAAAAGCAAGAGGCAGTTGCAGCAAAGGAAATTGAAACATCTGCAGGTGGTGGAGCAGTTACTATAAAAGCGACAGGTGATAAAGTTATAAAAGAAATAATAATAAAACCAGAAGTTGTAGACCCAGAAGATGTTGAAATGCTACAAGATCTTATTCTTACAGCTGTAAATGAAGCTTTAAATAAAGCTGATGCAATGATGCAATCTGAAATGGGACAATTTAATATTCCAGGGATGTTTTAATTATGTATTCAGAAACAGTACAAAAGCTTATAAATCAATTTGAAAGATTACCTGGGATTGGACACAAAACTGCTGTTAGACTTGCATTTTATATTTTAGAAGCTCCAAAAGAAGTAGCTGAAGATATGGCTAATGCTTTGGTTATGGCAAAAGAGAAAGTAAAATTTTGCTCAAAGTGTTTTAATATAACAGAAAATGATCCTTGTGATATATGTTCTAATAGTAACCGAGATGAAAGTGTTATTTGTGTCGTTGAAAACGTAAAAGATGTGTTAGCTATGGAAAAAACACATGAATATAAAGGGTATTATCATGTACTTCATGGTTCAATATCTCCTATGAACAATATTACGGCAGGAGATATAAAAATAAAAGAGTTGCTTCAAAGATTAAGTGATGATAAAATTAAAGAGGTTATACTTGCAACTAATCCTACTGTTGAGGGAGAGGCAACAGCTATGTATATTTCAAGACTTATAAAGCCACTAGGTATAACTGTAACTAGAATTGCACATGGTATACCAGTTGGTGGCGACTTAGAATATACTGATGAAATAACTCTTATAAAAGCATTAGAAGGAAGACGAGAAATGTAAAAAATGGTGAAGACTTAATCTTCACCTTTTCTATATACAGAAAAATAATAATAAATATATAAAAACTATGAACATAGTTTAATAATATTATGAGAAAATAAAATTAAATTATACAAGGAAAGGAAAATAAAATGAAAATCGGTTTTTTTGATTCAGGACTTGGTGGACTAACTATATTTAAAGAAGCTATAAATAGTTATAAAGCAAATTATGTATATTTGGGAGATAATGGACATGCACCATATGGAGTAAAATCTAAAGAAGAAGTTAAAGAGTATGTTTTTAAGTGTATAAAATATTTAATAGATTGTGAGTGTAAATTAATTGTTATTGCTTGTAACACAGCAACAAGTATTTGTATAAATGATTTAAGAGAAATGTATTCAAATATTTGTTTTATTGGTACTGAGCCTGCTATAAAACCTGCAATTGTAAAAAATCCAAATAAAAAAATATTAGTAACTGCAACTACACTTACATTAAAAGAGGAAAAACTTAAAAATTTGATGAATGCATTAGACGTAAAGAATAACTTTGAGTTGCTTCCTATGGATAAATTAGTTGAATTTGCAGAACATGGGGATAAAATTGACTATCTAAGTGCAAATAACTATATAAAAGAAAGTTTAGAAAAAATCAATTTTAAAGAATATAGTAGTATTGTACTTGGCTGTACTCATTTTCCAATATTTGAAAATGAATTTAAAAACAATGTACCAAATTATATAGAAATAATAGATAGTGCAAAAGGTGTTGTAAATAATGTTATATCACATGCTAAAGATATGAATTTTAAAAACAATATGGATATTGAAATAAATATTACCAAACCAGATGAATATTTCTTTGAAAAAGCAACTAATATTTTAGAGCTTAAAAAAGAAGATATGAGGTGTAAAATTATAAGTAATTCAATTGCATGATTGTTACAATAAAATTACAAAAAAATTAAAAATATTTAAAAAATATATGGCAAAAAAATTTTATACATGATATAATATGGCTAGCTTTAAGTATAAAGTTTATGAGGTGTATGTATATGAATGATAAAAAGATTTTAATCGTTGATGATGAAAAGCCTATAGTTGATATATTAAAGTTTAATTTAGAGAAAGAAGGCTTTGTTACTGCAGTAGCATATGATGGAGAAGAAGCGATAAAAATTGCAGCTTCTGTTAATCCTGATTTAGTATTACTAGATTTAATGTTGCCTAAAATTGATGGCTTTAATGTTTGTAAAGAGCTTAGAAAAACTCTTGTATGTCCAATAATTATGCTTACTGCAAAAGAAGAAGTTGTTGACAAAATAATTGGATTAGAACTTGGCGCCGATGATTATATGACAAAACCTTTTAGTATTAGAGAGGTAATAGCTAGAGTAAAAGCTAATCTAAGAAAACATGTACTTCCAGAAAATGATGAAGAAAAAGATTCTTCTAAAAACAAAATAAAAATAAAAGATATGACAATAGATCCAGAAAGATATATAGCAATTGTTGGAGGAAAAACAATTGATCTTACAATAAAAGAATTTGAATTATTGAAAATGTTATCAACAGCTCCAAATCAGGTATTTACAAGAGAGCAGATTTTAAGAGGCGTATGGGGATATGATTTTTATGGTGACGCTAGAACAGTTGATGTAACTGTTAGAAGATTAAGAGAAAAAATTGAAAAGAATTCTGCCGAACCTCAATATGTACAAACTAAAAGAGGAATGGGGTATTACGTTTCAAATTAAATTATGGGGAATGAATTATGAACAATTCTATTAAAAAAAGTATAAGTATTTTGTGTATAAGTATGGTAGTTATAGTATATATAGCTACTATACTTATGTCTAAAGGAGTATTAGATAATGAAAATATCTTTTCATTATCTAATATTATATTTTTAGTTGTTATAGTTGTAATAGCATATGTTTTAAGTTTTATAGTTTCAAGAATTATAACCTTTCCATTGAAAAAGATTGAAAAGGGAATGCGAACTGTTGCTGATGGTAAAGTTCCAGATACAAAACATTTAAAAGAATATACTAATTTAAGTGAACTAAATGATATAATAGATGCATATACTGATATGATGCGTTTAATAAAAAAGAATAATTTTGATTTAAATAGTCAACAAAGTAAAACAGAAATAATACTAGAACATATGGCAGATGGTGTAGTTGCGTTTTCAATATCAAAACAGGTAGTGCATATGAATAAGGCAGCTATGAGGTTATTAAATATTTCTTCTTCTGATGATAGTTTTGAGAAAATATCTCAAAAATTAAAAATAGATTTAGATTTTGATAAAATAATGTATTTACCAAATTATACAACTTTTGAAGTAAAAACTAATGTTGAAGAAAATGTTTTAAATATAGTATTTGCACCTTTTTTTAGTGATAAATTGACACCTATGGGTGTAATTATGATGATAAGAAATATAACAGAAAATGTAAAACTTGATAATATGAGAAAAGAATTTGTTGCAAATGTATCTCATGAATTAAAAACACCACTAACTTCTATAAAAGGATATTCTGAAACAATGATGAATGGTGATTTAACATATCAAGAAGTAATTAAATTCTCAAAAGTAATAAATCAAGAAGCTAATAGAATGGGACGATTAGTATCAGATTTATTGCAATTATCAAGGTTTGATTATAAAAAAGTAAATTGGAAAAAAATGTTATTCCCAATTAATGATTTAGTTTTAAAAGTATGCGAAAAAATGAAATTTGAAGCAGAAGAAAAAAATCATACACTAGAGTGTATATGTGCGGACAAGCTTCCTAGCGTTTATGCTGATAAAGATGCCGTAGAACAAGTAATTATGAATATTTTAAGTAATAGTATTAAATATACACCGGATGGTGGAAATATAAGAGTATATGTAGGTTCTGTAAATGAAAGTATATTTATAAAAGTTATTGATAATGGAATAGGTATTCCAGAACAAGATTTAAATAGAATATTTGAAAGATTTTACAGAGTAGATAAGACTAGATCAAGAAAAATGGGTGGAACTGGACTTGGTCTTTCAATTGTAAAAGAAATAATTGAGGGAATGGATGGAACTATTGATATTAAGAGTCAGGTAAATGAAGGAACAGAGGTCGTTATCACATTACCTACAAAAATGACAGTAAAATAGGAGGAATACATTGAAATATTTTGAAACACATGCACATTATAGTGATGAGGCATTCTTAGAGAATCAATCAGAAATATTAAAAAAATGTAAGGAAAATGGAATTGAATATATAATTGATGTAGGCTATAACATAAAAAGCTCAATAGATGCAATAGAGCTTGCAAAAAAATATGATTTTATATATTCTGCTATTGGTATACATCCACATGATGTAAATAATGCTGATTATAATGAGCTTTACAATTTATACAAGGATAATGCTAATGGAAAAATTGTAGCAATAGGTGAGATAGGTCTAGATTATGCTTTTGTTAGTGATAATAAAGCTGAGCAAATTGATTTGTTTATAAATCAAATAGAGGTTGCAAATAAATTAAAACTACCTATTATAATCCATTCAAGAGATGCTTACTTAGATACATATAATGTTATAAAGGAACATAAGCCATTATATGGAGCTTTATTTCACTGTTTTCATCCAAATGATGATTTAGTAAGACTAGTAAAAGAAAATGGATATACTGTTGCATTTGGTGGAAATATAACATATAAAAGAGGAAAGAAATTTGCAGAATATGTAAAAGAAATACCAATTGAGCAAATAGTTATAGAAACAGATTCACCATATTTACCACCTGAACCATATAGGGGTACAATAAATACATCTTTAAATTTGCCTATAATCTGTAATAAGCTTGCAGAATATAAAGAAATGGATGTAGAACAAGTAGCAAAAATAGTTTATGAAAATTCTAAGAGATTTTTTAATATAAAAGAATAGAGGTGTTCAAAAAATGAATACCTCTATTTAAAGTTATCGTTAATTGCTTTGATTACATTTCTCATTACAGATAACTGTTTGCTAGTATAATAAATTTCTTCTGGTTCTAAAATTTGATTGTCAAGTGATTCTGCAAACATAGTATCAAGACTTGATTTTAAAGTATTAGATAATGAAATCAATTTATTTAAACTAGGAAGTTTTATTCCTCTTTCAATATCACCAAGAAAATTTTGAGAAACGCCAATTTCCTCTGCAAGTTCAGCTTGGGTAAGTCCACATTTTTCTCTAGCTTCTTTTAATCTTTTTCCAAAAGCCTTTTTATTAATTGTATTATTACTCATTGAAATCCCTCCGTATACATTAATAATATACACTAAAAAAGTCAAAAAATAAACAATTAGTGTGTGTTTATAGTAACACATACAGAAGTACAGAAAGTCAAAAAAGCCTTATTTAGTCTGATATCCGTATGGAAAGTTGTTATAAACAAAGGAATTATTTGATATTGTGACAAATTTAATAGAAAAAATATCACAATATAGTAAATTATTATCTTGTACTGAACGAAGTACTATGTAGCTTGCTCCAACCTCTAATAAAATTCCAATTCTATCTTGTAAACCACTATTTCCTATTAAAAATTCTACTTTCATAAGTTTACCTATATAATTTCTTAGAAATGCTGGGGTATAAATAGAGTTAGTAAGAGTTTCTGGCATATTAGATGGAGTTGTTGTGTTATTATTTAACTGAGTTTGATTGTTTAAATCTTCTGACATAAAATCTATCCTTTCTATTTATGTATTATCATAAAGTGGTGTAGGTATGTAAAAGCAATGATTAACAATTCTTGTGTGTAGTGTACCAGTTCCATTATATGGAAATTCTTTAGGACATGAAATTCTAAATGGGTTCATAAACCATAAACTAATACCTGCTTCATTTAATTTATTTCCGCTTAATGCCCAATCTGCAATTTGATAATGTATTTCTTCTGGATTCATATTATATATATTTTGTGGATTGTATGAACCAGATAGTGTATCTGTTGCACAGTTAAACTGACCTTTTTGTAATATTATATTTCGTATATTTCCACCGGCAGAAACTCTAAAATATTCGCCAGTACTTGCATTTACACGATTCATAACAACTGTGGCTACGGCTCTCATACCATTATCACCTTCCCCACCAGCTTCACACATAATAATTCTTGCTAGGAGTTCTCTATCATCAAATCCCAAAAAAATCACCTACTTTATTATTATATAATATGTAAATTATATATTTTTGTTATTAAGTGGATAAAATTTGAATATATTTAATATATTATTTATTGTATTTACAAAATAAGTATATTATAATATATATGATTTTATTAAAATTGGGAGGTTATATTATGGGTAGAGAAGAAATCTTTGAAAAAGTAAAAGATTTTTTAGTTGATATAATAGGTTTAGATGATGATAGCGATATAAAAGAGGAAAGTAATATAGCAGAAGATTTAGGAGCTGATTCATTAGATTTTGTTGAGCTTATTATGAAACTTGAAAATATATTTGATATTAAGATTGAAGATGAAGATGTAGAAACAATTTATACCGTAGAGGATTTAATAAATTATATTGATTCTAAAATAAATAAACTATAAATGAAAAAAGAGGTAAAAAATGATTAAAAGTTTAGGACATTTTATAATATCAAAAATACTTTATAGAGTTAGCGAATATGATAAAAAAGACTTATCAAATGGGTCATATATTTTATGCCCAAATCATGTAAGTGATGCAGACGGACCTATTATGTGGGTAAATAATAATAATATACGTATACTTGCAAAAAAAGAATGCTTTAAAAATAAACTATTTGCTATTTTTTTAGAAAAATTAAATGTTGTTAAGATAGATAGAGATAGACATAGTGGAGCTGAATTACTTAGTGCAATAAATTATTTTGCAGATGGTGAAAATAAAATTTTTATGCTATTTCCTCAGGGGACAATTTCTGATATAAATAAAAATAAAATTACTAGAATAAAACCTGGTGCTTTCTATATTTCTGCAAAGGCTAATGTACCAATAATTCCTGTATTTATTGAACAACCAAGAATATTTAGAAAGACACGTGTTGTTTATGGGGATGAAATGAATTTAAGTGATGCAACTAAAGATGGAAAAATAGATAGAGAAAAGATTGAGGAATATAGAATAAAATGGCAAAAAGAAATATTTAAGTTACAGAATAAAGCAGTAGAATATGGAAAAAGACCAATAAGAAAATTGAAACTTAAACCAAAACACCAAAATAATAACGAATAATGAAAATTTTTGGAATTTTTTGTAAAATATATAAATTCTCTTTACTTAATAGAAAATTAATGTTACAATATATGTAGATAGAGAATAACAATTCATATGAAAATCTACAAGCATTTAATCGGGAATCAGGAATAGTATAATCTGTGTTGAATGCTCATTAATTTGAGAATCCTAATGATTATGACAAGATACCCACCTTTACACAAAGGGTTTTATCATTTATTGTTAACTCTATCTTATTATATGCGAAAAGGACCATGTCAAGTTATAACTTGATATGGATTTTTTTGGCTAAAAAAGGGAGATAGCTTGTCTAAAAAAAATAAATTGACTTTTATGTAATATAATGGTATAATCATTTTGATATGTATAGTAGGAGGCGTAAAATGGCACGTAAACCAAAAACAATCGATGAAATGAAATATTTTAATTTTGCTTTTGAACCTGGTAAAGAAGATTCAAAAAGAATAAGTATTAATTCGTCGGCACCGCTTATTAGTGTAATAACAGTATATAATGAAAATAGCAATATTGATTATATAAATCAAACATATAATTCATTAAGAAATCAAACGTTTCCATATTGGGAATGGATAATAGTTATAGATAAGGTAATACCTTTTTTGAAAGAAAAATCAAAAAGTGATAAAAGAATAAAAATAATTGAAAAAGAATATGAGAACATAGCTGAAGCAAAAATTTTAGCTGCAAGCAGTTCTAATACTGAGTTATTGTTTATTTTAGATGAAAATAATTTAATTGATAAAACAATGCTTGAATGTGGTTATTTTACAATGATGTTTAATAACGAAGCTACATTTTCATATTCTAGAATAGTAGAATTTGGAATAAAAGAACAGTTAAATAATACCAAATTAAGTATATCAGAAGAAAAAAGAAAAAATATTATATCTTCTGGAGCTTTCATTAGAAAGGATAAATTTTTAGAGGAATATGGAAAACTTAAATGTGATTCATATGAAGATTGGTATTTATGGTTAAATTTTCTATCAAAGAAATATATTCCATTAAAGATGGGTTTTTATGGATTTTGGCATAGAAATCTAAAAAGTGAAGTAAAGAAAGAAAAGAAAAATAATTGTGAAAATGCTGAGGATATAGTAAAAGATTTAGCTAGTAAAATTGATTCAAAAACTGAGATAATTCAATTTGATGATAGCTATGAAGTAGATTATAAAAATGTACCTGAAAAGATTGATTTAAAGAAGAAAAGTATTGTTCCAAATGATGAAACTAAAAGAATACTTTTCATATTACCATGGTCAGTAGTTGGTGGAGCAGATATTTTTAACTTAAATCTAATCAAAGGATTAAGACAAAAAAATTATGAAATAAGTGTTATAACAACACAAAAATGTGATTATGCTCTCAGACAAGGAATAGAACAGTATGTAGATGAATATTTTGATTTAACTAGTTTCTTAAAAAGAAAAGATTGGGCTTCATTTATTGAGTATATTATAAGAAGTAGAAGGATAAAATTAGTATTTTTAAGTAATAGTTATTATGGCTATTATGCTTTACCTTGGCTAAAATGTCATTTTAAAGATGTACCATTTGTTGATTATATTCATGCAGAAAATTGGACATTAAGAAATGGTGGATTTCCAAAAGACTCTAATGCTGTTGCAGATTATTTAGATGCAACATATACTTGTACTGCGCATTTAAAAGATGTAATGTATAAGACTATGAAAAGAAATGTAAGAAATGTAAAACCTGTGTATATCGGTACAGATACATCATTTTATGATGCAAATATAAAACATGAAATGGATGATGAATTACAAAAAATGTATGCTGGAAAGAAAGTAATATTATTTCCTAGCAGAATAGTGCATTATAAAAGACCATTATTTGCTATAAATATAATGAAGAAGATATCAATGATAAGAGATGATGTAAGACTTGCAATAGTTGGTGATGGAGCAGCATTAGAAGATGTAAAAAAATATATTGTACAAAATGATATGCAAAAGTATGTTACATGTTTTGGCATGCAACAAGATGTAAGACCATTTTATAAAATTGCAGATGTAACTTTAATTTGTTCTTTAAGAGAAGGACTTACACTTACAACTTATGAATCTTTGTCTATGGGAGTACCTATTGTATCTTCTGATGTTGGTGGACAATCTGAATTAATAGGATCTGATTGTGGTGTACTAGTTAAACCTTATCAAACACCTGATGAACAATTTGATTTTAATTATTCTGATGAGGAACTTGAAGAATATACAATGGCAATACTAGAGATTTTTGATGAATATAAAAAAGAAGAAGTAAAAGATATTTGCAGAAATAAAATACTTGCCAAATTTACTATTGATAAAATGGTAGAAAATCTTGATAGAGAATTTACAAAGCTTATAAGAAGTGGTAGTAAAATAGATAAAAGAGTGTGTAAAAAAGTTGGACTTGCTGAAAGATATTTATTAGTGCATAGTGTACTTGAAAGTAAAGATGAAAGGAAGAAATATTAAATGGATGACAAAATATCAATTGTTATTCCTGTATATAATGCACAACAATTTATAGAAAAGTTACTTGATATATTATATAAACAGACTTATAAAAATTTAGAAATAATTATAGTAAATGATGGCTCAATTGATAATACAAAAAATATAATAGAAAAATGTATAAAAAAAGATAAAAGAATAATTTTAATTAATACACAAAATAAAGGTGTTAGCAGTGCAAGAAATACTGGAATAGGATATGTTACTGGCAAATATACTACTTTTATAGATGCAGATGATTATATCGAAATTGATACATATGAAAAAATATATAAGAAAATAAAAGAAAAAAATACAGATGCTATAAGATACAATTATATAAAAGAAGAAGAAGATGGAAGTATACTAAAAAAAGGTGATATGTTAGACTTAAAAGACAAAATTATAGATAAGAATGAAATAAAAGAAAAAGTAATTCCATACATTTTTGAAAATAAAATAGAAGCATATTCTAGCCTTCTGATATTAAAATCAGAAATAATAAAAAAAGTTGGAAAATTTAACGAAGAAGTACATATGATGGAAGATTTGCTTTTCTATTTAGGTGTTCTATCTTCTGTTGATAATATATATTTTTATGATTATCATGCATATCACTATGTATTACACTATACTAGTAGTAGTAAAAGTAGAGATAAATTAGTAAGAAATTTTAAAGATACTTTAAAGGTTGTAAAATTAGTTAATAAATTTTTAGATGAAAACAAGTTTGAAAGTAAAATATATAAGCAGGTAAATTATATATATTCCACTATGATAGTAAAATATACAATAAGGTCATTACAAAAAGATGATGAATTTAAGTGGTCTTTAGATAAATTAAAACAGATGTTATATGATAAAGATGTTACTAAGTTGATACAAGATGTAGAATTTCCAGATACTAATATTTATATAAAAACAGTCGGAAATATGATAAAAAATAAAGATTATGAAAGCTTATATAAATATGCAGAAAGTTTGAAAGATATATTAATATAAAGATATTCCCTAAATGGTAAGACGTTTGGGATATCTTTATTTTTTTTCAAATATTGGTAAATGATTATGTAACTTATGTTACCTTATAAATAAATCATATTGCAAAATACAAGATTTCAAAATTTAACACTATTATGTTAAAAAATCATTGACTAAGCTTTCTTTTAATGATATAATATAACAGCAAAGGTAAATATTAAGCAAATATTAAAATAAGGTTACTAAAATGTTACAAACTTTATAAAATATAGTTGACTAGTATATTTGGAGCATATATTAAGTTAAACTATATAAATGAAAATGAAAGGAAGGTAGATTTATGAGAAAAACACTAAAGCTTATTGTTGTAATTAGTATTATATTTACAATGATGTTTCAGGATATGTCTGTACTTGTAGCAGCTGTGATGACTGATGATGGAAATCAAACACAACAAGTAGTAGAAGAAATCACTGAAAACAATGAGGTATATGAAGAAATAAAAGACGCTGAAGAAGAAATTAGTGATATTGAAACATCTAATACTGTTACAGGTGATGATAACATAGTATATGAAAATGTTGATGCAGAAAATGAAGAAATAAATGAAAATGATGATACTAGTAGTGTTGAGCCGGAAGAATTTGAAGAACAAATACCAGTATCAATCATGTCAGTATCTGAAAATGAATTAGAAATGTCTGATGCATCAAAAAGTGGAAAATTATATATTAATATTGATTTAAGATTTCCACAAAAAGAAGCAAATTTAAATGTTTATCTTGTAAAAAAAGGAAATGAAAGTGTAAAGTTTGCTCCAGTATTTTCTAAAGGTGAAGGAAATGACACAAAACTTTATTATACTTTTACAGAACTAGAACCAGGTGAATATATTTTAACTGTTTCTGGTAAAGGTTATGTATTATATAGTCAAAAAGAAATTATAATTAAAGAACATACAACAACTGAATTAAGTTTTACAAATGGTTATGATATGTTAAACTTAAATGATAACAATGTAAGAGATAAATATGGTATTGTTCAAGTTGGTGATGTTAATAATGATGAATCAGTTGATGATATTGATGTAAATGCATTAATAGAAAAGATAGAAGAAAAATCTAATAATGACTCTTATTTATATGACTTTAATGGGGATGGATTTGTAGATATAGTTGATTTATCATATGCAGCAATTAACAAAAACGGAACATTTATTGGTGCTTTGCCATCATATATAGCTAATATTGTAATAGAGGAAACAGAAATAGATGTACCAGAGGAAACAGTATTAGTTGGTGAAGCAACAGTAGAAGATATATTAAGAAATAATGAAAATTATGTTACTTTGCAACCTGCAGGTGGTGAAGATATAAGTGATGAACATCCTGTTGAAATTTCATTAAATATGGAAAATCAAGAAGTTCCAACAGAAGTAATTACAATAGCTCCATCTATACATCCTGAAAATAATATAGAAAAAGGAACAATTATTGTTACTGGTATAGTAGATGGCGAAGAAAAAGAAATAGAATGTGTTATAAATAAAACAGAAGAAGAACAACCAGTTGCTAAAGCTATATCAAATAGATATAATATAGCAGCTGCATATAGATTAGCTACAATGGCAAATGTAGCAAGTGAAGTTGCACCAGAAGGTGTTGTTAACTTTAATGCTGATGGTACTATTGTTGTTAATTTAGGTAGTAAAGTAGCTGTAAAGAAAATAACAATAAAAGTAACAGGAACAAAAAGCAATAAATTAGCTGATATAGCAAAAGTTGAATTCTTAAATGGAATGAGTGATAAAATTCCTGAACCAGAATTAAGTATTCCAAGTGGTGTAACAGCAGATGTTACAGAAGAACAAATTACAATTTCTTGGAATTATGTTCCAAATGTAACAGGATATGAAGTATTAATTATTTCAAACGGTGTATCAGAAACTCATCTTGTAGATGGTCATATGTTAACAATTGAGAACTTCAACGGAAAAGCAATAAAAGATTTATTAAAAACAAATGGAAATCCAACTGAATATCAAATTAGTGTTCGTTCAGTAAATGGAGAATGGTTTAGCGGTTATAGTGAACCACCAGTTGTAGCTATACCAACTGCTAATGGTGTACCTAATAAACCAACAGGTGTATCTGTTGTTGGTGCATATAAAGAAGTAATTGTTTCTTGGGATTTAGATCCTAGAGCAGATACTTATGAAGTTTGGTACAGAGAAAAAGAAACTGGAGAATTTATACTTGCTGCAGATAATGTAACAAGTGGTTCATATAGAATTAGTAATTTAAAAGAGAAAACAAAATATCAAGCATATGTAATAGCTAAAAATGATCATGGCTCAAGTCCACAATCTAATATAGGTACAGCTGAAACAACAGCAGTTTTACCAGTAGATATGCCAAAACGTAATTTAATAAATACATCAAAAGGTGATGGAGTATTAACAGATCATATATTAAATGTTAAATTTAATAAAGATGGTGCTAAGAGATTTATGGTAGACAGTCCTTTAGATGAAGGTCAAGAAACAGCTCAAGGTATTGTTGATAATAGTTACTTCTCATTCTTCCAAGTAAATGACTGGGATTTAGGTGGATGGTATACAGGAGAAAAAGGACCAACAGTAGAATTTGATAATGAGTATAAAATTGATTATATTACAGTAGCACAAGCTGAGTGGACTGGATCTTTAAATTTTGCAAATATTGTATATTATGACAATAATGGTAAAAGAGGAGAATCAAGAGCATCTCAAGTATATACAAGACAAGATAAAGATGGACATAATTATACAGTTATTAAATTACCAAATCCAATAAATGCTAAAAAGATATCTGTTAATGTTGGTAGGGCAGATATGGGTAATAATAAAATAACAATAGCAGAAATTAATTTCTACTATTATGATGATTTAGAAGATAAAATAAATGCATTGTATGAAGATCAAATGCATGTAAAATTAAGAAGTGATGTATTATTATCAGATATAGAAGCTTTAGAAGCTAAAGTAAATGAAGTAGATGAAGCAACTGGTGAATATCATCCAGAAAGAGAAAAATTATTAGTAGAAATAAATGAAGCAAAAAATCTATATGTAAATGGTTCAAAAATGTGTAATACTATTAAAATAGATGATGCAGTAACAGCATTTTATGATAATCATATAGAATTTAAAAATAGTGGTATGAATGCATGGCAACCATTAGGAGTTGTTGCACATGCAGGAGATACAGTAACAATATATGTAGGTAATGAATATAAAGATGTAGGTCAATCAACTAACTTACAACTTATTGCAACACAATATCATGGATATGCTTCAAATTGGCAAACAGTTCTTGTTAAGAACCTAAAAGTAGGTAAAAATGTAGTTACAATTCCTGAATTGTTTAAGTTTGATGTTGAAAAAGGTGGTTCATTATATATTAATTATACAGGACTTAAAGATGATGATCCATTTAAGAGCTTTGAAAAATATTATGGCGTAAGAGTTGAAGGTGGACATGAAATACCTGTTCTTGATTTAACAAAAGTTGAAAATACAGAAGACGCAAAAATGTCTGCAATTACTGAATATATTGAAAATGTAGAAGATTTAATGACAACTATTGCTGATAGTCATGATGATATTTGCGTTAAAGCAGGAGAATCATATGGCGAAGCAAAATATGGAACAATAGGTTCTGAAAATAATGAAACTAACTGTATTCTTGGAGCAACTGAAATAGTAATGGATCATATTATGTATTCTGTTTCTGCAAAACAAATTCTTGCAGGTTTAGGTAACGGTAATACAGCAGATAAAGCTAAAAAATTATATGATTCAATAGAAGCTATGGATGATATGATTGATTTATTCTATGCAAATAAAGGTTTAAGTGAATCTGCAAAGGATGCAGGAAGTAAAAATATATATCCAAGAAGTAGATTGAATATACGTTATATGAGAATGTCAGGTAGAGCATTTATGTACGCTGGTGGAGCTCATATAGGAATTGAATGGCCAGAAGTACAATTACTTTCACAAGGAAATCCAATAGTTACAGATGAATTTGGTAAATACGAAAGTGGTAATTATTTTGGATGGGGTATTGCCCATGAAATAGGACACGTTATAAATCAACAGGCATATGTACATGGTGAGGTAACTAACAATTTCTTCTCTGTACTTGCACAAGCTGAAGATACAAATGATTCTGTAAGATTTAGTTATCCAGAAGTATATAAGAAAGTAACTTCAGGTAAAGTTGGTAAAGCGCAAAATGTATTTACTCAATTAGGATTATACTGGCAATTCCATTTAGCATATGATATGAATGGATATAACTTCAAAAAATATGATACATATAAACAAACATTAGATAGCTATGTATTCGCAAGAATGGATACATATGCAAGAGATACATCTAAAGCTCCAAAGGCAGAAGTAGATGGTGTAGCTTTAACATTAACAGCAAATGATAAAGATAATAATTTAATGAGACTTGCTTGTGCTGCTACACAGAAAAACGTTTTAGAGTTCTTTAGAAGATGGGGAATGGTTCCAGATGAAGATACTATAAAATATGCAAGTCAATGGCCTGATGAAAATAGAGCAATTTATTATATAAATGATGAGGCAAGAGCATATGTATTATCTGGTGGAGAAGGAATGCTAGATGATACAAAAGTAGAAGCTACAAGAAGTCTTGGAGTAAATACTAATCAAGTAGTAATTACTTTTGGAAATAATCATATGTCAGAAAATAAAGATGCAATTTTAGGTTATGAAATTGTAAGAACATATATGAGTAATGATGAAGAAAAATCGGATACAGTAGCTTTTGTAACAGCTGATGGTACTGAAGAAAAATTAACTTATACTGATACAATAGATACATTAAACAATAGAGTATTTACATACAAGATAACAGCTTATGATAAACACTTAGAAAAAACTGAACAATATGTTTTAGATCCAATTAAAGTTTCACATGATGGAACATTAGGTGGAAAAGAAGATTGGGTAGTTGAAACTAACTTAACTTCTGATTCAGATAAATGGGTTGAAGAAGATCCGAAATATAAAGCTGATGATGCTGAAATATTACAAAAAGGAATAGATGATTTAATTGATGGAAATTATAAAACTGATTATGTAGGAAATAAACCAGAAGATGAAGATGGTGAAATTATAATAACACTTGAAGGTGCTAAGAGATTAGTAGGATTCAAATATACATCTTCTGCAAAGAAAACTTTAGAAAATTATGAAGTTCAAGTAAGTATAGATGGTACAGAATGGACTACGGTAAAGAGCGTATCAACTGGTATTGCACAAAAAATATCTAATATATTAAGTAATGGATTTGATGAAAATAATACACAAACTGTTTACTTTAATAAAGATGGTGATGATAAGTTATATATGTACGATACTGTATATGTAAAATTCATTATCAAGGATAAAGAAATATCAATTTCTGAAATCGATTTATTAGGTCAAACTGGTGATAATGTTGATTTATTAGAAGATGCAATTGGTATATTAGATGAAGAATTAACTTTAGGTAAGAGTGATGTATCTGGAAATACAGTAGTTATTCCAGAAGGATCAATAATATTTACAGGTATATATAAAGGAAATCCTGCATATAACGCATTAAAATTATGGGATCAAGATAACAATCTAATTCCAGGAGTTCAAACTTTCTATGCAGATCCAGTAGAAGATGGCGGTGAACTTGGTGAAGTAGTTGGTGGAATTTGGATTTATTGGATAGAGCCAACAATAATAGTTGATGAAAATGGTGAACAAATCGATGATCCAGAAAAAGGAAATGAGATAGAAAATCCAATATATAAACAATTTACTGATAAAACTATAAAAACTGTAAGGGCCGAATTATACCGTGTAGACAATGCATTAACATTAGAAAATGAAAGATTAACAAGTGATACATATCGTATTAAAGTTCCAGAGGAATTACCAAGTATACATTTAAATTCTAATGCAGATATTGTTAAGTAGAAAAAATAAATTTGTAAAGTAATCTATTAAGTTAGATTACTTTACAAGATAAATAAAATTTATTGATATAAAATTTAGAAGGAGGAAAAAATGAATAAGAAAAAATTATATATAATTGTTGTTCTTCTAGCTATCGTTTTATTATCTACTACAACTCTTGTATTAGCTGTAAGTGGTGTATTTGATAATATTAGTGAACCTCATATATCTAGAGATAGAACTAGTGTAATATTAACACAAGATGAAAATGACGAAAAACTAATACATGTAAGTTTAGGAATGGCAGATGATGCTAGTGTTGCATCTTTTCAAGTAGGACTTGACATAGATGTAATTGATTCAGCAGATATAGATTTTAGGTGGAGTGATAGTCTAAAAGAGGATATATTAAAAAATTCTGAATTTAGTGAAGAAGCTAATGGAGATAAAAGATTAAATCTTTATTATGTTGGAACAAAAGAATTAAACACTAATGATGTAGATGTAGTTGAACTTGGAACTATTAGTGCTAATATTCCAGATAATATGGAATCACAATTAGTTATAGCTCCTGATCAGAATTTTACAACAATAGCTTCAATAGGACATAATAGAGCAGAAGTTATTACTGAATCAACTGATATTTTAACTACAAGTATAAATAGAAAAGTTGTAGCAATAGAAAAGATTGAATTAAATGAAACAGAAAAAGAAATAGATGTAAATGATGTATTTAATTTAACTGTAAATATAACACCTAGTGATACTACTGAGGATAAGACTATAAAATGGTCTACATCAGATGATAGTGTTGCAATTGTAGATTATAATGGTACAGTTACAGGATTAAGTAAAGGTATTGCATATATATATGCAGAAGTTGGTGATTTTAAGGTTTCTTGTAAAGTAACTGTAAATCAACCAAAAGTTGCATTACAAAAAATAGAACTTAATAAAGTGGATGTAACATTAACAGAAGGTCAAAAAGAAAACTTAAGTGTAAGATATATACCAGATGGTGTAATATATGAAGGTACACTTCTTTGGGAATCTTCTGAAGAAAATGTAGCTACTGTTAATAATGGTGAAATCGTAGCAATAAGTGCTGGTGAAACTGTAATAACTGTAACTGCAAACGAAGATGGTAATACATTTACTGCAACTTGTAATGTAAAAGTTGAAGCATTACCAGAAGATACAATTTTAATAAATGAAAATGATTTTGAGCTAAGTATAGGTCACACAGAAGTATTGAGTGTTATAAGTAACAATATAGATGTTTCTAATGTAACTTGGAAAAGTTCAGAACCAGACATTATTTCAATTGATGAAAATGGTGTTGTAAAGGCATTAAAAGAAGGAAAAGCTACAATAACTGCAATAGTTGGTGATAAAGAAGCAACAATAGAAATTACAGCTATATTTGTTGATATTACTTCAATAAAGGCAAAAGTTGATAAAAAGGAATTAAAAGTAGGAGAAACTACAAATATAGATATAACTGTACTTCCTGAAAATGCATCTTTACCTTTAGAATATGAGATAACATCTTCAGATTCAGAAATTGTATCTGTGGATGAAAATCAAAAACTTGTTGCTAATAAAGCTGGTAAAGCAATAATAACTGTAAAAGCAAAAAATGGTGTTAAAGATCAAACTGAAATAATTGTAATAGAAGAAAAATCAGAAGCACCAAGTACTGGTGATATAGCATTAAGTGCATTAATTGTTGTAGCATTAGTATCAATTGCTGTTATTGCTGTATTATTAATAAAGAAAGATAGATTAAGCAATAATTAATTTATATAAAAAATAACAATTTGGTTCTATAATAACGTTTAGGTTAAACCTATAACAGTTATTATAGGACCTTTTTTTGTTATATAAATTTAACATAGTTGATATTTTAAGTTTTTTATGTTAAAATAATAGGAAAATAAAATTTTAAAATTAAATAGAAATTTCTATTATATGGTTATTAAAAAATATTATTTATAGTACTTTTAAAAAAACTTAATATAATTTTTATTAGTAATACTTAAAAAGTGAAATATTGCAAATATAAACTGGAGGTGACTATATGAATAATAATTTTTATAATGTTAAAAATCCTAATCCTGGTGAAATAGTTATTAATAAAAATCATGTTGCATTTCGTGATAAATATTCTATTCTTATGACTGAAGCTTATGCTATGCCCAGTAGTACTTATGTTCAAGATGATTCACATGCCTTTTTAGTGTCTTTAGATCGGACTTTATGCTGGGCAAATTATGGTAGGTGCTGGAATGGTCAGGGAGATAAAATATTAGTAGCAAAGCAAAACTCGTATAAAGAGTGGCTTATGGAGTTTTGCCCGCCTCAAGATTTATTGAGGTGTGGAATAATATTTGGGATAAATGGTGTATGCCATACTATTACCAATAGGGAGCTATTAATAGGTGAAAATGATGTTTCGGTAAAAGATGCATCTAAAAATTTTGTAACAGTATCAGTTTTTGGTAAATATGGGTTTGGCTTAAATGAATTAAAAAAACTTGTAAAAGATTCATTTGATAGGGCAAATCTTAAAGTAATGATGTCACAAGATATGTTAGAAAGAGTTTTAAATAGAATTGATAATACTCTTGATGATGAAGTAAATGCATGGAAGCAATTAATGGAAAATTATTTTTATTTAAAAATTTCAGATATTATATCAGAACATAATAATGCTTTAGAAAATTTAAAAAATATGGTAATTATTTTACTTGAAAAAAGAGAAAAGATTTTTAATGATTATAACAATTTATCTGTTATTAAAAGAAACGAATATGAAAAACAAATTTTTCTATTGTTATTAAATAATGTATATAGCTATTTAGACTTTTTACTAAATGAAAACTATATTAGTAAAGAGCAAAATAATATTT
Source organism: uncultured Clostridia bacterium (assembly GCA_947625855.1). Lineage (GTDB taxonomy): Bacteria > Bacillota > Clostridia > TANB77 > CAG-465 > CAG-465. The sequence goes on along the minus strand of CANQPW010000002.1, from coordinate 13,257 downwards.
CAAAACAAAACGTAGTAAAGTTTTTTAAAACATTGTTTAAAGTGGTTGATGGGCAAATACAAGATGTTGAATTAACAGGTAGTATGAATCAAAGTTTAGCATTAACTATATAATATGTAAATATACTCTAATAATAACGATAGTCTTACAAAAGAATTCAAATGATTCTTTTGTAAGACTTTTTATAGTTATATATAAATATTATACTATCAAGGTCATTTTATTTTAAATTAAGTATAAATAATGAAAAATAGATAAAAATGTGATAAAATTAAGAAAAGTAATATGTTGTGGAGGTAAATATGTATTTATTGGTGTTTATAGCTGCAGTATTTGTATCATTTTGGTATGCTGCAATTACAAAAAAATAGTTTATGTTTCAAATTTCTACAAAAATTAATATATCTAGTTGACTTACGTCTATTTTTATAGTATACTTCGCTTTGTAACAATTAACTTTTTTTTTATTCATTAATTAATGAAAGGAGAAAATATGTCACAGTTTGACAAAATGTACTTAGATACCTGTGAGAAAATTTTGAATCACGGTGTTAAAACGCAAGCAAGAAACGGTGTTACGTACCGGATTGCTGGTAACCATTGGATTTTTGATTTAGCATATGAGTTCCCTATTCTCACTACTAAGCAGGTAGCTTGGAAAACGGCTATTTTAGAAATGATGTGGATTTATCAACAGAAATGTATCAATGTTGATTGGTTACGTAAGAGAGGCATTAAAATTTGGGATAAGTTTGAAATCGGCGAAGATGGTGTTTATCGAAATCCTGATAATGGTCAGGAAACCTTTTTTGGAAAAGAATGGGCTGGTACCATAGGAACTAGCTATGGTTATATTATTGCTCATGGTGGTGAAAAAGGTGCCGAAGATCAGATGGATGCAGCTATCTACAAAATATTGCACAATCCTGCGGATAGACGCAATATTATCTCAATGTGGCAGCCTCCGTTTTTTAACAAAGCAGTGTTACCACCTTGTGTGTATAAGGTACAATTCCTTGTATTAGATGGAAAACTTTACTCTTTTGTAGAGCAACGCTCATGTGATATCTTTCTTGGTGTTCCATTTAACATTACACAGTATGCAGCCTTGACATATATGTTAGCACATGTAACTGGGCTTAAGCCTGCTGAAATGCATTATAACATGGTGGATACACATATTTATGAGGAGCATATTGAGCAAATTGAAAAAATGTTAGAAAGAAGAAAAGATGCTTTGCCAGCACCTAAGTTGTGGCTCAATCCTGAGGTAAATGACTTTTATGCTTTTGATAATTCTAAGGAGTTAAAAGATATTCGGCTGGAAGGCTATCAACATCTTGGCAAATTAACAGGTGTAGTAAAAGCTTAATTAAAAGTAAACAAAGAAGTATTCTGAAATATGATGCTTCTTTGTTTATTTTTAGAAGAATATTTGTAAATTAGACTATTTTAAAATTATTTATGATGTAATAATTCTAAAAGAGACTTGAAATATACAAAATTTCAAGTCTTTTAGTCTTAAAGTAATAATTATATAATTAATATTTTTTAATTGTTTGCAATATCAAGTAATTTATTTGTATACTCTACCATAAATAATGGTATATTTAAGATTTTACCGCTTTTATCTAAATTATTAGTAGAAAATCTAATTGATATTTCATTATCATTCGTACTATTAAATTTGGTTAAACTATTAGTATTACCAGATTTTACCTCTATTGGTACTATTTTATTTTTTTCTTGTATTATAAAATCAATTTCATGTCTGTCAAATACATAATAATTTGGAATTTCGTTGTTTATAAAAATTAGCATATTTAGAACATAGTTTTCTGTTAATGCACCTTTAAATTCTTCAAATAACTTATTTCCTTCTATTACAATTCTTGAATCTAAATTAGCTTTTCTTCTAAGCAATCCAATATCAGACATATACAATTTAAAACTACTTAAATCCGTATAAGCATTAAGTGGAAAATCTGGTTTAGTAATGTTAAATATTTTATTTACTAAATTAGCATCATTTAACCAGTTTATAGCGTCCTCATATTCTCTAGCTCTTGCTCCCTCTTTTGCTACTTGATATAAAAATTTTTTATTTTCTTTAGAAAGCTGAGATACAATACTTTCCCATATAATAGAAATTTTTGAATAGTTATTTATTCCTTCTGTATGCTTTCCAAAGTCATTTTCATATCCTTTTAATATTTGCTGTTGTATTTCATTTACCATTTCAATATTTCTAGTATTTATCCAGATATTAACTACTTCAGGCATACCACCAATTATGAAATAAGATTTTAATTTTTCGTTTAATTGGTTAAATATAATATCTGGTATTTTTTCAATAGTAGTTATCGAATTCATATATTCTACTAGATTTTGGCAACCATCTGCAATTAGAAACTCAGTAAATGTCATAGGATACATTTCAAGATATTCTACTTTTCCAACAGGAAATGAAGTATGAGAAAGTCTGATTCCAAGCAAACTACCTGCACAAACGATATGATATTCATTTGCATCTTCATTAAAATATTTTAATGAATTTAAAGCATCTGGACATTCTTGTATTTCATCAAAAATGATGAGTGTTTTTTCAGGTTTTATCACACTTCCACTTGCAAAAGTTAGCTGTTCTAGTATTCTTTTTGGATCTTTTGTATTTTTAAATAAATCTTTTAATGCTTCATCATGATCAAAGTTAAAATATGCAATATTTTCATATTCTTCTTTTCCAAATTCTTTTAATATATATGTTTTTCCAACTTGTCTTGCTCCTTTTAATATTAATGGTTTTCTGTTTTCTTTATTTTTCCATTCTATTAATTTATCCTTTATATATCTATGCATAAATATCACCCTTATCTATATTATATCACGCAAATCACACTTTTACAATAAAAATTATAAAATATATCACATTTTTGCATCACATTTTTGATATTTTATCACATTTTTGCAAATTTTTTATATTTTTATTATATATAAATTACATATTAGATATTAGTAATCTTTTTTAATGTAAAAGTTATCCTATTATCATATAAAACAGTACATCTTATGACCAATAATGTTGAAATAAATAAAAATATGATATAATATTAAAAAAGTATTTGAAATAAGTTTTAAATATTTTAGCTATGGTTAAAGTATTGAAAAATAAAAAGAATAGGAGGAAAAGTAGAAAATGGAAAATAATATTTTTAAATTTGCTACAAAAGAACTATCTCAAGATGCTTTTTTAGCTTGGTTAGTAAATTGGATAAATATTCCAAGAAATAAGGAAAATAATGATATAAAGAATTTAGCAAAAGAATTTGTACGAAATATTATAAAAGAAAAAGAAGAATGGGTTAAGTTTTTAGATAGTGATGAAGATAATATAGAGATAAAGTGCGATGTACAATATTATCATATTGATGTATTAGTATCTATACATAACAAAAAAACAGATAAATATTTGGTTATTATAATTGAGGATAAAGTACAATCATTAGAACATGATTCACAAATTGATAGGTATAAAGATAGCATTACAGATAATTTTAAAAATGATATAGAAAAGGAAGATATAATAGAAAAGGATAAATTAGATGATATATTAACTTGTTATTATAAACCTTATGATGAGTGCGGAATAAATCTAAAAAAAGTTGATTGTATATATGTAAGAAAAAGACAATCTGCTGATGATGATAAAATATATGGAATATATGAATTATTACAAAAATATGAGCAAGATATAAATCAAGAATATTTTAAAGACTATTTAGAGTATATAAAGGCTATCGAAGAATGTGCAAGTAAAAAGATAGTAAATAGTGTTATTGATTATAAAGAAAGAAAAAAGGATATTATATTTTTTTCCTTTTTTAAAGAAATAGAAACCGAATTTTTAAAAGAAAAAGGATATTCTGACGAAGAAGTAGAAAAAGAATATATAGGAGTAAAAAAAGAAAAGAAAAAAGAAGATGATTGGAAAAAAATTAAAATATCAGTACCAAGTGGTAAGCGAGTATATTTTGGAAAATCAACTTCTGGAAATAAACCAACATGGTGGTGTAATATACCAATAAATTTAAAAATTAAGTCAGATTTGTTCAACAACTATGCCTTTATAAAAATAAATTTTTATGAAAAAGAATATTATAATAAAAAAAATGATTATACAATAATGTTAAGAATTTCAAAAAAAGAGGAACCGATAAGTGATAAAGAAGAGTATGAAAATTTACAATCAAATAAAAATTTCAAACAAGAAAATGGTAAAAAGTTTGAGGTAAGAAATGATAATCATCCAATATCATATTATGATAAAGAAAATAAATATGTATATAAATTGTATAATAAGTATTATGCAAAAAAATTTGATCAAACAAATATATATAATGAAGTTGTAAAATTGTTTGAAGATGAAAATATAATTTTAAATAATATAAAATATAAAATAAACCCATCAGGTGATGGAAGTACAAAAACACAACCTGAAATTAATATTTTTACTATAAATATACCAGCTGAAGAAGAAAAATCTTTTGACGTTATAAAAGGAATAATAGAGATAATAAAGGGAAAATTAGAAAATAATACAATAGTAATAAAAAGTAGAGAGGACTCAAATATTTTAGATGCAGAAATAAAAAGTGAAAAAAATAATTAATTTAAAAGAATATATAGGAGAGGTAATATGGATTTATACGAAAAGAATGGAAATATATTATACATATTAAATGTATTAAAAAAATATAGTGATGAAGAACATAAATTATCTATATCAGAATTAAAAGAAAAGATAAATGAAGTATATGGAGAAGATATTGATCCAAGAACTATAAGAAGAAATATCAATTTGCTGAAGGAAAAGTTTGGTTATGATATTAGTACATACAATGACAATAAAATAGGTTATTATATTACTAATGATCCAGAAACAGACTTTGAGCCTGGTGAAATCAGAGCAATAATAGATACATTTAGTTATTCAACATTTATAGAAGAAAGAATTGCAAAAGGTATAATAAAAAAGTGTAAAAATCTTCAAAATATATATGAAAATGAAAAGGTAAAAAATTATAGAGTATATTCTCCTAAAGGAAGAACTAATAATGTTGAAGTTATAAAAAATATTGAAGATATAAGTAATAGTATCTTAAATAAAAATAAAATTAGATTTGAATATTGGAAGTATTATATAAATGGAGACAGAATAGATAAGAAAATTGTAAGCATACCAACAGTATCTCCTTATGCTATTATTTATGATAAACAGCAGTTTTATATGCTTGCTATTAAAGATGGAAATAACGAGTTTTTTCATTATAGGTTAGATAGAATCAAAAATTTACAAGAAACAAGTCAAAAGATTGCTATACACAAAACAGAAAAGGAAATTGAAGAATATACAGACACAGCAGTTGAAATATTTAGTGGAAATGAAGTCCAAATAGAAGCAAGATGTGATGAGTGTTTGTTAGGTGAAGTTATTGAAAGATTTGGCAAAAAAGTAAAAATTAAGCCAGTAAATTCTGATACATTTCAAATGAGTTTGAATGCTAATCCAATAGGTTTTAAACTATGGGCTATGAGAAATCTTGATATGTTAACGATTATAAAACCAGATAATTTAAGAGAAGAAATGAAAGATATAATAAAAAATGCTTATGAAAAATATAAATAAAAGGGGAATGTTAAAATGATACATGAAGAAATTATGGAAAATATAAAAGGGTTTATAGAAAAAAATGCAAAAGATAATAATATAGAGCTTGGTGAATCAAATGTATGTAAACTAACAGATATTATTGTAAAAGAAAAAGATAAATATACTTTTAAAATTAATAAGTTTAATGAAAAATTTAAAGAAAAAAGTGAAAAATTTGGGGTATATTTTATAATAAATGCTGGAGATGATAATATAGTAGTAGATGAAATAGAGAATATTTATAAAGATGAGAATAATTATTCTAAATTTCAATTTATGATAGGAAATGAATATGGTATAGATAAATTGGAAAGAAAATTAAAAACTTTAAATGATTTAGATGAGTATTTGAAAAAAATATTATATATTGGTAAAGCTGGTGGAGAAAAAAATTCAGATTTATATAATAGGTTAGGCCTATATATGAAATATGGAGTTGGAAATGCTCAAAACCATAAAGGTGGAAGAGCTATATGGCAAATAGACGAAAAAAAAAGAAAAGATTTATATATTTTTTGGATATATGTAAATGGTGATAAAGCATATGAGAAGGCAGGTAAATTAGAGACTTTACTTCTACAAGAATATAATAAAAGAGTATCTGAAAACAGTGATGAACGTAAATCATATAAATATCCATTTGCAAATTGGAGATGTTAAAATTTTTTATGTTGTATAAAAGTAACTAATATTGTTTATGTATTAGTTATTTTTTTATGGCTATACATTATATGACCAAATACTTTGAAATATTGAAATTTAATTATTATAATAAATATAGAAATGTTATATAAAAAAGGAGATGAAAAAATGGTTGATTTTAAAATAATCGCATTAGGTGGTGCTGGAGTTAGTATAGTTAATAATTATATAGAAAATTACGAGGATATAAATACATTTGTTATTAGTCCTGATAAAGATGATATTAATTTTTCTAATTGTAGCACGAAAATGTTAATAGGAGATAATATTACAAATGGTTTAGACTGTTCTGGAAATCCCGAAATGGGAAAAAAAGCTGTAGAAATAAGTAAAGATGAAATAGAAAAAGTAGTTGAAGATGTAAGCTTAGTCATATTAGTAGCAGGATTGGGTGGTGGAACTGGCACAGGTGAAATTGAAGAAATTGCCAAATTGACTAATAAGCTAAAAATAAAAACTATTGCAATTGTCACCTTCCCTTCTCTATTTGAAGGAAAAAAGCGAATGAATGTCGCAAAAAACTGTATCGAAAAAATACAAAATAGTGTGGATGAATTAATCGTTATAAAAAATGAAGAAATATTGCAAAAAGCTTTTAGTTATTCAAGAAGTATAATGAATGCATTTAAACTTTCAGATAAAGAGGCAGCTAAAAAGATAAAAGAAGTATTAGATAAAAATATTTAGGTTACAAGGATGAGGTTTTTAAATATGTTTGATAATATTGATTTAGAAGAAATTGTAGGCAAGAACATAAAGGAAAAAAGTACAAAGGAACTACTTGGCAACCAAAATAATATTTATATCAAATGTATAATAACTGAAAAAGAAGCTTTGAATGGATGCAATAAAAAAATCAGGTATAAATATATTAAGTATGATGAAAACTCTAATACCGAAATCAAAGTGTGTAATGAAATTACAGTAAAAATACCACCTAAAGTAAAAAGTGGCAATAGAATAATTATTAGAAACTCTGGTAGTACTACAAGGAAAAATAGTGAAGAAGGAAATTTGATTGTAGAAATTATTATAAAATAAATGTATTTATTGAAAGGAGTGATAAAGAATGAAAACAGGATTTAAAAAAATAGATGAGATGGTAAAAATAAAACAGGGAGATTTGGTTTTATTAGCTGGGACAGCCTCTGTTGGAAAAACAAGTTTTGTGTTAAATGTACTGAATAATATTGCTATAAATGATAAAAAGTCAGCTCTATTTTTTAGCTTGGAATGTTCAAAAGAAAGTATATTATCTAAAATTGCTAGTATCACTGGAGAAATGGAAGCTCCTGATATTTTAGATTTAAAAGATTTTGACTTACTTAAAGTTAAAAAAATCAACGAAAAAATAGATAAAGAAAGTATATATATTGATGATACACCTGGAATATCTATAAAAGAAATTTGTAAGAAATCTAAAAATATGAAAAAAGAAAAAGACATAGCTTGCGTTATAATTGATTATTTGGAGTTAATAAGTTATGGTGAAAGTAAAATTGCAGAAACAAATAGCATTTTAAGCAACTTGAAAAATCTTGCACAAGAGCTAAATATTCCAATTTTAGTAACTTCGTATATATCATATAAAAAAGTATATCATGGAAAAAATCATATTCCTACACTAGAAGACTTAACTTCTAATAATATAGATTATGAAAAATATACAGATATTATTTTACTATTGCATAGAGAAGATTGTTTTGACAAATCAACAAAAAGAAAAAATATTGCAGATATTATAATAGCTAAAAGTAGAGAAAATATATCTGAAAGTATTGAACTTAAATGGATTCCAGAGCATTTAAGATTTTGTGATTTATAGAGTAAAAATTTTTATTATTATAATAAGAAAGGAATAAAAAACTATGGATAAAAGTTTAAATAGCAAAAAAAAGTTAGATGACTACGATTTAATTAATTCAAAAGCAATAAGTAATTATTGTAGAAAGATAAAATATCAATTTAATACAGAGGAACTTGCAGTTTTAGTATATAGAAATAAAAAGATGGATTTAGAAGAAAAAATTAAAAAATATCAAGATTTAATATATAATTATCAAGATATGGAAGTTAGAGAAGGAATTAATTGTAAGCATTATTATAGCGTAAAAGCAATGATTCAAAATGAGATAGATAGAGTAAGATGTATATATAGTGATATGATAAAATTTGAAGAAAATTGTGTATATATATTGGAAACATATAGTAAACATTATAGCTTTTTAAATAAAGTAATAGAATATTCAAATAATACATATAAAGATGTTTTTACAAAAGTAGAATGTTTAATAAAAGAAGATAATGAAATAGACTTTTTTACTATTACAAAAAAATATCTATATAATGATGAGGAAATTTCCGCAGATTATGTAGTTATAAACCAACAAATTAAACTAACGAAAATTAAAAAAAATCATAATGATTTATGTGATATTGGAGAACTATTTATTAATTTACCAGTTCCTTTTAAAAAAGGTGATATTTTAATAAATGAGATGATGTTAAAATACATAGAAAATCCAATATTTGTACTAGATGATTTAACTATTTGGGACAAAAAAGCTATACAAAATTCTAATATGAGAAACTTAGGAGAAATATCTATGGCAGGAATGTGCTATTATTTACCTAAAAATAATGCAGAACTATCTTATGGAACTATATGGGATTATGATTGTTTTGAATATTATGATGAAATATTAGAAGAAAATAATCGTATATTAAAATTAGTTAGTAATTACTTAAAAGGTAAAATTGAAAATCTTGAAGTATTTATAAATACTTATGAATATTTTAAAATGGATTTCGAAAAACCTAAATTTTATTATTATGAAGAGGATACTTTAAAACTATTAGGTTTTAGTGATGAAAATATTTCAACAATGAAATTAAATAATAATGAGGATTAAAAAAACTACTTATATAATATATTTTATTACTATAAATACCAAACTTTAGCAATGCAATATGTGACCACCAATCTTTTCTATCTCCTATTAATATTATATAATAGATTATGTATTAAGAAGGGAGTTTTATTATGGAATTAAATGAAGATTTACTAGATAAAGAAAATGAAGAAATTTTAAGTAAATTAGACAATACAATTGGATTGAGTAAAAACAAAAAAGTATTAAGAAATATTATAAGATATCATAAAGTAATAAAACAATATGATTGTAATATTGAATTTGAAAATTATAATATTGTTATTAGAAATGACTCTAATTATACATTTTATGAAGAACTAATATCTGTTATTGCAGAAATATATTATAAAAATGGTATAATACTTAATAAAAATATTTTGTATTTTAATCCTAATAAAATTAGACAAAATACTAGAAAAAAGAAAAAAAGTAATTATGAAGGTATAGAAGAAGGCATTATAGTTTTTGATTTAGATTCATTAAGAGGGAGCCTTAAAGAAATAAAAGAAGAAATAGAAGTTATGATAGAACAAATGCCAACAAAAGCATTTATAATAATAGAAGATGAATTTATAGAAGGAGAAGTAAACGCTGTATTAACTGAATATTTTTCATGGGCAATGAAAATAGATTTCATTTCAGATGAAGAAAAAGAAGAATATATAAAAAAGTTTATGGACACAAATGAACTAACATATAATGATGAGGTAATTAATGAATTATCTAGTAATCCATATTATGTGATTAAAAACAAATTGTTAAATATATTGGTTAACAGTAAAATAAAAAGCGAGAAAGATGTATCAGTATTTTTAAATGAAGACAAAAAGTTGAAAGCAAGCAAGGAAAATGAAACAATAAAAACAGGATTACAAGAATTAGATGAACTTATTGGCTTAGATGAAGTAAAAGAGCAAATAAAAAAAGTTATTAGTTTTATAAAGACAAGCAAAAGTCGAAATAATATTCCAATGTTACATATGTGTTTTAATGGGAATCCAGGAACAGGGAAGACAACGGTAGCAAGAATAGTTGGTAAAATTTTTGCTGAGGAAAAAATTTTATCTAACAAAAAAGTTTTTGTAGAAGCACAAAGATGCGATTTAATAGGTAAATATGTTGGACATACTGCACCTATGACTCAAAATGTTATTAATAAATCTTTAGGTGGTATTCTTTTTATAGATGAAGCATATTCTATTGCATCATATATTCGAGATGAAGATGGTAGAGATTATGGCGCTGAATGTATAGCAACTCTTTTAAAAGGTATGGAAGATAATAGAGAAAATCTTTGTGTAATACTTGCTGGTTATACAAATGAAATGCAACATATGTTGGATGCAAATCCAGGTTTTGAAAGTAGAATTCAATTTAAAATAGATTTTCCTGATTATACATCAGAAGAATTATATAGTATTTTTAAAAATCTTTGTTATAAGGAAAAATATAAAATTGCTAGTAATGTAAAAGAAATTTTAATACAGCATTTTAATATTGTCAGAAATAATAAAAATTTTTCAAATGCAAGATATGTAAGAAATTTATATGATAAAATAAAAATAGAGCAATCATATAGGGTAACTATTAATGCAAATGAAAACGTAAATTTAATTAAAAAGTGTGATATTGAAAAGATAGTAAAAAGTTTAAAAACAAATAATGATAATAAGGTAAAAATTGGTTTTTGTATACAAAACTAATTAGTAATATTAAATAAAAAAGGGAGGAAAGCATAATGAAACAAAAAATATTTATTTTTGTAATTGTAAGTATATTAATAGCTATAATTGGAATAGGAATATTTCTTTTTATATTACCAAAAAATAAAGAAAATAATAATGTAAACCAAGAAATAAAAGATAATATTTCTAATACAACAAGTAAACCACAAAATAATCAAATGCAACAAAATAATATTGTTGATTCTACTAATAATGAATCTAATGAAAAGAAAACTATATATAATCATGTTGTACTTCAAGGTTGTATAATAGTTAAGTCTGATTCTAGAACTGGAGAAGTGGTATATAAAAGAAAATGTGAATCATGTGGAACAATATCATCAACTTTAAATGGTACATATTTAACTGGTGGTACAATAAGTACATCTTTTGTTTGTCCAAATTGTAAAAAGAGTCAAAGAATTCAAATTCAAGCAACTACATCATATGAGTAGGTAATATAAAATAATTTACATTTTTGGTAGAAATATATCAATACATTTATATTTTAATGATACAATTTATGATTTATAGACTTTTAGATTTATATATGTTGTGTTATAATTGTTTTAGAGGAGATGGATGTTATTTTATGAATAAAGAGCAATTATTAAATTTATTAGAAAAATTAGACTTACCAAAAGATGAATATTATGTTTTATCAGGAGCATCTCTTGTAATTAGAGGTATTAGAGAACAAGCAGGAGATTTAGATTTGTGTATTTCAAGAGAATTATTTGAAAAAATAAAAGATAAATATAGCTTAACTGAAGATAAAAAGAACGAATGTGGATTTTATCATATAAGTGATTCTTTAGAAGTTGTTGTAGATGAAAAAGAAAAATTTAAGATGGAGGTTTGTGAGCCATATAATTTAGAAGATTTAAATACTATTTTAGAATTTAAAATAAAAAGGAATAAACCTAAAGATCAAGTTGATATAGAAAGAATAAAAGAATATCTAAAAAATAGATAGTGTAAGATATTGTATTTAATATAATATTGAATCAGTTGTAATAAAAGGAGTTATGGTTAAACATAGCTCCTTTAAAATGTTGATATATAACATTTTATAATGCTATATAAAGAAAGACATTTAAATATGAAATAAAGTATGATATAATATAAATAATATATAGGAGGTATTTTTTATGTCATTTTTTTCAAATAAAGAAAGTATAAAAGGTAAAAAGAGTATTGTAATATACTTTTCAAGAGCAGATGAAAATTATGCAGTAGGATATGTAGATAAAGGAAATACAGAGATTGTTGCTGAGTATATAAGGGAAATAACTGGAGCAGAGTTATTTAGAGTAGATAGAGCAGTTCCATATTCAGCAGAATATAAAAAATGTTGTGATGAGGCTTTAGTTGAAAAAAATAATAATGAAAGACCAGCTATTTTAAAAACATTACCCAATATAGACGATTATGAGGTTATATATATAGGTTATCCAATATATTGGGGAACATTACCAATGCCAATGTTTACTCAACTTGAAAAATTAAATTGGCAAGGAAAAATTGTAAAATTTTTCTCTACACATGAGGGAAGTGGACTTGGTTCAAGTGAAAATGATATAAGAAAAATATGTCAAGGTGCAAAAATATTACCAGGTATGGAAATTCGTGGAAGTATGGTAAAAACAAGTAAAGCTAAAATTGAAAATTGGATTAATCAATAATAAGTTATTGAAAGTAGGTGTAATATGTTAGAAAAATTATATAATATATACAAACTAAAAGATACTTATTGCTTTAGATAATAATGAAGTATATGGGACTTTAATAGTTAGTATGCAACTAGAGAAAAAAGATACAGGAAGTGTAGGATGTACTACAAAAAAACTAAATATAGACATAGAAAAATTGCATCAAATATGGCGCGTATAGGAACTAGATATTTAAAAGATATTGGAATGAAATATGGTCATTTAGGTTATACTTATACTGGACTAGATAAAATGTATGGATATGCTGGATATCACATAACAAATAAATATATGATGGCTGAAAAAATACTAAAAAACTAATTATGTGCATAAAAAATAAATATAATAAAATATAAAAAATAAATATAATAAAATATAAAAAATAAAGGAGTTATGCTTAAAACATAACTCCTTTTGAACACTGGTCGAGGTGACTACCTCGAAAAACCACATATCTATTGCAATTACTGCATTTT
>CANQPW010000001.1 GCA_947625855.1 uncultured Clostridia bacterium | reverse complement strand
GTAACTTATGCTGTGTATAAAGCTTTTGGACTTTCTGGAACATCATTTATAAAAATAATATCTGCACAGGCATTTTTAAGTATGATTATGGCATTTGTCCCAATACCTGGTGCAGGAATTGCTGCAGAAGGTGGCTTTCATATAATATTTAAAAATTTCTTTAGTGCACAAACAATTAATTTAGGAATATTATTTTGGAGAATATATACTTTCTATTTACCAATTATAATTGGTGGAATTACTATGTTAATGATAAAAAGAAATGATAAAAAGAAGGAGGAATAAAAGTGAGTAATACAGTAATAGTAACAGGTGCTGCCAAAGGCATAGGTGCAAGTATTGCAAGAGAATTTGCAAAGGCAGGATATAACGTGTGTATAAACTATAATACCTCAAAAAAACAAGCACAAGATTTGCAAAAAGAATTACAAAAGTTAGGATATTCTTGTATGATATATCAAGCAGATGTTGCAAATAGAAAACAAGTAGATGAAATGATAGATGAAGTATTAAAAAGGTATAAAAGTATAGATGTTTTAGTTAACAATGCTGGTATTTGTGAGTATAAGCTTTTTAATGATATAACAAATTTAGATTTACAAAAAATGCTTGATGTAAGTGTTATAGGAACATTTAATGTAACACAGTCAGCTTTAAAAAAATATATGATAAATAAAAAGGATGGAAGTATAATAAATATATCATCAATTTGGGGAATTACTGGGGCTTCAATGGAAGTAAATTACTCAATATCAAAGTCTGCTATAATTGGTATGTCAAAGGCTTTAGCAAAAGAGTTAGGACCATCTAATATAACTGTAAATGTTGTAGCACCAGGAATGATAAATACAGATATGAATGCTAAGTTTACAAAAGAAGAATTACAAGAAATAGAAGATAGTATACCGCTTTGTAGAATTGGAAATACAGATGAGGTCGCAGGCGTTGTAAAATTTCTAGCATCTAAAGAGGCAAGATATATAACAGGACAAGTTATAAGTCCAAATGGTGGAATGGTAATATAAAAATAGAGGTGTAAGCCTCTATTTATTTTGCTTTTCTCTGTTCATATTTTCCCATTCTTTTAATTTAATTCTATATTCTAAAAGTTGAGTAAGATATCTATAATACATATATTGTTGCTCATAGTACATAGATGGATTTGCAACATTTTCTATTCCCATTTGAAAATCAGGCGTAACATTTTGAGTGTTTCCTACTTGATAATTCATATTATTTTGTGGAACATTAAAATTATATGGATCATAAAATCCTTGATTTTTATCCATTTTTTATACCTCCTTAAAAAATATGTATAAATTTTATTTTTTTACTAATAATATTAATGTAAACAGTCAAAGTTTACCCCCCTTCTTTAATAAAGTAGTCTTATGACTACTTTTTTTATGCTTTAAATAAAAAAATATACAAATAGTAAAAATTATAAGTATTAATGAATAATTTATATATATTTTTTTGTTTATATAAACACTATCTTGGTTATTAAATATTGTAAGGGTGTCTACATTAAAAAAATTAGTAAATTTTATTAAAATATATGTAATAATAGATGAAATTATACCTTGTATTAATTTTGGCTTTAAAATATCTATAAATTTAAAGTTATCATTTGAAATCACAGAATATATTTGACATAAGATACAAAATCCACTAAAACCTATTGAAAAGGAAGCTATAACAAGTTTTAATATAATATTTGTATCTAAAAGTGAAATATCAAGACATCCTTTTGTAATTTCAAATATACTTGATATAATGCAAATTATAGTATTTGAAATGTTAAATAAATTTAAGTAGTGTTTTATTATAGAAAATAGTAAATTAAAAATTATAATAAATCCAAGAATTGTTCCAAGTGATAAAAATGTATTAAAAATACTAGTTTTAATGTTATTAAAAAAATTATCTTTATCTTTTTTTATTTTATTATTAGTAGTATTTGATAATTTTAAATTATTATTAGTAATAGTAGTTTTATATATAATTCCTATAATTATAGCAGATAAATATTGAGAAATTAAAAAAAGAATTCCTATTTTTATACTTGAAAACATACTAATTCCAATTGTAGAGATAACAAATAAAGGATTACAATTATTAGTAAAAGAAAGTAATTTTTTTGCAGAATTATAATCTATTTTATTTTCTAAATATAAATTTAATGTAGCTTTAGCACCCAGTGGGAAACCACATAAAAACCCTATAATTATTGCAATGCTTGAAGATTTTACCTTAAAAATATTTTCTATATATTTCCCTATAAATTTATCAATTATTTCTGGAATGTCTGTATTTAATACAATATTTGTAAATAATATAAAAGGAAATAGTGATGGAAAAACATTTTGTAAAAATATATTTAAACTATCTTTTACAGAGTCAATATTATTTTTAGAAAATATTAGTAATAATGATAAAAAAATTAAAAATATTACTATTTTTATAACGTCCCTTAATTTACATATGATAAATTTATTCAAAATATCACCTAATTAATTTTATGAAAATATAGCCTATATAGAATATTAAATAGAAAAATTGTTGTAAAAATTAAAAAGTTATGTTAAAATATAATGTGTATATTGAAGGAGGAATAAAAATGTTATCAGATCCTAATGTTAAAAAAATAATGCCAAAAGCCGGAAATAGATATCAATCAGCTTTAGCACTTGCTAAAAGAGCAAGAAGTATTGAAAATAGAAGAGTTATAGAAGGTGACGATTGTATAAAAGATGCAGTAGATATTGCTGCACAAGAAATTGTGGATGGAAAAGTTCTTGTAAAATATAAAAACGAGTATGTATGTAAACCAGAGGAGGAAAAAGTACAAGATACAAATAATGAAGAGGAGTAATTAATATGGAGAAAAAACATATTATAACAATAACAGGTGATCATGCTAGTGGACAAGGTACACTTAGCAATAACTTAAATAAAGAGTTAGGTTATGAAATTTATAGAAATGGTCAGTATGTAAGAAGTCTTGCTGCTCAAAAAGGTGTGTCTATTGCAGAGTTTCAAGAATATATTGATAAGCATCCAGAACTTGATAGACAAATTGAAAATAGTGCCAAAAATTATGCAGCAAATCATGACAATTTAATAATAGATGCAAAGCTTGGATTTTATGCTGTTCCAAATTCTTTTAAGGTATATCTTAAAGTAGATATTGATGTTGCAGCAAAAAGGGCACTATTAGATGAAAAAAGAAAAGAAACAGAAAACTACACTAGTGTTGAAGATGCAAAGAAGCAAATACTATATAGATTTAATGAAGAAAATAAAAGATGGCTTGATACATATGGTGTAGACAGATGTGATATGAACAATTATGATATTGTAATAGATACAACAAATTTATCACCAGAACAGGTAAAAAATATTGTCTTAGAAGGATATTATAAGTGGTTAGAAGAATAATATATCATTTTAGTAGGAGGTTTTTATAAATAACCTCCTTTACTTTTTAAAAAAAGCTTGCAAAAGTATGTACTTTATAGTAATATAATGGTATATTGAGGTGTTTATATGAAAATTGAAGGTAAAGGTAAAAAAGGTGCCAGCATGATTTTTCTGGTACTGGTTATTGTTGTAACTATTTCTATATTTACAATTGTTGTTTCTTATTTAGATAATTCGTATAATATGTTACAAAGTGGAGAGGAAGAATTTAAGTCAAGAATAGTTGCATATAATGATGAACTTGATTTGTATATGCAAAATGAAAGAAAGAATAAGGAAAATAAGTTTAAAAAAGATGAATTTAATGTATATGGTGATGAACTAAGAAATGTAATTCCATATATAAAAGAAGAAGATATGGCAAAGTTTGAAATAGAAAAAGGAAAACTAGTTTATATAGGAACAGATACATATGAAAAGAAATGGACAGAAGAAGTTTTGGAGGAGAAATAACTATGAGAATGTATGATATAATTGAAAAGAAAAGGGATGGAAAAGAACTTACAAAATATGAAATAGATTATTTTATAAAAGAGTATTGCGAAGATAAAATACCTGACTATCAAGTATCTGCACTTCTTATGGCAATTTATTTTAACGGGCTTTCAAAAGAAGAATTATTTAACCTTACTTTTGCTATGAGGGATTCATCAAAAAAAATTGATTTATCTGATATAAAAATACCAGGAAAGTATATTGTTGATAAACATTCAACAGGTGGTGTAGGTGATAAAGTAACATTAATTGTTTTACCTATCATTGCAGCTCTTGGTGTTGGTGTATGTAAAATGTCAGGAAAAGGGCTAGGTTTTACAGGTGGTACTGCTGACAAATTAGAGTCTATTGAAGGATATGATATTAATATCCCTATAAAAAATGCATTAAAACAAGTACAGGAAATAGGACTTTGTTTAATTTCTCAAAGTAATGAAATAGCAATAGCTGATAAAAAATTATATGCTTTACGTGATACAACTGCAACTGTCGAATCTATGGATCTTATTGCATCATCAATTATGAGTAAAAAGCTTGCTTGTGGTGTTGATAAAATACTTTTAGATGTAACTGTTGGTAGTGGAGCTTTTATGAAAAATTTAGAAGATGCAAAATTATTAGCAAAAAAAATGATAGAGATAGGAGAGGCTGCAAATGTTGAAACTAAAGCAGTTATAACATCTATGTCAGAGCCTCTTGGAAGAAATGTGGGAAATGCACTTGAAATTAAAGAGGTAATATCATTTTTACTTGCTGATGAAGAAAGTATAATGAGTGATGAGTTTAGAGATTTAAGAGAGGTAGTATTAGAAATTGCAGCTCAAATGATAAGTATGTCTGGTGTATGCACAGATATTGAACAGAATAAAAGAGACATAATAAGAGTAATATTATCTGGAGAGGCATATGAAAAATTCTTAGAGCTTGTAAAAGCTCAGAAGGGTAAAGTAGAAAAAGTATATTTAGACTGGCTACATAAAGATATGTATCTTCCAGTAACTAAAGATAAGGTAACCTTTTTTAAAGAAATTCATGCACAAAGTTCAGGATATATAGTATCTATTGATAGTAAAAGTATTGGAGAGGCACTAGTATGTCTTGGCGGAGGAAGAAGAACAAAAGAAGACAGTATTGATTATTCTGTTGGATTTGAATTTAGTAAAAAGGTTGGAGATAAGGTAGAAGAAGGAGATGTAATACTAACCGTATTATATAATGATAAACAAAATTTTGAAGAAGCATTTGAATATATTGAAAATGCAATATATATTGATAATATAGATGATGAGTTAGGTGAAAAATTAAAACTTAAACCACATGTCTTAGATATATTAGGAGTAGATGATATACATGAATGATAATAAAGAGAAGGTTTGTAATTTATTTGATAAATTAAAAATAAAGTATTGTCTAATAAATCATGAAAAAATCTTTTCTGAAAATGATAGTATTAATGCAAAAATAGAAGAAAAAATTGATGGAGTAATATGTAAAAATTTATTTTTAAAAGATAAAAAGGAAACTAAATACTATTTAGTTTCCTTGCCACTTCATAAGAGAGCTGATATAAAAGAAATAGAAAGAAAATTAAATATAAAAAAATTAACGTTTGCAGATGAGGAAAGTTTATTAGAAAAATTAAATATAACACCTGGTTCTGTATCAATACTTAATATAATTGGTGCTAAAGATACAGATGTAATGTTCATAGTAGATAAAGAACTTTTAAATATAGATAAAGTTTGTTTTCATCCAAATGATAATACTGCAAGCATTATTTTTGAGTCAAAATATTTAAAAAATATATTAGATTACTTTAATGCAAGTTATGAATTTATGGAAATATAGGAGTAAATGATGAGAATAATAGCGGGAAAATATAAAGCAAAAAAATTAATGGGACCAAAAAATATAAAAACACGTCCCACCCTTGATAGAGTGAAAGAAGCACTCTTTTCAATACTTACGCCTTACTTAGATGATGCATATGTATTAGATTTATTTTCTGGTACAGGTAGTTTAGGAATTGAAAGTATAAGTCGTGGTGCAAAATTTGCTTGGTTAAATGATAAAGAAATATCTAGCATATCAACAATAATGTCCAATATTAAGTTGACTAAAACACAAGAATGTGTTAAAATATCTAAGAGAGATTATAAAAAATGTTTGGAAGATATAAAACAAGAAAAAATTAATTTTGATATTATTTTTCTTGATCCACCATATGATAGTAATCTTGGAATAGATACACTAAATTATATATCAAATTCTAAAAAAGGAGAATTATTAAAAGAAGATGGTATAGTTGTGTATGAAACAGATAAAAGTTTTATTAAGAAAAACGATATAGAAATATTTAATAGTTTTGAAAATTTAGATTGTATTGATAAAAGAAGTTATGGTAATGTAGTTTTAATGTTGTACAAGTGGAGGTAATATAAATGGAGATTTTTACGTTGTTAGAAAATTTAGAAGAATTAATGGAATCAGGTCAGAAAGTACCATTTTCAAATAAGGTTATGATAGATATAGAAGAATTTAGAGAATTATTGGAAGAGATAAGACTTAAACTACCAGATGAATTAAAACAAGCAAAGTGGGTAAAAGAAGAAAGACAAAGGATTATGTCAGATGCTGAAAAAGAGGCAAATGGCTTGTTAAAAGAAGCTGAGGCTAAAATTATAAGTATGGTAGATGAGCATGTAATAACTAAACAAGCACTTGCTCAAAAGGAAGAAATTATAGAAAATGCAAATAAAATATCTAAAGAAATTAGTACTGGAACAAGAGAATATGCTGATTCTATATTATTAAAAGTAGAAGAAGTTTTAAAAGAGACTATGGATATTGTACATAATAATAGAAAAGAATTAAAATAATTTAGGATAGAGGTTGATGTAAAGATGGGAAGAAGAAAAGGAAGTAAAAATAGGAAAGGTAATAAAAAACAATCTGCAAAAACTCTAAGACATGATATGCTAGGTGGCGTATTAATTATAACCGGAGTTTTACTATTTATTTTATTAATTTTCCCTAATATTGGCTTTTTGTCAAATATTATAAAAAATGTATTTAAAGGTTTCTTTGGAAATCTTGCAATAGGCTTTGCAATTGCTTTAATTTTAGTTGGAGCCCATTGTATTATGTCTAATTCTAGAGTAGTTCCATCAAAAGAAATAGTAAAAGGTGTATTACTTGTGTCACTTGTGGCAGCAACTATATGTTCTTTTACTACAAAAGACTTAAATCTTTTTGCTAATCCAGTAAAATATATTGTTGACTCATATAATACAGGTGTACTTGGAAGTAATATGGGCGGTATAGTTGGTAATGTAATAGCTGCAATTTGTAATTCTGTTTTAGGAGGAATTGTAAGTAAAGTATTACTTATATTGGTTACTTTTGTTTCTACACTTTTAATATTTGATATTTCATTTGCTGAATTTTTCTCAGGAGTAAAAAATATATGTATATATTTATATAACGCAATTTTAAATGCGTATAATACTTTATTTAGACATGAAGAAAATTATGATGATGAAAGTGATGAAGATACACTATCAATAAATGGAAAGAAATTAACAAGAAAAGAAATACTTGAAGAATTAAATGCAAAGGAAATTGCTGAAAAGATGAAAGAAGAAGGCAGTAGTGATCCTGAAAATAATCTTAAAACAAGCAATGTAGAACAAATAGAATTTGATTTTAACAAATTAGGTGGCAAACCAACAGAGGCTGAAATTGAAGGAAAGCAAAAAAGAGATGAATTCTTCAAAATGCAAAGAGAAGAAAAAGAAGATAAAAATTTAAAAGAAGTATTAACATTAGATCATACAAAGCATGTTGAAGAAGAAAATTATACATTTCCACCTATAACATTATTAAATGAAATAAAGGGTGGAGCAACAGTTGATAAAAAAGCAATTCATGCAACTGCTATAAAACTTCAAAAAACACTTGCAAGTTTCGGAGTTGAAGCAAAAGTTACTAATATTACAAAAGGACCTACTGTAACAAGATATGAATTAACTCCAAGTATTGGTGTTAAAATAAGTAAAATAGTTAATTTATCAAATGATATTGCATTAAATCTTGCTGCTAAAGCAATTAGAATTGAAGCTCCTATCCCAGGAAAAGCAGCAGTTGGTATAGAAATACCAAATGAAGTATCAGAAGCAGTTTCTTTAAGAGAAGTAATAGAATCAGATGTTTTCAAAGATCATCCATCAAAACTTGCATTTTCTTTAGGTAAAGATGCAGCAGGTGAAATAGTAGTAGGAGATATTGCAAAAATGCCTCATGTACTTATTGCAGGTGCAACAGGTTCAGGAAAAAGTGTTTGTATCAACTCTTTAATAGTATCTATTTTATACAAAGCTAAACCTAGTGAAGTAAAAATGATACTTGTAGATCCCAAAATGGTTGAACTTTCATGTTATAACGGAATACCACATTTATTAATACCTGTTGTAACAGATGCTAAAAAAGCTGCTGGTGCTTTAAACTGGGCAGTACAAGAGATGGTAAATAGATATAATTTATTTGCAGAAAAAGGTGTAAGAGACATAAAAGGATATAATAAACTAATAGAAAAAGAAGAAGGTGTAAAATTACCACAAATAGTGATTATAATAGATGAGCTTGCAGACTTAATGATGGTTGCTCCAAATGATGTTGAAGATGCAATATGTCGTTTAGCACAGATGGCAAGAGCAGCAGGTATGCATCTTGTAATTGCAACACAAAGACCTTCTGTTGACGTAATAACTGGTATTATTAAAGCAAATATTCCATCACGTATTGCTTTTTCTGTTACATCACAAATTGATTCAAGAACAATACTTGATATGGTTGGAGCAGAAAAATTACTTGGAAAAGGAGATATGCTATATTTCCCTACTGGTGAAACAAAACCTCTAAGAATACAAGGTGCTTTTGTATCAGATGGTGAAATAGAGAAGATAATTGATAATATAAAATCTAATGTTGAAGTAACATATAGTGAGGATATTATTGAAAGTATAGAAAGAAGCGGAAACAAAGATGTAGATGATAAAAAAGATGAAGCAGATGATGCAGATCCAATATTAAATGAAGCAATTGATTTAGTAATGGATATGGGACAGGCTTCAGCATCAATGTTACAAAGAAGATTTAAAATAGGATATTCAAGAGCTGGAAGAATTGTTGATCAAATGGAAGCAAGAGGGCTAATTTCTGGATATGATGGAAGTAAGGCAAGAAAAGTATTGATAAGCAAAGAGGAATGGCAAGAATTAAAAATGGGAATATCAAATTCTAATAATACTACGATAACTGATATGGATGGTAATGATGATAAAGTAATACTAGATAATAATTTTCAAAATGAAGAAGAATCAAATAGCTCTGAGAACAAAAAAAGATCAAGTATAGATATAGAATTATAAATTTGGAGGTATATATGGAAAAGAGGAAGATTAATTCATTTTTACTTGCTATGTTTGTTGCTATTTTAGCTATAATATTAACTAATTTATTACAATATCTAGTTATTAACAATATAACAAATTATATTGCAGATAATGCTTTTTCAATGAATCAAATAGAAAATTATGATACAATTATGAATACACTTATAAGCAGTGCAAAAAGGTCAATAGTTTTAAATAGAATTATAGATATTATAAGAGATATAATTGTTTATATAATAATTTACAAAGTAATTAAATTTTTAGGTAAAAAGTATTATGTTAGTATTTTAAAAGCAAATATGATTATCTTTACTATATTTGTAGTAGATTTAATACCAGTTGCAATTAGAATGATTAGAGGAGCAAAATTTAACATTGCATATATTATTTATGCTATATTAAATGTTATAATATATTTTATATTTATATATAAATTTTTGATAGATAAAAATGAAGTAGAAAAAGTATTGAATATAAGAGAAGAATTAAAAAGTGAAAAGAAATGGAGGAAAAAAGGTGGCTATAAGGCAGATTAGATTAAAAGGAGATGAAATACTTACCAAGAAATCAAAAGAGGTTACTGTTATTGATGACAAGATAAAAGAACTTGCATCTGATATGTTAGAAACTATGTATAAAAATGATGGTATTGGTCTTGCAGCATGCCAAGTTGGTATGCTTAAGCGAATAATTGTATATGACTATTCGTATGTTGAAGAAAATTCTCCTAAAAAGCCAGTAGTTATGATTAATCCTGTAATAAAATCAAGATCTAAGTCGATGATTGTTGTAGAAGAGGGATGTTTAAGTTTTCCAGATGAATTCAAAGAAGTAAAAAGACATGAAAAGGTAACAGTTGAGTATATGGACTTGAAAGGAAATAAAAAAGTGTTACATGCAAAAGATATAGAAGCTGTTGTAATACAACATGAAACAGATCATTTAGATGGAATTGTATTCTTAGATAGAGAATAGGTGAAAAAGATGTTAGAGTTTTTTAAAAATTTATTTTCTTTTAGGATTACAAAAAACAGAATTATTGTAGCAATTTTATTAATTATATTTTTAAGTATATTAGCTTTAATTGCAAGCACAATATATAGATTTGAAAAACCACAACTAGTAAAAGAAGATTTTATGACAAGATTAGAAAATAGCGAAAGTATAGAAAATAAAGAGGTTATAAAAATAGAAGAATATGACTTAGATGATGATAAAATTCATGACTATATATCAATAGTTGGAAATCCAGTAACTAGCGAGGCCTCAACTGATACAATAGAAGCATATTCTGATTTAAAAGTAATTTTTATTAGTGGTAGTACAAATGAAGTTATTGAATATAATACTAAAAAGAAATTTTCTGCAAGTGTAGAATTATATATATATAAAGACAATAATAATAAGTATGTTTTTGTAAAAGATGAAACTGCAGGAAATGTAGTAGTACTAATGTTAAAAGATAATAAATTTGAAGATTTAATAAAAAATAGTTTTGGTAATACATTTAATGGTTATACTATAAATACAAAAATTAATAAAAATAATGTTAAAGTTACATTAGATAATTATGGAATTTCATATCTTCCTACTGATGATAATACATATACTTTAGATTTTAAAGATAAAGGTATAGATATAGAAAAGTATAGAGAAACATATAATCTTAATACTTTTTCTGCATTCGATTTAATTGATACAGATAATGATGGAACTTTTGAACTTATAACAAAACAATATATATTATATTTGTATAAAGATGGAGAAGGACTTGAAAAAAATCTTGGAAATGTAATAATAACATTTAAAAATACTAAAGGAAAGTATAAATTTAATAAAATAGATGTAGAATTGTAAAAGCCTAGGGGTTGCCCTAGACTTTTAACCTTTGTTATATTGAAAGGAGAAATTGCTTTGAGAAAAGATATAAAAGTAGTGTTTATGGGAACACCAGAATTTGCTTGTGCTTCTTTAGAAGAATTAGTAAATTCTGGGTACAATGTAGTGGGATGTTTTACAAATCCTGATAAACAAGCAGGAAGAGGAATGAAACTTAAATTCTCACCTGTAAAAGAGTATGCTTTATCTAAAAATATTCCAGTATATCAACCAGAAAAGATAAGAAATAACAAAGAAGTAATTGAAATATTAAAAAATTTGAATCCAGATTTTTTAGTCGTTGTAGCTTATGGTAAGATATTGCCACAAGAAGTTTTAGATATACCAAAATATGCACCAATTAATGTTCATGGTTCTCTATTACCAAAATATAGAGGGGCTGCTCCTATGCAGTTTGCATTAATTAATGGTGAGAAAAAAACTGGTATTACAACAATGATTATGGATGCTGGAATGGATACAGGTGATATGTTGCTTAAAGAAGAAACTGTAATAACAGATGATGATAACTTAGAAACACTACATGACAGATTAATGGTAATAGGTGCAAAGCTTTTGATAAAAACTCTTGATGGAATACTTGATGGTAGTGTAAAAAGAGTTAAACAAGAGGGAGAAGCTACATATACTAAAATGATTACAAAAGAGATGACAAAGATTGATTTTAATAAAAATGCAGAAGAAATTTTTAACTTTGTAAGAGGTCTTAGTCCATTTCCAAGTACATATATGGAGCTTTCAAATGGCAAAAAGTACAAAGTATTTAAAGTAGAAGCTATAAAAGATTCAAATATTGATGAAAGTGTTGAGTGTGGAAGCATACTTCTTATGTCAAAAAATAGTTTATATATAAGATGTAAAGATGGATATGTAAAGATACTAGAAATTCAAGCAGAAAATTCAAAGAGAATGGATATAACCTCTTTTCTTGCTGGTAATAAATTTAGTATTGCTGATATGTTTATATAGGTGAGATATGGATATAGTATATTATAAAAAGTATTTTGATGATTATGTAAAAAAATATTTAGATTTGTGTAAAAATGAAGATGAAAGAGCATTAGTTGAGTATAGAATAGCACATACATACAGAGTAAGAGATAATATGGTAAGAATTGCTAAAAGCTGTAATCTATTAGATAGTGATTTAAAAATTGCAGAGATAATAGCATTATTTCATGATATAGGTAGATTTAAACAATTTTATTTGTATGGAACTTATGATGATAAAGTAAGTGTAAATCATGCTATATATAGTGCAAATGTTGTAAAGGAAGATAATATATTAGCTGAATTTTCAAAAGAAGATTTTGATATAATATATAAAGCTATATATTATCATAATGTGTATAAAATTCAAGATGAATTAACAGCTAAAGAAAGATATTTCTTAGATATGATAAGAGATGCAGATAGACTTGATATATATAAAGGTATGGCAGATTATGTACCAAATATTAGTAGTAGCAAAAGATATGTTTGGTATAATGAAAGAGAAGATACAAAAGATATTTCTGATTTGATATATTCACAAATTTTAGAAAATATCTCACCTAGTATGAAAGATTGCAAAAGTGTTGTTGAGTCTCAATTTGCAAGAATGTCATGGATATTTCATGACTTTGCTTTTAAAGAGGCAATAAATATTATAATTAATGAAAAATATTTTGAAAAGATACATGATGATATGAAAAAAAGTGAAAAATCTGAAATAATGTATGAATATATAATGGATTATTTAATAAAACTTGCAAATAGTAAAAATTTAATTGATAAGTATGAGGTCTAGTAATTTACTGGACTTTTTTCTATTAAATTTTATTCTAAAAGCCATTTAATTACATTATTTTCTTGAATTTTTTGTAAAATTATAGTAATATATATGCTGTAATAAGGAGAAAAAATAATGGATAAAATAAATATATGCGATTTAGATTTTAATGAACTAGAGGAATATATTGTATCTCTTGGAGAAAAGAAGTTTCATGCAACTCAGATATATAAATGGCTTCATAGAGTAGGGGTAACTTCATTTGATGAGATGACAGATATATCTAAATCATTAAGGGAAAAACTTCAAAATAATACGTATATTATGAAAATGGAAGTAATTGAGTGTCAAAAATCAAAAAAAGATGGAACAATGAAGTTTTTAATTGCACTTGAAGATAACTGTGCAATTGAATCTGTACTTATGAAATATAATCATGGAAATACTATATGTGTTTCAAGTCAAGTTGGTTGTAAAATGGGATGTAAATTTTGTGCTTCTACAAAAGAAGGATTTGAAAGAAGTCTTAAAGCATGTGAGATAGAAGGACAAATACTTACAGTTCAAAGATATACTAATGAAAAAATATCAAATATAGTGTATATGGGAATTGGTGAACCTCTTGATAATTATGATAATGTAGTAAAATCTATTAGACTTGTAAATTATCCATTAGGTTTAAATATAGGAGCAAGACATATTAGTGTGTCAACTTGTGGAATAGTTCCAAATATTTATAGACTTGCAAAGGAAAATATACAATGTACACTTTCAATATCATTGCATGCGACAACAGATGAAAAAAGAAGAGATATTATGCCTATTGCAAATAGGTATAGCATAAATGAAATTTTAGAAGCATGTAAAGAGTATATAAAAATTACAGGAAGAAGAATAAGCTTTGAATATGCGTTAATTTATGGTAAAAATGACACATATGAAGATGCTATGGCATTAGTTAAATTATTAAGAGGTATGATTGCTCATGTAAATCTAATACCAGTAAATGAGATAAAAAATGGTGAATATAAAAAGGCGACAGAAGCAAGTATAGAAAAGTTTATGAATACATTAAATGCTTGCGGTATTGTAACAACTGTAAGGCGTGAACTTGGCTCAGATATTGATGCAGCTTGTGGACAATTGAGAAAAAAATATATAGATAAAAATAAACAAAGTAAAGTAGAATAAATATATAAGTATTGAAAATATTTTATGTTTTGATATAATATTATAAGTTAGAGGTGGAATAATGAAATTTATTGCAAAAACTGATATTGGCAAGAAAAGAATTAATAACGAAGATGCATATTTCACTAAGGTATATAATGATAACATAGCGTTATATATAGTAGCGGATGGTCTTGGTGGATATGAGAGTGGAGAAATTGCAAGTGGACTTTTAATTAAGGCTTTTTCAGATTATTTTCAAGAAAATATAGAAAAAATAGATATTAATACTTCAGATGCAAGAATCGGAAATATATTGTCAAAAGCATTATCATGTGCAAATGAAAAGATATACCAATTAGAAAAGACTGATGCTAAATATAGAGGAATGGGTACGACAATTGTTATGGTAGCAAAAATATATAACAAAACATTTTATATGTCAGTTGGAGATAGTAGGCTATATTTTATCGATGAAAACATTACTAAGATAAAACAAATTACAGAAGATGATACATATGTAAATGAACTTTTAAGGACAAATGTTATAAGCGAAGATGAAGTAGAAAATCATCCTCAAAGGCATGTACTCACAAAAGCTGTTGGAATATTTAGTAGGGTAGATACAACTGTAAGAAAAATAAATATAAAATCAGGTTATTTACTTTTATGCTCAGATGGACTAACAAATATGGTTACTGATACAGAAATATTAAACACATTTAAAAAGGTAAAATTTGAAGATTTAGCAACAAAATTAATCTTTAAAGCAAACTTTAATGGTGGAAATGATAATATAACAGTAGTTATAGTAAAAATATAAAGGAGAGAAAAAATATGGAAATGATAGGGAAAGTACTTGCAAATAGATACGAAATATTAGAAAAAATTGGTGAAGGTCGGAATGGCCTATGTGTATAAGGCTAGATGTAAACTTTTAAATAGATATGTTGCTGTAAAAATATTAAAAGAAGAATATGCAAAAGATGAAACTTTTGTAAAAAGATTTAGAGCAGAAGCACAATCTGCTGCATCTCTTACTCATCCAAATATTGTATCTGTATATGATGTAGGTACAGAAGGAAATATAAATTATATTGTAATGGAATTACTTGAAAACAAGACTTTAAAAGATTATATTGATGAGCATGGAGCATTATCTAGTGAAATTACTTTAAAAATTGCAGCACAAATTGCATCAGCTTTAGAAACTGCACATAGAGCACACATTATTCACAGAGATATAAAGCCACATAACATTATATTAAATAAAAATTTAGTAGCAAAAGTTACAGATTTTGGAATAGCAAAGATAACAAATACTACTAGTGCAACTATAACAAGTTTTGGCTCAACAATGGGATCAGTACATTATTTTTCTCCTGAACATGCTAAAGGAGGATATACAGATGAAAAATCTGATATATATTCACTTGGTGTAGTAATGTATGAAATGGCTACTGGAAAATTACCATTTGATGGTGATTCTCCTGTATCAGTTGCATTAAAGCATATTCAAGAAGAACCAGTAGAACCTATAAATGTAAATCCTAGTGTAACACCTGCTTTAAATCAAATTATACTAAAAGCAATGGCAAAAAGTACAGCAGAAAGATATCAAAATGCAACAGCTCTTTTAAACGATATTTCTATTGCACTTTCAAAACCAAATATGATGATATCAAGAAATCAAACTTCTGTTGAAGCTGGAGCAACACAAGTTATACCAACTATTTCACCAGATATGTATGATAATAATTCAATACCAAATATACGAATAAAACCTAGTGGAACAGGTAACAGAAGTAATTATGCAAGAGATTTAAAAAGTAGTGAGTCTTTTGAAGAACTTGATATGAAAAGAGAAAAAGAAAAAAAATCAAAAGATAAAAAGAAAACAATACTAATTGTTGCAATTTTCTCAGTTATAATTATTGGAATTTGTGCATTTTTTGGAGCAAAAATATTAAAAAGAATAAATGAACAAGGTGCATCTCAAGAAATAGAAATACCAAGTGTAGAAGGAGAAAAATTTGATGATGTAGTTGAAAAATATAAAGAGCAAGGTATAGAAATATTAAAAGATAAAGAAGAATATAGTGAAGATGTTGAAGAAGGAAAAATAATATCACAAAGACCAGAAGCAAATACAATGTCAAAGGATAAAAAAGTATATGTAGTTGTAAGTAAAGGTGTAAGACTTGAAGAAGTACCAGATGTTACAAATAAAGATTATAAAGTGGCAGTATATGAATTATCTGATACAAAAGGATTCAAAGTAGAAAAGGTTGAAGTTGTAAGTGATACCGTAGCTGCTGGAATTGTAATATCTCAAGATTACAAAAATGAAATGAGACCATATGGAAGTACAATAAAACTTGAAGTAAGTATAGGTGATGGCAAAGAAAGTGTTATAATGCCAAATGTACTTGGTGAAACAGAAGAAAAAGCAAAGAAAACATTAGAAGATAAAAAATTAACAGTAAGTGTTACTTACGGTGAAGATAAGACTAAGTCAAATGGTGTTGTAATAGCTCAAAGTTATCCTGAAAATCAAGAATTAAAAGAGGGAGATTTAGTTGAAATTACAGTAAATAGATTACTAAAAACAAAAACAATTAAACTTAAAATGTCTGATTTGTTAGGTGGAAAACAAGAAGAAGAAGCAACTGTTAGAGTTACAGCAAGTGTTGATGGTGGACCAGCAAATAATGTATTTAATGAGCAAACAATACCTGTTAGTCAAGAGGAAATCTCATTTGAAATAAATGGTTATGAATCAGCAGTGCTTACTATCTATGTAAATGGTGAAGTAGTAAGTACAATAACAGAAAATTTTAATTAAAATAAAAAAGTTAAATAAAAAAAGAGAAATAACATTCTCTTTTTTTATTTAAAAGTTGGGTGAATGTATGGAATATATAGTAACAAATATTTTATTAGACAAATATATATTAAAAAATGGTGTAGAAGTAATAGAGGCTACCCCAAGTGGAAATGTAAAGAAAAAAAGTAATATTTTAGTAGGAGATAGGGTTTTAGTAGAAAAGAACTATGATAGATATATAATAGATAAACTGTTAGATAGAAAAAACTATTTTATAAGACCACCAGTAGCAAATGTAGATCAAATGGTTATTGTAATATCAATAAAAAATCCACTTCCTGATTATATTTTACTTGATAAAGAAATAATATTATGTATAAAGAAAAATATAACTCCAATAATATGTGTAAATAAAATAGATTTAGATGAAAATGATAAAGAAATAGAATATATAGATAGTGTATATAAAAAAATAGGAATTGAAGTTATACATACAAGTATTAATAATAAAGATAAAATAGATAATTTAAAGCAGAAATTATATGGAAAAACATCAGTTTTTTCTGGAAATTCTGGTGTTGGAAAATCTAGTATTACAAGTATGATTATAAACGAAGATGTAGAAATAGGAATGCTTGGAAAAACACAAAAAGGAAAGCATACTACAAAAAAGGTAAGCTTGTATTCAATTGATAATTGCTCATATATTTTAGATACACCTGGTTTTTCTAGTTATGAACTATATGATATTTCACATAAAGAGTTAAAAAATTATTATAAAGAATTTTCAAATCTTAAATGTGAGTATGAAGATTGTTCACATATTTTAGAATCAAGCGATATTTGTGAAGTAAAAAGAAAAGTAAATGAAGGCTATATAGATAAAGGAAGATACGACAGATATGTTTATATCTATAACAAATTAAAAGAAGAATATAATAAAAAGTATAAATAAAATGACAGAGGTTTTAACCCCTGTCATTTCTTTATGATGTCTTTTTAAAACATCTTTTTTTAGGAAATTTTCTAAATTTTAAGTTTTCTTCTTGATGATGAAGTTTATGGTAATAATCTAAACTTTTAAGGCTTGAACGATAAGCTGATACTGTGCTATCAGAAGAAATGCGATAGCCTATTTCTCTATTTGTTGTATATATTCCTTTATTTTCAAATATTTCTTTAAGATAAGCGTTATATAATGCCATAGTTTTTATTTCGCCATGATTTAAGAATATATTTGAAAGTGAGGAGAATTTATTAAAAAAAGCAATAGATTGATCTTGTTTAATGTGATGTGAAAACTCAGAAGTACATTTTACATCACAAAGTCTTTTTTGACTAATTTTGTTTACAACAATTCTTTCACCTAAAGTAGAATTTTTTATCCTATAACCTAGAGTTGATTTGCTTTGATAACAAGTAAATATAATTGTTACCCTATCATCTGAAATAACCCGTGGTAAATAGTATAAAATATTTCCTTTATCAGCCATGCCAGAGCTTGCAAGTAGTATTTTAGGAAATCTTTTGTCATTAAGTACAGTCTCATAATCTCCTTTTGCTATAAACTCACAATTTGTTGGCATTACATCAATACATTCCCCATTTTTATATATAGCATTGTAATATTGTTTGCCAAGCTCTGAGTGAATGTAAATTGGAATAGATGTGTCAAGCAAATTATCTTCTTGTAATGTCTTAAGCCTTAATAATATGAGCTCAAGTCTTTCAAGTGAGATGGAAGGAATTACTATAAATCTGTTATTATTTACTGCATTTAAAATGTAATCATTAAAAGTTTTCTCTATATCACTTATTTTAGTAGTAGCGTAAGTGCATTCAGTAATTATAGAGAGATTTTTTAAATCATATACAAAATCTGGAAAAGGTTTTACATTGAAAAGTTCATTTTTTTCATAATAGTCTCCAGAAAATAATAGATTTATATCATCATATTTTTTGCAAGAAATCTGCAAAAGGATAGAAGCAGCCCCATACAAATGGCCATTACTTAACAATGTTACAGAAACATCTGGTATTATTTGAGAAGGTTTATTAAATGGAAGTGAAGTTAAATTTTCGATTGTTCTATTAACGTCTGAAATGTTATATAACATATCTTTTTTATCTCTTAAATATTCACCTTCCATTATCTTTAGTGAGTCCATAAGTGAAATAGGAATAGCAGTTTTTGTTATATTACTGCAATATACTTGTCCTAAATAACCGTTTTTATATAATAATGGTAATTTAAAAATATGGTCAAGATGTGCATGTGTAACAAGTGTTGCGTCAATTTCGGTAGGTTCAAACTCTATTACTTCATTTAATATGTTGTATTTTTCCTCTTGATACCCACCAAAATCAATTAAAATTTTTTGGCTTATCCTCCCTGGCCGTTTTATCTTCAAGATAAAAGCAGTACCAGTAACTTCAGACTGCAAAGTCTTAAGTGTAACTCGAAATCCTTTAGCCATAAATTTCCTCCTGTAATTTTTGTTTAATTTGTAGCATTAATATAAATTTATATTAATTTTGCTATAAATTAATAAGATTATACTAATAAACTGTCAATATATCAAGCTTTTTTACATAAAAATTATGTTTTTTTTTAAAACAAATTATTATTTTGTATGCAATATTATTTTTCTATTGAAAAAAAATATTGTTTGTAGTAAGATATAAACGACATAGGAGGGATATATTTTGGGGAAAAGCATTTCAATTTCTATTTTAAATTCTGGAAATGTAAATGAATTTTTTAATACTTTAAATGAAGTAAAAGAAAAAATTAATAAAAAAAAGATAGGTAAGGATTTATTTGATATAAATATTCATTTTGATGTAATGGATGGAAAGTTTGTAGATAATATTGGAGTAGATTTAGGCTATATAAAACTTGCAAAAGATATGGGATTTTATACAGATGTCCATCTTATGGTAAAAGAACCAATACTTGATAGATATATAGAAAATGCAATAGCTTTTGGTGCTGATGAAATAACTATACATTATGAAATTGAAAATTTTGAAGAAACCTTAAAATATCTAAATGTAAGAAAAAACAAAATATTAAAATATAGAGGAAGAAATATTGTAATTGGTGTTGCTATAAAAACAGACACTCCTGTTGAAGAATTAAGAAAATATAAAGATTTATTTGATAAAATACTTATAATGAGTGTAGAGGCAGGATATGGAGGACAAGAATATAATACTAAAGTAAATGACAAGTTAAGAACAGCAAAAGTATTATTTGAAAATCATATAATTGAAGTTGATGGTGGAATAGATATAAAAACTATTGAAGAACCATTAAGGTATGGTGTAGAAAGTTTTGTTATTGGTATGTATCTTATAAAATTAAGTAAGAATAAGCTATATAGCAAGATACTAAGTTTTAATATAAAAAATGACATAGAAATGTTACCAAAAGATGTTAATCTTGATTTTGAAAAAACTATTCTACAAATAGTACCACAAGGATACGCAGAACATGATACGTTGCTTGGCATAAATATTCCAAATATTAGAAAAATTGCAAAAAAATGGTATAAATTTGTAGATGAAGATATATTAAATGATTATATTAGTTCAGACTATCATGAGTATAGGAGATTTGCAATATATTGTCTTTCATATTTAGTAAAATATATGTTTAATGAAGATAAAGAGGCAGTTTTAAAAATAAATGAATATATAGAAAAAAATATGCGTTACATAAACAATTGGGATTTAACTGATGAAGTTGCACCAAATATAACTGCAAAATATTTTAATACTTTAAATGTTAGCAAATTAAAAGAAAAATTAAATGAATACTTAAATGATGAAAATATATGGAAAAAAAGAATTGGTATTGTATCAATGTTACCTTATGCAAAAGAAGGAAATGATAAAATAGTTTTATGGGTTGTTGATAAAGTAATATATGATGAGTATCATTTATTTCAAAAAGCATCAGGTTGGGTTTTAAGAGAATTATATAAAACTAAGAAAGAAGTTGTAATAAAATATTTAAAAGAAAAAAATAATAAAAAGAAAGTACCAAGTATTTTACTTTCATATGCTTGTGAAAAAATGTCAAAAGAAGAAAAAATCATGTAAAAGGTATATAGAGAATTTTTAAGATAAAAATATATAAGAAAGGAAGAAGATGTATGAAAAAAATTGCAATAATGACTGCTGGTGGTGATTGTGCAGGATTAAATAGTGTTATAAAAGCAGTTGTTTTATCTGCTGCAGATAAAAAAATAAAAGTATTAGGAATACAAGATGGATATATAGGATTTGTAGAAAAAAAATATATTAAACTTACAAAATCAGATGTATATGATATTGAAAAAATGGGAGGAACTATAATAGGTTCATCAAATAAACAATGTCCTTTTCATTATCCTGTTGCAGGAAAAAATAATGAGTATGAAGATAGAGTTGAAGAATCAATAAAAGCTTTAAAAAAACAGGGCGTAGAAGGACTAATTGTAGTTGGTGGAGATGGTTCCCTAGATTCTGCAAGAGTAATTAATGATGCAGGAATGCCAACAATTGGTATACCTAAAACAATAGATAATGATATGTCTGCAAGTATGCCTACAATAGGATTTGAAACAGCAGTTGAAAATTCTGTGCAAGCAATAAGAAATTTAAAAGCTACTGCATATTCACACAGAAGGGTATTTGTTGTTGAAATAATGGGTAGAACATCAGGATATTTAACACTTTATTCTGGCTTTGCTTCAGGAGCTGATATTATACTTTTACCAGAGCTTGATTATGATTTGAAAGTAGTATGTAATAAAGTAAAGCAAATAATGAAATCAGGAAAGCGTTATGTTATAATAGCAGCATCAGAAGCTTGTAAAGAAAAAGGAAAAGAAGAAACAATATCTAAAATTTTAAAAGATAGTTTTGAACAAAAAAGATATGGTGGAATTGCTGAAAAGCTTGCATCACAAATTGAAGAAATAACTGGATATGAATCAAGAGCTATGGTACTTGGACATTTACAACGTGGAGGAGAACCTATAATGTCAGATATAATTCTTGGAGCAAGACTTGGAAATTATGCATTAAATTTACTTTTAGAAGGAGAATCAGGATATATAGTAGGTACAAAAGAGACTGCTCTTGTAAAAGTTAAGTTTCCAAAAACAAGAAAGCCTAGAATATTAGAACTAGATAAAGATGATATTGCAATAACTGCAAAAGATATGGGAATAAGTTTTGGAGTATAAAAATGTCGTGGAAAAAATCCACGACATTATTCATCTACTAAAACTATAAAATCATTAAAAAGAGAAAAGTTTTGAGTGTTTGTTATACTAAGACTTTCATATTTATCAACATAGCTGTCATATAAAGCTACCCAGTTTTTATTATAATCAAACATAATCTGCTTATACGTTTCAGGTTTTAAATGATGAGATAAAGCAAAATGTGTAAGTTGAGCATCAATTGCTACCATAATAGTCTCTAAAGTATTTAATCTACTTGGATTATTTAATGCTTCTAATACATTAAAGTGAACTGGCTTTACATTTGGATACACACTAAATATTTTAATAAAATTTTTCTCAATTGATTCACTAAGATTAAGCTGCAATTCATCTGTATCTTTTTTTAATTCTATGTATTCTTTTGTAATTTTGTGTTCTTCTCTTAACTTTTGAATTGCTATTTGTTCTCTATCTATTGAATTTTGTAAATTAACTAGAGTTTCTGTCATTTTTTTTATTGCTTCGTCAAGTGTCAATAGTTTTTTCATATTGGCAATTTTTTCATCAAGTTCTGATATAGTTTCATTTTTTGAAGTAATTTGTGCTTTTAACCTTTCAATTTCAACTAAAAGATCAGATTTTTTCTCCATTAAATCTGTTAGGGTAGATATCTCATTTTTTAAGCTTTTCTTGATAAACATATGTTTTTCCTCTTTTTTCTTTTTGTATAATAATTATATTATACAATCATTTTTTGATGAAAATATTATATCATAATGTGCTTTTAAAGTAAATAGTATACATAAAAAAGTAAAATAAAATGCAAAATAAAAAAGTAAACTTATGTTTGACAAACAAATATTTGTATGATATAATTTTTTCGAATATAAGTTTTAAGGAGGATTTTTTATATGAGTGAGGTTACATTAAATGCCCAAGAAGAAAGGGTACTTGAATATATAAAAGAACAAATAAGGGATACAGGATATCCACCATCTGTAAGGGAGATATGTGCAGCATTAGGATTTAAGTCAACATCATCTGCTCATCAGTATGTATGGAGACTTGCAGAAAAAGGATATATTTCAAA
Source organism: uncultured Clostridia bacterium (assembly GCA_947625855.1). Lineage (GTDB taxonomy): Bacteria > Bacillota > Clostridia > TANB77 > CAG-465 > CAG-465. The sequence continues at coordinate 56,505 of CANQPW010000001.1, read as the reverse complement.
GAAAGATTTAAAAACAAGAGCTATAAGGGTTGTTGGTAGTGAATCTACAATATCACTTCCAGTTGTTGGAAAGGTTGCAGCAGGTGAACCAATACTTGCACAAGAAAATATAGAAGATTATTTTTCAATTGGTGAAAGCTTTTTTAACAATGAAGCTTTACAAAATGAAAACTTTGTATTGAAGGTACAAGGGGAAAGTATGATAAATGCTGGAATAAATGATGGAGATTATATTATTGTTTCAAAACAAGATACAGCAAGAAATGGACAAATTGTAGTTGCTATGATTGATGGTGAGGCAACAGTTAAAACATTTTATAAAGAAAAAGATTATATAAGACTTCAACCAGAAAATGATACAATGAAACCTATTATATCAAACAATGTTCAAATATTAGGTAAAGTAATAGGATTATTTAGAAAAATATAATAGAATATAGTAAAAAACACTCATCTTAGGTGATGAGTGTTTTAAAAATTGTTGAATAAATAAAGTTTATATGCTAAAATAATTAAAAATACAAGAGGTGGAACCTTTATGAATGAAAAGAAAAAAACAAATTACGTTATAATAATAATTTCGGTATTGTTATTTGCAATTTTAGTTTTTGGTGTTCTATATTTCATAATACATCCAGAAACTGTATCTACAATTTCAAATAATAATCAAAATGAAATATTAAATTCAATGTCTAGTGAAGAAGAAGTTGATATATTTGAAAACATTGAGCTTGTTTCAGCAAGCCTTGAAAAATATACAGTTTATGGAACACACTTAAATTTTAATATAAGTGTAAATAATAGTGATGATTTAGATAACATTTATGATGCAAAAATTATACTTAAGAATATGCAAGGTGATGAAACCAATTATGATGCAGATTATATCGTAGAAAATGATAAAATTTTATTTTCCACTTCTGATAAAATTAATACAGGCATAGATTTAGAAAGTATAAATCAAGATGAGTATTATATATTACTAAAAGTTATAACAAATAAAGTATCATATGGTGAAAATGGTGATAAAAAAGAAACAAAAAAAGAGCATTATTATAATATAGAAAATAATACTGAATATAAAGATATAGAGTATTATACAATTACAAGGAAAAAGAAAAATAATAAAATTGATATAAAAGAAAATAAGATAAAAAATAGGGATGTAAATACATTATGTATGAATGTAAAGGAGTCAAAACTTCCTGCAAATGTTTATGATATAGTAATAGATGCAGGACATGGAGGAGAAGATTGTGGTGCAAGTGCAAATGGTTACACTGAATCTGAGTTAACTCTTGATTATGCTTTCAAACTAAAAGAAAAATTTGATAAATTAGGACTTAAGGTAAAACTTACAAGAAATGAAAATGAAACTAGAATGGATACATATGGTGAAGATGGTAGATATGTTATTGCAAATAGTGTAAAGGCAAAATTTCAACTGTCAGTGCACCTAAATAGTGGGGATAGTGATTTAACTGGTGTTGAGGTATATTGCCCAAATAGCTCAAATTTAAAATTTGCAGAAAATTTAGCAAATAATTTAGTGTTAAATTGTAATACTTCTTATTCTCAAAATAATACTTGGAAAGAAAATGATGGTGTTTATGTAAGAAACTTTAATGATGCAGCATTTGAAGAAGTTTTAGAGTATGCAAGAGAACTTGGATTTGAACCATATAATGTTTCATATAATACAGCATATTATGGTGTTATAAGAGAATCTGGTGGCATTATGACTGGTGCATACATTGATGGTAGAGATCCAACATATGAAAATAATCCATATTATAATTCAAATATGGGCGTTGAAACTTATTTATTAGAGTTAGGTTATATAACTAATTTATCTAATATAGAAAATATAATAGCAAATGAAGAAAGCTATACAGATGTTATTGTTGAAACAACAAAAGATTATTTGAACTTGAAATAAAGTTATTTATCTTCACAAAGTAGTATACCTATAACATAAACTATAATTAGGGAGGTGTACTATGAAATTAGAAAATAAATCAATAGGACTTGCAGTTACTGGCTCATTTTGTAATTTTTCAGAAGTAAAAGGTGTTATTGATTCTTTAAAGGCAGAAAATGTAAAGAAGATAATCCCAATAGTGTCATATTCTACAAGAAAATTTGATACTAGATTTTATAATGCAGATGAATTTATAAAAATGTTAGAAGAAAATACAGAAAATAAAGTAATAGATAGTATTGTAGATGCAGAAGTTGTAGGACCTAAAAATCTTGTTGATATAATTTTAATATGTCCTTGTACTGGTAATACTCTTGCAAAACTTGCAAATGGAATTACAGATACTCCAGTATTAATGGCAGTAAAAGGGCATATAAGAAATAATAAACCGGTTGTAATTGGTGTTTCAACAAATGATGGACTAGGTAAATCCCTTAAAAACATTGCAGAGCTTATAGATACAAAAAATATGTATTTTATACCATTTAGGCAAGATGATTATTCTAAAAAACCAAAGTCTTTAGTTCTTGATTATACATATGTAATTAAGACGTTAGAAGATGCTTTTGATGGTAAACAAATACAGCCAGTTCTTGCAAATAGAAAAGTAGTTATGTAATTTTGATGTCTGAGTTTTTTCTCAGACATCTTAACTTATATGGAATATTTTGTAGAATTATGTAATAAATGTTGTATTTTTGTTAAATTTTGTCGCATTACTTTATTTTTGTGACTTTTTGTGCTATAATTTGCTATGACTGAAAGGAGAAAGTTATGAATGTTGGTTTAGTAACACTTGGATGTAGTAAAAATCAAGTAGATAGTGAAATGATACTTGGCTTTTTTAAGAAAAATGGTTTTAATATTGTAAGTGATCCTAAAAATGCTGATGTAATAATTGTAAATACTTGTGGATTTATAGAATCAGCGAAAGTAGAGGCAATAGATACAATACTTGAGATGGCAGATTATAAAGTGTATGGAAAATGTAAAGCTTTAATTGCAACAGGTTGTTTAGTAAAAAGATATAAAAAAGAGATTTTAGAAACACTTCCCGAAGTAGATTTATGTATTGGTGTAGATGAATATGAAAATATTGAGCAAATTCTATCAAAATTTTTTAATCAGAAGTTTTTAATTCATAAATTAGATTTTAATGACAGAGTTATATCAACAAATTTTCCTTTAGCATATATAAGAATATCTGATGGGTGCGATAATAGATGTAGTTATTGTGCAATTCCAAATATTAGAGGTAGTTTTAAAAGTAGAAAAATGGAAGACATTTTAAATGAAGTAGAATTACTTGCTAAAGAGGGAATAAGTGAATTTTGTATTATATCTCAAGATACTTCAAAATATGGTCTTGATATATATGGCAAGTTAATGCTTGCAGAACTTCTAAATAAAATGAGCAAAATTGATGGAGTAAAATGGATAAGAATATTATATATGTATTTGTTTGAAACAACTGATGAGTTAATACAAGAAATAGCAAATAATAAAAAAGTATGTAAATATTTTGATATTCCTATACAACACTTAAATGATAGAATATTAAAATTAATGAATAGACATGATACAAAAGAGATAATTTATGATAGAGTAGATAAAATTAGAAAAATGGTTCCAGATGCAGTATTAAGGACGACTGTGATAACTGGTTTTCCTACCGAAACTGAAGAAGAATTTGAGGAGCTTTTAGATGGAATAAAAAAATTAAAATTTGATAGACTTGGAGCATTTACATATTCTAGAGAAGAAGATACAAAAGCATATTCTATGGATGGACAAATACCTCAAAATGTAAAAGAAGAAAGACTTAAAAAAGTATTTGAGGTTCAATCAAAAGTATCTTTAAATGCAAATAAAAATAGAATGGGTAAAGAATATGAAGTAATAGTTGAAGATATATCAGAAGATGAAAAATATTTTGTTTGTAGGTCTAGACTTGAGGCACCAGATGTAGATGGAAGAATATATATAAAAATAGATGATGAAAGTACAAAGAAGGTTATAGTTGGTGAATATACAAAAGTTAAAATAATAGATTTTAATGAGTATGATTTATTTGCTAAAGTAATATAATAATAAGGAGAGTGAAATTATGTACACAAAGGAAGATTTAAAAAAATCAACGCTTGCAGAATTAAGAACACTTGCTGAAAGCTTGAAATTAGAGGGATATGAAAGACTAAAAAAGGAATATCTAGTAGAAGAAATTATAAAAAATCTAGAGGATAATCATGAAATTGAAGAAAAGATAAGTATTCAAATTGAAAATCCTGAAACAGATTATATTGCTGAAGGAATTTTAGAAGTTCTTGCAGATGGATTTGGTTTCTTAAGAAGTGACAATTATTTACCAGGAAATAAAGATATTTATGTATCACAAGTTCAAATAAGAAGATTTAAGCTTGCAACTGGAGATAAACTTAGAGGTATTGCAAGATTTACAAGTGATCCTCAAAATAAATTTCCATCTTTAATATATATAGATGCAATAAATGATGATAGAGTAGAGCTTGCTTTAAAAAGAAGAAATTTTGATACTTTAATTCCAATATATCCAACTGATAGGTTAAGACTTGAGACAAAGCAGACAGAATATTCAACAAGAATAATTGATATATTAGCACCAATTGGAAAGGGACAACGTGGTCTTATCGTTGCACAACCAAAAGCTGGTAAAACAACAATTTTAAAACAAATTGCAAATGGTATTTTATCTAATAATCCAGATGTTATGTTAATGGTATTATTAATTGATGAAAGACCTGAAGAAGTAACAGATATTGAAAGATCAATTGATGCAGAAGTAATACATTCTACTTTTGATGAGTCACCAGAGCATCATATTAAAGTATCAAAGATGGTACTTGAACGTGCTAAAAGATTAGTTGAACAAAACAAGGATGTTGTAATACTACTTGATAGCCTAACAAGACTTACAAGGGCAAATAATTTGGAAGTAGAACCAAGTGGAAGAACATTATCAGGAGGATTAGATCCTGCATGTTTAAACTTTCCAAAGAAATTTTTTGGAGCAGCAAGAAATATTGAAAATGGTGGAAGCCTAACAATACTTGCAACAGTTTTAGCAGATACAGGAAGTAGAATGGACGATATTATATTTGAAGAATTTAAGGGTACTGGAAATATGGAAGTACATCTTGATAGAAAATTATCTGAAAGAAGAATATTCCCAGCAATTGATATATATAAATCTGGAACAAGAAGGGATGATTTACTACTTACAAAAGAAGAACAAGAATGTAGTACATATATACGTAGACTAATGTCTTCAAATAATACTAATTTATCTAACATTGAAATTGTAGATAAAATTATGAATATAATAGTTAAAACAAAAAATAATAAAGATTTTATAAAAGTTTTCTTAGAAAATATGAAAAAGAAGTAGAATTAATATTAGTAAAATGTTAAAATACTATTTAGAGGGGAAGATTATATGAATAAAAAATTAAAAATATTACTACCAGAGGGTAGAGTAGTTGAAGTACCATATAAAACACCTGCAATAGAGGCAGTAAAGCTTGTAGAGAAAAATATAGATAATATATTATCTTTAAAAATAAACAATGAAGTAAAAAATTATAAATATGAGCTTGTAAAAGATTCAAAAATAGAATATGTAACAATAGAAAGCTCAGATGGTTATAGAGTATATTCTAGAACTTTAAAAATGGTACTTTATATGGCTCTTACATCACTTTATTCAAATGCAGATGTTGAGTTTATTGCAACTATTAATAACAATCAGTATTTTATAATAAATAATATGGAAATAACAAAAGAAAAAATTGAGAGAATAAAAGAAAAAATGGAAGATATAATTGCAAGAAAACTTCCACTTGAAAAAAGAGTTGTATCTTTAGAAGAAGCAACAGATTTATACACACAGTCAAATGATATAGATAAACTTCAAAATCTAGATAACAGATTAAAATCATATGTTAGTATGTATTTTTGTGATGGAATGTATAATAACTTTTATGGTGCATTAGCTCCAAATACTGGATATGTTAAAACATTTGATTTAATAAAATATAAAGATGGGGCACTTCTTGTAATTCCAGATAAAAATATGGAAATAAATAATAAAGTAACAGATATAAAGCTATTTGATGCATATACTGAATTTAATAAACTAAAAAGTGTAATAGGCATATCAAATATAGGACATTTGAATGAAAAAATACTACAAAATAGAAGTCAAGAGATTATTCAAGTATGTGAGGCAATACATCAAAGAAAATTAATAGAGTTAGTTCAAGATATTGAGAAAAGAAAAGATGTAAAAATGATACTTATTGCAGGCCCTTCATCTTCTGGTAAAACTACTTTTGCACAAAAAATGGGTATACAACTTAAGTTAAATGGTTACAGACCTATAACAATCTCAATGGATAATTATTTTAAGGAAAGAAAAGAAACTCCATTAGATGAGGAAGGAAATTATAACTTTGAGTGTATTGAGGCTTTAGATATAGACTTATTTAATAGTCAAATGAAAGATTTAATTGATGGAAAGACAGTTGAATTACCAGAGTTTGATTTTGTAGTTGGTACAAAAAAGTATAATGGAAATTACTTAAAATTAAAGAAAAATGATATATTAATTATTGAAGGAATACATGCTCTAAATCCTATATGCACAGAATTTACACCACAGGAGAATAAATATAAAATATATATTGCACCAATAGTTACTTTAAATATAGATGGATATACAAAAGTATCTTCTTCTGATATAAGATTTTTAAGGAGAATGGTAAGAGATTATTCAACTCGTGGTCATAGTGTTCAAAGAACATTTGAGTTATGGAAAAATGTTAAAAAAGGTGAAGAAAAGTATATATATCCTTTTGTTGAATCAGCAGACTATATTTATAACTCAAGCTTACTTTATGAGGCAAGTGTTATGAAGACATTTGCTCAGCCACTATTACTTCAAATTGAAAAAACAAATGAATATTATGCAGAGGCAAGAAGATTATATGAATACTTAAATAATTTCTTACCAATGGAAACATCTAATATACCTTTTGACTCAATAATTAGAGAATTTATTGGAAATGGATGCTTTTATAGATAAATAAAACGTAGCATATGCTACGTTTTTAATTTGTAAAATTGACATAAAAAAAGATACGTGATATAATATATTTATAATAAAAAATAATGCATCATTAATTTGTATGCAAATAATATTTAATAAGGAGAAAGAAAAATGAAAGAGCCAATTATGACAAAAGAAAAACTGGAAGATATGCTAGTGTTTTATAAAACGTTGGCAAGTCTTAGACCATTTTTTACTAAAGAATCTGAGGAAGAAAGTAAGGAAAATATAGAACCTAAGGCTAAAGAAAAATATTGGGAGACATAAGATTATGTCTCCTTTGTTTGACATAAAAATAAGAATATGATATAATATACATATTAAAAATACAAGGATGGCCTATAAATGAGTAGTGCGGTTAATGTTCCAAATGAAGTAATTGATAAGTTCCATCGGGCTTTATGTCCAAAGTGTAGAGGAATATGTGCAATGGGATTTGTGTGTATGTATGACTATGAACACAAAAAAGTCCCAGAGCCTGATGTAAATGCTGTTTGGCGTAGATATCTTAATAGGCTTGCAGTTGAGGCTGAAAGAATGGATAAAAGTCTTGATGAGATATTGGAGATTTTAAAAGATGAAAATGATGAAAGATTTGAGGAGTTGTCAAGTCTTTTTGAGAACGAATAGGGGACAATGTCCTCTATTTTTCTTGCTTTTTTATTTCATTTATATTAAAATATAAATGAGGTAAGTTAAAATGTTTATTAAAAACGATCAAGAATTTATTTGTAAAAATTGTGGAAAAAAAGTAGAAAAACTAAAATATACATCAAGAGATCATTGTAATTACTGTCTTTGTTCACTTCATGTTGATATAGAGCCACGGAGATAGAAAAAATACATGTCATGGTTTACTTGTACCAGTAAATGTTATTAATTCATCAAAAAAAGGTGAAGTTATAGTATATAAATGTAGCAAGTGTAACATGGAAGTAAGAAATATTGTTGCACGTGATGATAATAGAGAGATGATATATAAAATTATAGAAAAATATACAAAAGAGGGATATTAAAGCACTCAAATTATTTGAGTGCTTTATACTTTTCTAATATTTTATCTGTTATGCTATTTGCATCTAAAGAATACCTTTTTATAATATCTTCTCTTTTTCCATGAGAAATAAAATCTTTTGGATAGCCAAAATTTAACATATCTATTTTATTTAAACCATTTTCATATAGATAAGAAGCAATTTGAGATGCAAATCCACCACTTAAAATACCATCTTCTAAAGTTACTATAAGTTTGTGAGATAATGCAATTTCATGTAGTGTTTCTTTATCTATTGGTGTAACAAATCTAGGATTTATTAATGTAGCATTAATTCCATTTTGTTTTAATAGAAAATATATTTTTTCTGCTGTTTCAAAGAAGGCACCAAGTCCAATTAAAGCAATATCATTTCCTTTATTTAAAATTTCATATTTTCCAAGTTTAATTTTAGTATAAGTATTAAATTTAGTAGGATAAGATGTTCCTTTTTTGTATCGTATAGCTATTGGTAAAGATTGTGACATACCATAGTCAATCATATTTTCAAGCTCAATTGTATCACGTGGTGCAACAAGTACAAGATTTGGTATATTGGCTAACATAGCAATATCATATATTCCTTGATGAGTTTTTCCATCTTCGCCAACAATTCCTGCTCTATCTATTAAAAACATAGCAAATAAATTATTTAGACATATATCATGAATAATTTGATCATATGCTCTTTGAATAAAAGTGGAGTATACAATAAATATAGGTTTTATATTCTCTGATGATAGTCCAGCACAAAAACTTACTGCATATTCTTCTGCAATACCAACATCAAAAAATCTATCTTTATGTTTCCTATAAAATGTGGATATTCCAGTACCATCTGTCATAGCAGCAGTTATTACTACAAAATCTTTATTCTTATTTGCCATTTTCATAAGTTTATTTCCTACAACAGAGCTATATGTTAAAGCATCACTTTTTTTTATAATTCCAGAGTTTTTATCAAATTTTCCCACACCATGAAAGGCAGTAGGATTGTTCTCAGCATATTGATAACCTTTTCCTTTTTTAGTTTTTATATGAAGTAGGATTTTTTCATTTTGATTTTTTATTTCCTCAAATACAGTTATGAGAGTGTCAATATCATGACCAGGTATTGGACCTACATATTTAAAGCCTAAGTTTTCAAATATAACACTTTGATTTATGAATTGATATTTTAAAAATCTTTTAGCTTTATCTAATCTTTTTAAAATGAATTTTCCAAATGGAATTTTACATAAAATATTTGTAGTTGTAGACTTAAATTTAAAATATCTTTTTTTAGCACGAAGTTTATTTAGATATTTTGTAAGGGAGCCAACGCTTTTAGATATTGACATATCATTATCATTTAAAATAACAATTATATTTGATTTTAAAAGACTTATATTATTTAATCCCTCATATGCAAGACCGCCTGTAAGAGAGCCATCACCAATTACTGCCACTACTTTATAATTTTCTTTTTTTATATCTCTTGCAATTGCTATACCCGTTGCCATAGCAATTGATGTAGAGCTATGTCCTAATGTAAATGTATCATATTTACTTTCATCTTTATTTGTAAATCCACTTAAGCCATGTTCTTGCCTTAGTGTTAAAAACTCGTTTTTTCTTCCAGTAAGAATTTTATGAGTATAACATTGATGACTTACATCAAATATGAATTTGTCCTCAGGTGCATTAAATACATAATGCATTGCTACTGTAAGTTCAACAACACCAAGATTTGAGCTTAAATGCCCACCAGTATTTGAGATGTTTGTTATTAAAAACTCACGTATTTCTTCGCATAATTTACTTAATTCTGATTTCTTTAATTTTTTTAAATCAGATGGATAATTAATATTATCTAAAATTTTCATTGTAACCTCCAATATATGTTATAGTATATCACAATATATATCGAAAAACAATATATAATTAATGAAAAACAATAATTTATCTATTTATATAAATATATGGTTAAATCTTGAAAAATTTGGCAATATATTGTAAAATATATGTATTAAAAAAAGAAGGTTATGTTATGGAAGATATAAAAGAAATAATTGCAGAAAGTATAGTTTTGTCTCTTGATAATAAAATATCAAAAAATGATGTATTAGATAAAATAGAAATTCCAAAGGATAAAGAACATGGTGATTTTTCATATCCTTGTTTTAATCTTGCAAAAATTTTAAAAAATTCACCTGTAAATATTGCAAATACTATTAAAGAAAAAATAGTTTTAAATGATAAGATATCTAAAGTAGAGGTTATAAATGGATATTTGAATTTTTATCTTAATAATACTAATGTAACATCTACTGTACTTAATGAAATAATATCTAAAAATGAAAAGTATGGTGATACAAATATAGGGAATGGCGAAAATATAATAGTAGAATATTCATCACCAAATATTGCTAAGCCATTTCATTTAGGACACTTTAGAAATACTGTACTTGGTGCTTCTTTATATAATATGTATAAAATATGTGGTTATAACGTTACAAGAATAAATCATTTAGGAGATTGGGGAAGACAATTTGGACTTTTAATTGAAGGATATAAAAGATTTAAAGATGAATATGATATAACAAAAGATTCTTTAAATGTTTTGCTTGACATATATATAAGGATTAATAAACTTGCAAAAGAAGATGAAAGTATTTTTGATATTGCTAGAGAAAATTTCAAAAAACTTGAAGAAGGAAATGAAGAAATATTAAAATTATGGAAAATATTTAGGGACGTATCAATAAAAGAATATAAAAGAATATATGATATACTTGGATGTGGTTTTGATTCATATAATGGTGAAGCTTTTTATAGCGATAAAATGGATGAGGTTATACAAATATTAGATAAAAAAGGAGTTTTAGTTGATAGTCAAGGTGCAAAGGTAGTAAATGTTGGAGAAAATATGCCACCTTGTATTGTGGTTAAATCAAATGGTTCAACTATATATGCTACACGTGATTTAGCTGCAATACTTTACAGGGCTAGAACATATGATTTTTCAAAATGTATTTATATAACTGGAAGTGAACAAATACTTCATTTTAAACAAATATTTGAAGTAGCAAAGTATTTAGTAGATGAAAAATATCAAAAGGGACTTATACATATTTCTTATGGTATGATAAGGCTTAAAACTGGTAAGATGTCTACAAGAGATGGCACAATAGTATATATTAATGATTTAATAGAAGACGCTATAAAAAAAGCAAAGGATATAATTATAGCAAAAGATGCAAATCTTGAAGATATAGATAATATTGCAAAGCAGATAGGAGTAGGGGCATTAATATTTAATTATTTAAAAACTACAAAAGTAAAAGATATAATTTTTGATTTAGATGAAACTTTAAGATTTGATGGAGAAACAGGCCCTTATGTGCAATATACATATGTAAGAGCAAAATCTATTTTAAATAAGGTAAAATTTGATACAAAAACAAAAATTGATTATAACTTACTTAATACAAAACAAGAAATTGAGCTTGTAAAAGAGCTTGGAAAATTTCCAAATATAGTTTTAAAGGCATTAGAAGAATATGAGCCAGCAATACTTGCAAGATATTTAATTGATGTTGCAACATTATTTTCTAGATTTTATAACGAATGTCCTGTATTAGTTGATGATGAAAATTTAAAAAATGCAAGATGTGGTTTAGTATATGCAACAAGTATTGTAATAAAAAAAGGACTATCATTACTAGGTATTGAATGTCCTGAAAAAATGTAAATTAAAGAGTGAAGTTAGCTTCACTTTTTAGTTTATAAATTTAGTTACTATAAAATATACTGTTATAATATTAAGTATAATTAACACAGGTATAAGTATTACAAATGTTATATGTTTTGTTTTATGTCTAAAAGTATACATACCAGCAAGTATACCTGGGGCACCTAAAAATAATGCAAATGAAAATAATGCTTTTTCGCTAATACGCCACATTTGTTTTTTAGCTAAATCTTTATCAAGTTTCATAGCAAAAAAAGCAAATATATTTATTACAATAATGTAAATTGTCAAAATTAAATATGGATTCATAATATCACCATTAAAATTATAACATAGATAAAAATAAGAATAAATAGCAAAATGCCATTTATTCTTATTTATTATTTACCATATTTCGATTTTTTCGTATATCAAAAAGTAATATGAATGCTAAAAAGTCTTCTTCTAATAAATCGTACTTAAAAAAAGTTCTAAAAGTTTCTTCTAAAAATTGTTTGTGATTTGCTACCTCTTTTAAATAGGCATCAATGTGTATATCACCTTTTATAAACTGTTTACTTTCTTTTTGGAAATTTATAAACCGTCTTAAAGTTCTTGAATTATTAATATTTTTTGAAAAATCTGTGATGCCACAAAAACTTGTAAGTACGATGTAGTTTATCATAGATAATGAGTAAATATCTGAGTATAGGGTTGTTATATCGTTTGATACTAATATTTCTTTTAAAAGGTATATCCAGTTTGCTATTTCATATAGTGCGTTTTTTATAATATTTCTTGTAGGTAATATAGCAACTTTATTAACACCAATCAGTCTATCCCTATCGACATTTCCTTCATTTTTTAAAAGATAATCTACCATTTTTGAAAATTCTAAAATCGATGCTTTTACTTTACATTCAAAACTACCTTGTACAGATGAATCGTAATGGTGGAAGATATAAATTGTCTTTATCGGATTATCGCAAGACATTAAACGCATTAATCTTCCTTCGTCGCACTTTATAGGTGCATTTAGTAAGCTTTCTAGTGTCTTTGCATTTAGCATAACATTCTCCTTTAATTAAAATAGAACAATTAATATTACACTCTTATTATATCATATATGTCAAATAAAAAGAATATATTACTGTAATGTTATAATTTAAAGTTATAATTAACATAAAAAAATTATATAATGATTTTGTTGACATAAAAATGAATAATTGATATAATTAAAATGAATTAAAAATATTAAACATTTGGAGGAAAATAAAATGAGCAAAAAGAGGAACAGGACATTTCCTGTATGTGAGAAATCCCCTAAAGGTAAAGGGGGAAAGAAATTTGGCAGTGCAGATTTTTTAATGCACTGTGCTGGTATGCCTATATGTCCGGCTAGTTTTGTCCATAACGACAAAACTAAAAATCCAAAGAACATAAGGCAAAAATCCAAAAATGATATAAGAAAGGGGGAGTGGTAAACAGGTCGTTGAATTTAACGACTTGTTTTTATTTTATTTATTTTTAATTTTTATTTATTTTTAATTATTTATTTTTCGTTATATTATATTATTTTAATTTAATATCTTTTTTTCTTGATTTAAAACTTTTAAAGTGTTATAATTTGAAGGTATATAAAAATTTACCAAATTATATTATAGGAGGAAATTTGTTTTGAAAATTTCAAAATTAAAGGAATTTATACCAAAAAATTGTCGGATTTTAAATTGTAGTAAAAATAGTAGATATGTAGTATTACAAAACTATTATCTATGTCAAATTACAATATTTGACATAGTAACACAAAAGGAAATTTATTTTATTGATTCAAAAAATATTTTTACTTCATATATTAGACCAAGCTCTACATTTTTTAAAATTTCAAAATTTATGTTATTATCAAGTATTGATAAAACTACTCATATATATGTTTTAGAAGATTATATAGAAGATGTAAGCTCTGGTGTCATAGTATATGATAATGGAGTTTTAAATATTTTTAATTTTAAAAGAAATAGTGTAATTAAAATATCAAATATCCATAAATTACTATTAAAAATAAAATACATTTTTGAAGCAAAGGACAGATTTGCTACCGAATTTTCATTTGGATATATTATTAATGTTATTTATATAGATGATGGATGTATAAATGATTTAGAAATTAAAGTATTATCTAGTAAAAACCCAGACTTTGCTTATGGAATATCTTTTAATGTATACAAAAATATATCTATTAAAAATGATGTGTGTTTAGTAAAGGAAGCAAATATTCCAATAGATATAAGAAGTGTAGATACAATTTCAATATTTAAAGAGTATTTTGGTAATATGAAAGAGACTATAACAAAAAATAGTATAATAACTAATTTAAAAATGAGAAAAATATATGCATATTTAAGTTAGTAAGAATTCCTCTTAAAATTTAAGAGGAATTTTTATGGAAAAAAGAATAATTATGTAGTATAATATATTTGGTGATTAGCTTGTTATTTTTAGCAAAAGAGTACAGATTATTGATAAAAAATATAAATGAGGCAAATAATTATCAGGAACTTTCAAAAACTTTAGATAAACTAAATACTAATGATATGGCAGATGAGAAAATAACTGAACTATCAGAAATATTATTAAAAAAATATAAATCTATTAATTCTGATATATTTCCGTATATAATTGAGTATTATTATTCAAAATCTACTTTAAAAGAATTTAAAATTGCAATTTATTTATTGCACAAATTATATAACAGAATTGAATTTGTCACTGATTTAGAAAATATAATACTTGATGAAGAAAAATTCTTAGAATTAGTACCAATACTTTCAGATATTGTTATGGATAATTTCCATGGTATATCAGATTGTATGTATTTAGTTTTATTAAATCATGATAAGTATTATGAAAAAATAGAGGATAAGTATAAAGGAATTATAAAAAACAGTTTATATAAAATAGGAATTATGCTTGATTATTTAGCTGAAACTAAAACAAAACCTACAAATGATATGTTAAAAAGTCTTGAAATTATGGTAGATGTTGCCAGAATGTATAATGATTCAAAAATTTTAAAATATGTAGAGAGAAGCTTAGATATTGATGATATAGAAATAAATTTATTTTCTGTATGCACACTAATATATAATAACGTTCAAGTACCTGATGCATATATTAATGAACTAGCAAAAGAAAATAGGACTTGTAAAAGATTTTACAAAATTTTAAGAAATATGAATAGATTATACAGATTTCCAGAAGAATATCTTACAAAAGAACATCTTGCTATGTCAGATATGGTAAATTGGCTTATGCATCCAGCAGAACTAGCAAATGTGCCAGATACAATAGAATTTGTAAAAAGTTTTGAGATGAATGATGAAGAATTTTTTGTGTTTAAGTTTACATCTAATATTGAAAAATTTAAGGATAAAGGTCAGATGATTGGAATAAGTGGGGGCTATAAGAAAAATAGTGAACCTACAATAGATAATTCAGGATATACATTTAGTGATTTTGATAAGTTTGAAGAAGATAAAATTATGGAACTATCACAAAAAATAATAGATAAAATAAATAAATTATCAAAAAAGGCTTCTAAAAATTAATTAGGAGCCTTTTGGTAAATATTTTCTATGTCTTTTTTTGTAAAATATACTTTTTTTCTTACTAAATAATACTTGTTTTACTTTTAATACTATTAATAATATTACTATAAGTAGTGATATATATAATGCAGCACTATTTGTAGAATAGTAATTAGTGGTAGATTTTACAACTAAATTTTTAGAATATGTAATATTTGAATTTTGAAATGAGAAGTTTATACTTCCAATGTTTGCATTATCATAAAGATGAGGTGTAGTTTCATCTAAGTCTATATCGTACTGTAAAATATAGTCTTTAGGAGCAATGCAGTACATATCTTCTGCTAGTCCAAGGTTGTATATTTTTTCTGTATTAAAATCTTTTAATTCTATACTAAAACTATCTTTTGTGGCAATTAATGTTTTTTC
This sequence comes from uncultured Clostridia bacterium, assembly GCA_947625855.1. Lineage (GTDB taxonomy): Bacteria > Bacillota > Clostridia > TANB77 > CAG-465 > CAG-465. The sequence continues at coordinate 40,620 of CANQPW010000001.1, read as the reverse complement.
ATAATTATCAAATATATAATTTGATATTTTAGATGTATCAGTAAATCTTGCACTAAGTCCATTTTCATCTAATGAGCCTCCAAAACTACCAATAATAATTGTCATATCATCTCTTTTTGCAAAACCTAAGAAAGTACCTTCAGCCTCATAAGTAAATCCTGTTTTTCCCCCTTTTATATCTTTACAATATAGTGGAGAGTCTTCGTATAACAAATAATTAGAGTTTTCAAGTAAAAATACTCTTTCAGGGTTGTTTTTAGGTGCAACAGATATTTCTTTAGTTGTGATTATTTTTTTAAAGGTTGGGTTTTTAAGGCAATAGCTAAGAAGTATTGCCATATCATATGCAGTAGTGTAGTGGTTATCATCATGATAGCCATGTGAATTTGTAAAATGTGTATTAGTGCATCCTATTTCTTCTAATTTTTCATTCATAATATTTGCAAAAGCATCCATACTTCCACTTATTGTATCAGCAAAGACTATTGCAACATCATTTCCAGATACAAGTAATAGTCCATAAAGTAGATCTTTTACTGTATATACTTCATCTTGTCTTATTCCCATAACAGAACTATCATATGGAATTTGGTCTACCATTTCTTTGGTTATTGTAATTTCATCATTTAGATTTAATTTTTCTATTGTAAGAAGTGCAGTAAGTACTTTAGTAGTACTTGCAGGAAAAACTTTATCTTGAGCATTTCTTTCAAATATTATTTGATTATTATCTGCATTTATTGCAACATTTGCTTTGCAATTTAAAACTAAATCACTGGAGCCATCAGCATATATATTTGTATTAGAAAAAATTAAAACAAATAAAAATATGGTTATTATATAAATAAAATTTTTATATTTCATTTTTCACCCCTAAAAATATATATATATTATAATATGTATTGCGTTAAAAATAAAGTCGTAAATTATATTTAATTAAAAATTTAGTATTGTATATTTTAAATAAAATAAATATAATAATACTGTGAGGGAATTATTATGATAAGTAGTTATAAATTAGATAATAGGTATTTTTGTAAAAATAGTGATGAATTATTATATGATATATTAAATCTTAATATGAAACTTAGTGATATATCTTATGAGAAGGAAGAATATTTTATAGATTTTGAAAATAAATTAATAAAAAATGGCGTTAATTTATATATTAATAAATGTAATGATAAAATGTGTATCAAATATGATGGTAGTAAAAAAGACTTTTGTAATGCTTTTATTGATATATCAAGTTATGAAGATATAAAAAGACTTCTTCTATGTCTTGGATATTACAGTTATGTCTCATTTGATAAAACAGTAAGAAAGTATGTGTATGAAAAGGAGGATTTTTCATATACTATTTTGATTAATGAAATAAAAGATATAGGTAGTTTTGTTGAGTTTTCTGTATCAAAAGAAAGTTTTAATAAAATAGAAGATAGCATATTAAAAGAAAAAATACTTGAGTTTAAAAAAATATTTGACAACTTGAAGTTAAAAGATATAGTATTGTCATATAGAGATTTTATTGCAAGAGAAGTATATAACAAAAACGCAAAAAGGAATTTTAAGAGGATTTTAGTAAATATTAATGATGTAATACCAAAAATAAAAGAAAATGAAATTTTCGAGGCAATATGCCAAAAAGAAGTGGAATTAAATTTTAAATTAATTGATAAATTAGTAAAAAAAGGTATAGAAGTAATAATAATATATTCTGATTTGTCAAATGATGTGTTAAACGTAATAAAAGAAAGTATAAATAAAGAAGAAAAATATAATTTTATAGAAAAAGAAAATGTAGATGTGTCTCTTAATGATACTATAATTATAAATACAAATGAAGATTATAATTTTATGAGTCTTGCAAATATTATTTTAAATTGTTATAAATAGAAGAGTTTTGTTTTATAGTAAATATATACGACACAGTTATTACTGTGCCGTATTTTTTAACAGTTTTTGCATCTTCCAATAGTAGTGTTATCCATACATCTATTTTGTAGAGCAGGAATTGGATTTATACAAGTCTCATACCTATAATCCATACCATTTATTTTTATATATTTTTCAATAATTTCATGACTTGGTACAATACATACGTCATTGTTATTTGTTACAATATTTTGATATATACAAAAATTTGCATTATTTTGTAGTTGTTCAACAGGTATGTATGTTTCAAGTAGTTGAGTATAATTTACAGTTTGTGCAAGTACATCTCTTACATATTCAATATTTGGACCTAATGTAAGAAGTTCTGGAAATTCACCATTTGGTATTACTTGTGTATAATCTTTTCCTTCATATTTTTGTAAAAGTTCTACTGATTTATGTAGCTTTGATACTGCTTTTTCAAAGAAACATTCCCATATAGTTTTAATATATGGATTTTTTTCATCCATAAAACAAGAATAGTATAAGTAACACTCTGTATAATCATGCATAAGTAACATTTCAAAGAAAGTAGAATTTGGATCAATTAAGCTTCCATATTGAGTTACATGTTCTTCTTCAACCATAGCTATTTCTTGATATAGTTTTCTACCAATTTCAGATGTGTAAAAACTTCCAACATTCATATAATAATTCATTGTCTGTTGCTCTGCTGCAGTAATTATCATTGTATGAAGTTTTGTTATAAGGGGAGCATCTTTAGTAATTGGAATATTTACAGTATCAAATGGAAATCTGTGATGTGCAATTGTTGGTCTACCAGGCATTATTTCAGTATATCCACCAACTAATTTTTCTGGTAAAATACCATATTCTAATTCAAGTAAATCAGAGTATCTGTATAAATGGTCAAAGTCTTCAAGTAAGGCAAAGTTTAAAGCATTTCTAACATTTACATCAGGTTCTGATTTTGCAAGTCTTGAAGTTAAATCTACTGCTAGTTGCTCGTATGAGATTGTATGTTCTAATATATTTTCTTCAATAGGCTTTAGGCATATAAGTAGTTTTTGCATTTGTTGATTGACACGTCTACTTAAAGCAAGTTCTCGTCTTAAATCATTATCTTGAAAGTGTCTTTGAAAATTATGTGAGAAAAATATTGCTTCTGTTTCTGTACCATTCATAAGTATAATACGTGCTTTGGTATATGGATCAACATCACATTTATTATATGCACAAGGATACATTTCTTTAAAATTCATAAATGTATCTTCAACTTTTTTAGGCTTTTCTAAAAAAGGATTCATAAAATCACACTCCTAATTTATATATATGTATAAGTTATATTTTAATGTCTTTTTTTGAAATACAAGACATTAAATAAAGGTAAAATAGATAAACTAAAATAAATATAATTATATTAAAAATTATTGTAAATAATTCATTTATTAAAAAAATATTTAGTAAATTTATTGTTTGAAATGTAAGAAGGGCAGAAAATACTGGAAATAGTATCCAGAGTTTAAAATTAAACTTTACATAGGTTAATTTAAGTAATTTCCTAACACTTATAACACCATTTAAAATTTCACTAATATATATTACTATAATATAACCATATGAACCAAAAATAGGTAGTAAAAAATATATAAATGTAATACTTACAAATAAATCTAAAATATTACATTTCATAACACTTAATTGTTCATTTAATCCCTTTAATATGCTATCTACTATTGTATCAAGATACATTATGTATAAAAGGGGAGATAGCATCTTTACATAATTTGCAATTTTTACATTTTTATACATAAGAATACATATATCATTTGAAAACATAAAAAATATAAAAGTTATACATATTGAAAAGATTGCAGTAGTTTTAAATATTTTAGATATTATTATTTTTATCTTTTCCATATCTTTAGTTGCATAATATCTTGAAAATTCTGGAATAAGTAAACTACTAAAAGAGTTTATAAACACACTTGGAAAAAATATTAATGGAAGTGCAACACCATTTATCATTCCATATTCAGATACAGCAATATCACAAGATACTCCAGATTTTTCTAGTCTTAAAGGTATTAAAATCTGTTTTAGTGTAGAAAGGCCAGAACGTATATATGAGGTAAGTGCAATAGGTACAGCAATGTTTAAAATTCTTTTTGTAATATTTGTATCTTCATCTTGTGTATTCTTTAATTTTTTCATCTCTTTTAAATAAGAAATGAAAGAATAGGTAAAAGAAAATACTTCACTTGCACATACACCAATTACTAAACATATACAGGCATAATAAATACCTTTTTTCATAAAACGACTTATTAAGAAAGTTGAAATTACAATTTTTGCAAGTTGTTCAATTATTTGTGATATGGCATTTTTTGACACTTTCCTTATGGCATTGAAATAACCTATTATAGAGGAGGAAAGTGCAACAAATGGAAGACTTGCACCAAGAAAACATACAGCAATATAACTAATTTTTCCATGTAACCAAACTGTTGCAATCGTTTTGGACAAAAAAATTATTATAACGCAAGATAATATACCTGCTATGAAGCTTAAAGCAACACATTTTTTTGCCGCTTTCTTTGCGTTTGTTATATTATTTAGTGCAAGTTCTTCTGATACTATACGTGTTGCAGCAAGCCCTATGCCAGAGCTTGCAAGAGTTATTGCAAATGTATAAACTGACATTATAAGCTGAAAGATACCAAGACACTCTGTTCCTACAAGATTTGTTATATAGGTATTAAATAAAAGACCAACTATATTAAGTAAAAGAGATGTAGTAGTAAGTATTAAAAAATTTTTAATAAATATCTGTGCCTTTCTCAAAATTTACCACCAAAGCCTTATTTTAGTTCATCTAAGCTACCAAATGTATATCCTAAATCCTTAATTTTTGTAATTAATTCATCAAGAATTTCTTTATTAGTTTTTGATGTACTATGAAGAAGAATTATTGCTCCATTATGAAGTCTAGGTATTATAGTAGAAAAAGCTTTATCTTTTGTTGGTTGATTATCTTTATACCAATCTACATATGCAATACTCCAAAATATTGTTTTATACCCAAGGCTATTTGCCATTTCTAAGTTTTTTTCACTAAATATACCTTGAGGTGGTCTATAATATTTTTGCATTTGTTTGCCTGTAAGTTCTTCAAATTTTTGTTCTACTGGTTCTATTTCAGATTTAAAATCTTCAATAGTTGACATTTTGGACATGTTTGGATGACTTTGTGTGTGATTTCCAACTATATGACCATCTTCAACCATTTTTTTTACAATTTCTTTATTATCTCTTATATATGTGCCAACAACAAAAAAACATGCCTTTACATTTTGTTTTTTTAAAGTCTCTAATATATCTTCTGTATATCCTGCTTCATATCCTGCATCAAAAGTAAGATAAACTTTCTTTTCTGTTTCTTGACCTATATAAAAGGCGTTATATTGATTTAAAAACTCTTGTGATTTATTTCCAACAGGTGCTTTTCCTTTGTCTGGATAACTTAATCCCCAACTATCAGTAGTAGATGCCATAGAAGAGATACTATTTACATTTGCAATATAAAATAGTGTAATAAAAGAGATGATAACAAATGAAATAATAAGTAATAATTTTTTGCTATTAATTGCTATAAACATAATATATTCCTCCGATATAACATTATATTTTGGAAAACATAAAAATATGTTAATGAAACATTTAAAGTTGCATTTTTTTAATAGATGTGGTAAAATATCTAATGGATATTTTTAAGTAGCATAAATGATTTTTTAGTGCAGTAAAAAATAAAATAAGGAGGAATGTACCATGTTAGGTAGAGAGATTAACGATTATGGATACTCGCTTATGGGTAGATATTTTATGTTTAAAGACCCTAAGGCAATCAACCAAAAGCTAACGCAAGATGAATATCCACAAAAAGTAGTCTTGCAGGTAAGAGAAGATATAGCAAGAATCCATTGCTCAGAATCTTTACTTGTAAAAAAAGAAGAGATTGCAAAGTACATTAAGAGTGGATATAACGTTATTGGAATAAAAATACTACTCTCTAATGATATGATGCATCCTATGTTTTATAAAATTAATAAAAATAATGTAAAAAGAAAAGTGAATATGAAAGTAAAACGCTATAAAGTTTATCCGGAAACAGCAGATGATATTAATGTTGTAGATTATTTTGTGGCATATAAAGATAATGTGGCATAATAAAAAAGAGTCTTGAATTAAAATTCAAGGCTCTATGTTTTTACCTTATACAAGTTATATAATGTTTTTCCATGTATTTTTTCGCTTATTTTTTTCTTTACTTCAATTATAACTAATGGAAGAGAGGATATTAAAAGTGTAGTTATCCATTGCCTTTGTGTAAGCCTTACAGCATCAAACATATCTGCAAGTGGTGGTATTAAAACAACACCTACTTGTAATATAAATCCAACAAGAAAGGCAAGTAGTATATATTTATTTTTAAAAAATCCTACATCAAATATTGAACTATCACTTCTTATATTTAAGCTATGCACAAGCTCTGATAGACCAAGGGTTATAAATGCCATTGTTCTTGCAACTTTAATATCATATCCAAGACCTATTGAAAATGAAAGTAGAGTTAATATACCAATTATTACACCTTCAATAAATATTTGAGTAAAAAGTCCATCTGAAAAAATACTTTTTTTAGGGTTTTTGGGCTTTTTATTCATAATGTATTTGTCTGGTGGTTCAAGTCCTAATCCAAGTGCTGGTAGTGAGTCAGTAACAAGGTTTATCCAAAGCAGGTGAATTGCAAGTAGTGGAGAATCAAATCCAAGAAGTAATCCAAAAAATATAGCAACAATTTCACCAATATTTGTAGAGATTAGAAAGTGAACTGCTTTTTTTATATTATCATATATATGTCTTCCTTCTTTTACCGCCTCTACAATAGTTACAAAATTATCATCTGTAAGAATCATATCTGAGGCATTTTTTGCAACATCTGTTCCATTCATACCCATAGCTACACCTATATCTGCTGATTTTAGTGCTGGTGCATCATTTACGCCATCTCCTGTCATTGCTACAACATTTCCACTTTTCCTAAATGCTTTTACAATTTTTACTTTATGCTCAGGAGATACTCTTGCAAATACAGAATATTTCATTATATTTTTTTCAAATTCTTTTTCTGGTATTGTATCTAACATATTTCCGGTTATTGCTATATCGCCATCATTATATATTCCAAGTGATTTTGCCACTTCTTTTGCCGTTAGTATATGGTCACCTGTTATCATAACAGTTTTTATACCTGCTTTTTTGCAAGTAAATACAGCTTCCTTAACTCCTTTTCGTGGTGGATCAATCATACCAAACATACCAGCAAAGCATAAATCTTTTTCTATTGTAGATGATTCGATTTTTGATGGTAGAGAAGATATATCTTTATATGATATTGCAATTACTCGTAGTGCACTTTCTGCCATTTTTTCATTCATTTTTGTTATTTCTTTAATCTTATCTGATGTAAGAGAGCATATATTTGAATTAGAGTAATAACTAGTACATTTTTTTAATATTATATCTGGTGCTCCTTTTACTATAATCCTATAACCATTTTTTATTTTATGAATTGTAGTCATCATTTTTCTTTCTGAGTCAAATGGTATTTCATTTACTCTTTCCATAATTTTTTGAATTTTTAATTTATTTTTTCCATTTTTTAAAGCTATTTCAACAATGGCATTTTCAGTTGGATCTCCTTCAATTTTATTTTTCTTTCCAATAATACTATCATTACATAAGGCTCCAAGTTCTAGTATAAAATCATAATCTAAAGTAGAGGTAGTATCACTAAGCTCACCTAAGGCATTGTATATTTTTGTTACTGTCATTTTATTTTGTGTTAGTGTACCTGTTTTATCCGAGCATATTACAGAGCTACTACCAAGTGTTTCAACTGCCGGTAGTTTCCTTATAATAGCATTTTTCTTTGCCATTTTTGTTACTCCTATTGATAGCATAATTGTAACGATTGCAGGTAGTCCCTCAGGAATTGCTGCAACTGCAAGACCTATTGATGTCATAAACATATCAGCAATTGATATATTTTTAAATACACCTATTATAAATATTGCAATACAAATAAATATACAAAGAGTACCAAGCTTTTTTCCGACATCTGCAAGTTTTTTTTGTAATGGCGTTTGAGGAGACTCATCTTGTATAATCATATTTGCTATTTTTCCAACTTTAGTATTCATACCAGTATCAGTAACTATTGCTTCTGCATGCCCATTTGTGATAATAGTTGTTGAAAATGCCATATTTAATGTATCGCCAAGAGAAACATTATTTGCAAGTATTAAATTTGCATTTTTGGTAACTGGTACTGTTTCACCAGTAAGAGAAGATTCTTCAACTTGAAAATTATATGATAAAGTAAGTCTACAATCTGCTGGAACAAAGTTACCAGCTTCAAGTATTACTATATCTCCTGGTACAACTAGTTCACTTTCAATAATTTGTATCTTTCCATCTCTTTTTACCTTTGCCATAGGAGAGGATAGCTTTTTTAATTCCTCTATTGATTTTTCTGCTTTACTTTCTTGAATTAATCCCATAATTGCATTAAAAAATACTATTGCAATTATAATAAGTGAATCCATATAATCATGTGTGCCTTCAAGGTAAGACATAATCATTGATATTAGTGCTGCAATTAATAGTATTATAATCATAAAATCTTTAAACTGTTCTATAAATTTTGATATTATGCTTTTCTTTTTCGTATCTTCTATTTTATTAAAACCATATGTTTTTTGCCTTTTTTGGGCTTCTTTTTGTGTTAGTCCTTTTTCTGTGTTTGTTTCTAGTTTTTTACTAACTTCATCACTTGATAATGTATGCCACATAAAATCACTCCTTTGTACAAGTTACATTACACTATATGTTTTTGTTCTAACTTTTATTCATTTGATTTTTAAAGATGAATAAATACTATAAAATAAATGATGGAAAGATACACTATTTACATAATATTGACAAAATTACAAAAAAATGTTATAATTTTATTGTGTAGTTAAAGGATGGCGTGATAAATATTTATGCCAAATATAAAAAAGAAAAGGAGAAAAAGAGATGTTGTGCAATTTTAGTAGTGATTACTTAAAGAATCAAAATCCGGAGGCAGAGCAGTATTTTCCGGATATGAACAAGGCTGATGAGAGAGACGGCCGGGAAAAAACAGAGGAGAACTTTAGAGAGATAACAAGATCTCTTCTGTGGTCCGGAAAACTCTCGGAAGCAGGGGAAAGATCACTTTTCCATCTGATTCCTTTTCAGGATCAGAAAATAGTGAACATATCCCTTGTAAACGGGAGAAAGGAGCTTGTTGAGAAGTTTAAAGAACTATTTAACTTCAAATTTGCTCGTGCAAAGACGAAGTTTGACATTTCGCTTTCCATGATGGAAGTAATGGATGCAAGTCCCATCGTGGAAAGGTCTGCAATTACCACGTACAACAAAAAGCCACTAAGAAAATGGCAAGTGTTTATGTGGATTGCAAGAAATTTAAAACAGGCAGATAACCCCGTTGTCGGAATAAGAGTTGGGGTAAAGCCTGAGTATGCAGAAGAATATGGTCACTTTGTAGTACAGATGATATTCTGATGCATTTGCGGTGTGTTGAAATTTAACACACTGCTTTTTTTGTTTTTTCTTGATATTTAATGCTTTATATAATATAATTAGTCGTAGAGTTGGGATGAGAAAATGAAAATAGAAGGAAAAGTTGCAACAATAATATTTAGAAATGAAAAAAATAATTGGACTGTTATGTTGCTTAAAGTTGGAAAAGATTATATAACTGCTGTTGGTGAAATAGAAGATATACAAGTTGATGATGAAATAGAACTTGAAGGGATAGAAGATGTCCATAAGGTTTATGGTAGTCAGTTTAAGTTTTCTACGTATAAAAAAGTACTTCCAAAGACAGATTCTGCATTAATTCAATATATTGCAGATAATATACCTGGAGTTGGTAAAAAAACAGCAAGAAATATAATTGAAGAATTTGGGGAAGAAACAGTAAATGTTATAAGGTTTAGTCCAGATAAACTTTCAAGCATAAAAGGATTAAATGATGAGAAAATAGATTATTTATATACTTTTTTTAATGATGAATGGGAAAAGTGGAATATAGTAGAATATTTAAGTAAGTTTTCTATATCAGCAATAATTGCAAATAAAATATATCAAGTGCTTGGAAAAGATACAATATCTATTGTAAAAGAAAATCCATATAGCCTTTTAAAGTTTGTTAAATCTTTAGATTTTAAAACAGTAGATGATATCGGTATGAATATGGGAGTATCGTTATATAGTGATGATAGACTTGATTATGGTGTTGTATACGCGATAAACAAGATTACAGATTTTGGACATACTTGTGTAGAAAAAGAAAATTTATTAAATTATTCTGCGTCTCTTTTAAGAGTTGGTACAAATGATATATTAAATACTGTAAATAGGCTTGTTTTAAATGAAACACTATATATACAAGAAATTGATGATAAAGATTTTGTGTTTAGAAGAAGTTATTATTTGGCAGAAGAAAATATTGCAAAATCAATTGCTTTACATTTAAAGCAAAAGATTAAGTATAAAAAACTAGATAAACAAATAGAAATTGTAAGTAAAAAAAATAATATTGAACTTTCTGATGAGCAAAAGACAGTTATTTCTAATGCTTTAAATTCACCAATTACTGTAATAACTGGTGGACCTGGTACTGGTAAGACTACGATTATAAAATGTATAATTGATATATTAGAGAATATGGAGAAAGAATATGTTTTGTGTGCACCAACAGGACGTGCAGCAAAACGTATTACTGAGACTACTGGTAAAGAGGCAAAAACACTACATAGATTGCTTGAAATTATAAAAATAGATGATAAAGATATAGATATGTTTTTGGAGTATGAGGTAAAACCTATTGATAAAGATGTAATAATAGTTGATGAGGCATCAATGATTGATTGTATGATGATGAATAATTTATTAAAAGCTATAAAACCATCATCTCAGATAATTATAGTAGGGGATGTAAATCAACTTCCTTCTGTGGGACCAGGTAGTGTACTTAAGGATATAATTAATTCTTCTAAAGTAGAAGTTGAGTATTTAAAGCATATATATAGACAAAGTGCAGAAAGTGATATAGTAGTAAATGCCCATAAGGTAAATGATGGAGAATATCCTGAATTTAAGAATAAAAATACTGATCTTTTCTTTATACAAACAAATAGTGTTGAAAATACAATATCTGAAGTATTGTCTTTAGTTTCACATAGACTTAAGTCATTTGCAAATATAGATGTATTAAAAGATTTACAAATTTTAACACCTACTAAAAAAACTGAGCTTGGTACTGTTCAGTTAAATGCTACACTTCAAGGTATGTTAAATCCAGAAAATAAAAAAAGATGTCAAATTGAAGTAGGAGATAGAGTCTTTCGTGAAGGTGATAAAGTTATGCAGATAGTAAACAACTATGATAAAAAGTTTTGTATAGATGGAAATCATTTTGAAGGCATATATAACGGTGATATTGGTTATATTCAAAATATAGATAAGCAGGAAGAAAAGTTATACATTTTATTTGATGAAGATAAACTTGTAGAATATGATTTTGAAGAATTAGAAGAACTAGAGCATGCTTATGCCATAACAATTCATAAATCTCAGGGAAGTGAGTTTGATTATGTTATTCTTCCACTATATACAGGGTATGCTAAGCTCCTTACAAGAAATTTACTTTATACAGCTATGACTAGAGCAAAAAAGATGCTTATAATTGTTGGAAATAGAAATGTTTTAAATTATATGGTAGATAATATTGAATCAAAGAATAGAAGAACAGGATTAAAAGAGAAAATAATAAATGAGGTAAAATAAAGAGGCTTAAGCATCTGTGCTTAAGCCTCCGTGTTTTTTATACTTCTTTTGTATCATCACCTTTATTGTCATCTTCGGGATTAACCTCAGTGATGTTGGTGATGTTTTGAGGTATTACATTCTTGTCAACAATGCTAGGATACATGACGTATACATAATTGTCATATGTTTCCTTGTCGATTGTAGAATAGAAGTACCTCGTTTCTTTTTCCACCGTCTTTTCATATATTGCGGTGGAATAGTCATCGACTTTGGTGTAGTTATAAAAGCCGGTGACATCTTTGTCGAGTACGAACATCTTAATCCAGGGATCAGAGATGCTTGTACTCATTATTGTGAGGTAGAGGATACCGTCCTCAGATAAGAAACACTGACTGTAATCTCCATCTACCTTTTTGGGCATCTCGTACTTGTCGGATATCGGCTCTCCGTATCTATAAAACCATACGAAGTTATCCTTCTGTACGAGTGTCATAAACTGGCTAGAAAAGATTTTTTCGTAGCCTTCAAGCCCCAGTGTATCGACATTAATGTCAGAATACACGGTGGAATTTAGTACATTACCATCTTCCATAATGGTAAGTACCACCGGTACACGACACTCATCATAAGCCCTTATTCCAACGACAACTAGCTTGTCGTTTTCGCTCTTGAAGAGCTTGACTTCGATGAGTTTGTCGCTACTCTTTGATGGCGACACATACCTTAACGAGTTGTCTGTGTCGTCAAGTAAAAAATAATTATTTTCCCCGATGTAATACTTTCCGGTTTCTTTATCGGGGAATGGCGTCCCTTTTTTGAGGGATTCTAAAGCACCCTCCTTTTCAAAATCCGGTGCAAGCTCAAGACTTGACACAAATGTCTTGTACTCGTCTAACCGGATAAAATGATGTTTCCCACCATAGAAATAGGGATCATCATTTTCTGTTTCATTTACTGTTTCCTGTGTGCTTTCTGCTTGGATGGTGTCTGTGGAACCATCATCTTCCTTAGAACAAGCACACACAAGTGCCATTACCATTGCCAGTGTTGCCATTACTACTAAAAACCTCTTCGTATTCATCTCGAATACCTCCTTTATAATATTTTTATTATTTTAATTTTCCAAAATAATTTTACAATTTCCAGAAATTATCCTGAAAAATCAAAATTTACATTACATAATTATTATACCATATAAATACATAAATGTCAATTATGAAATTAATTTATTGATTAATGTATTGAAGTAATATTATACTTATGATAAAATTTAATTTAATTAAAATATATAAGGTTATGGAGGTTGCTATGCCAAGTAAAAATGAAGATGTGAAAATAAGGACACAAATGTATAAAGATGTAAAATCAAGTAAGATGAGTGTATTAGCTTTATTTTCTTTAATATTTGGGTTTATAAGTATATTTACATGCTTTTGGTGGTATATATCAATACCATCTGGGGTAATTGGAATTATATGTATTGTATATGATTTGAAATTAAAGAAACAAACAAAAGGAGACCCTAAAATATTATTAAGTGTTGTAGGAATATTACTTGCATTAATAATAGTTTTAACAAGTGTTTTTTTCTCAATATTTAATAAAGAGTATCAAAATGAATATTATAGTCTAACATATAATACTAAATGGAAAATAGAAGAAGGCTTAAAGTATTTTAAAATAATATATAAAAATGATGAAAATACTTATTTAAGATATTATGATAGAGAAAAATTATCAGATGATTTTGATATATCAAAAAAAGAGGAAAGAGAAAAAGTATATGATAAAATATATAGAGAGCTTAAATCAAATGCTAGAATAGAGCAATATAATTTGCTTAATGAATCAAAAGAATTTACTAATATAGGAAATAATATTTATGTTGCAAATGTAGCTTATACAACATATGATAATGAATGTGGTAAATTTTATATTGTGATATCTAAAAATAGTGATTTAGTTATAACATTTAGATTATTAACACCAAATAAATATATTGAAAATGTTGCTCATCCTGATGTAGAAAAAGTATTAAAAAGTTTAAAATATAAATAAAATTAGTAATAACAGATATTGTGTCTGTTATTATTTTTTTTAATAGTCTATTTTTGTCGAAATTTGACTAGTTTTTGATTTTGAATTTACACAAAATATATATGCTTATATAATTGTAAAAAATTATAATATAGTGTATAATAGAAAAATAAAATGTAAAAATAAATTAGAAAATTGAAATAAAAAGTTGATTGCAATAAAAATATATGATATAATAATACATAATAAATGTATAATAATATAAGAATGCTGATTAATTTCAAAAGATTCTACTTTTGAAACTAATTTTAACATAATACAAATACAATAGGCTCTAGAAAAATCTAGGGCTTTTTGTATGTATATTTTTTTCATTTATTGCGAAAAAAATATTAATATGATAGAATGTTTGTAATTAGAGGTGAGCATTTTGGAAGAACTAATTGAAAATATTTGTGAATATATAAAAAAGCCATATACTGATTATGCTGTAATGATAAATGGAGAATGGGGAAGTGGAAAGACATTTTTTTGGAACAATAAACTTAGAAAAAGACTTGAAAGCATAAAAATAAATGGAAAAAATTATAAAACTATATATATGTCATTATATGGTATAAATAGTTTAGAAGAAATAAGCAAAAAAATATTTATTGAAACTAGTCCTAATATAAATAGGACATTAAAAAATATTTCTGATACAAAAGATGGAAATATGATACCTGAGTATGTAAAAACTGGTCTTGATATGGCAAATTTTTTCGGAAAAATAAATTATAATTCCGATAAAATAGATTTTTCTAAAAGTTTTTCCGTAGATGATAAAATATTATGTTTTGATGATTTAGAAAGAGCAAATGTAGATGTTATAGATATATTAGGATATATAAATAATTTTGTTGAACATGATGGAATAAAAACAATACTTATATGTAATGAAAAAGAACTTGCATTAAAATATAAAAATAAAAATATTGAACTTAAAACTATGATTGCTACTTATGTGCTTGATAAAAATAGTTTACTTCAAAAAAATAATGATGGTAAGAATAAAATACCTTTATCAAGTATAATAGAAAAAGAAATATCTGAAATATTTGAAAAAAGTAATGATTATGAAAGAATAAAAGAAAAACTTATAGGGGAGACTTTTGAATATAGTCCAGAGTATGCATATATTTTGAGTGGAATGATACTTAAATTTTCATATAACGAGAAACTATCAGAATTCTTAAAGAAAAATACATCTGTAATAATTTCTGCTTTTAGAAAATCAAATACTAAAAATTTAAGAATATTAAAGCATGCACTAAATGATTTTGAAAAGATATTTGAAAGTGTAGTATCAAAATATGAAAATATAAATAATGAGATTTTAAAAACTATGCTTACCTTTACACTTGCAACTTCATTTGAAATTAAGACTGGTAGTATAAGTAAAGAAAAATTAAAAGATATAAAAAATAATGATGAATATATATCAGTTATTTATACATCAGATATTTTAAATAATACAAATAATTTTTATCTTAAAGAATTTGATAATAAGTATTTTGTAAATAATTTTTCTAAATATAGATTTTTTAAATTTATCGAAGTATATATAAGAACTAGATATTTTGATGATAGGTTATTTAAAGAAGATATTGACAATGCAATTTCTACTTTAAATGATGAAAAAACAGATTCAAATAAAAAATATTTAAAAATATTAAATGGTGATTATTTAAAACTTAGTGATTCTGAATTTGAAATATTAGTTACACAAGTTTTAGATGAAGTAAAACAGGGAAGTGTTTTATTAAATGACTATATAGTTTTATTTGGAATGTTTAAGTATTTTATAGATGTAAAGCTTGTAATATATGATTTAGATAAACTATATGATGTGTTTTTATCTGGATTTAAGATTTGTGTAAATAATACAGTAAATGACTTAAATGTACTTAAATTAAATGATTTTAAGTATGATGATGAATATATAGAAAAATTAAAACAAGAACAAGATAAATTAATAAAGATAAGAATAAAGGAAATAATAAGTAAAAAGTCATTAGAACTTTTATCATATATTCCTCAAGATATGTCAACGTTTTATAAACTAATAATGGATGAGTATAAAGAAATACCTGTATTTGAAAATATTGATGTAAAACTTTTGTATAATAAATTACTTTCTGTTTCAAATTATGACTTAAATAATGTAATAAATCTTTTTAAAATAAGATATGAAAATAGTAAAATTAAAAGTAAAGAAAAAAAGAATATGCTAAAGCTTGCAAATTACATAAATGATAATATATCACAAGATAAAAGGTCACTTAAAGAAATATTACTATATAAACTTGTAAATGATTTTAATAGTTATTTTTAAAATTTATTAAAGCAGTATAAATAAATTAAATTATTTATACTACTTTTTTCGTGAATAATTAAATGATTGATACAAATAATATTAACAGAATTTGGAGGTATGAAATGAAAACAACAGGAATAATTAGAAGAATTGATGAACTTGGTAGAATTGTTATACCAAAAGAAATTAGAAAAAATCTTACACTTAAAACAAATGATAGTATGGAAATTTTAATAGAAGATGAGGATATTGTACTTAAAAAATATCAGCCTTTAGGGAAACTTGTTGAGCTTTCAAAAAGTTATTCAAGGGTACTTTCTGATATGACTGATTTTTCCGTATGTATTAGTGATACAGATAAGATAATAGCTGTAAGTGGTTGTAAAAAAGAATTATATTTAGGTGAAAGTATTTCAAATTCTGTTTTAGAAATTATGGAGGATAGAGCAATATGGTCTACTGCTACTGATGGAGATGCTAAAAATATTTTGTTATCTTCTAAAGATGGAAGTCATATATCTCAAATAATTTCTCCTATTATTTGTGATGCTGATGTTATAGGTTCAGTTATAATATTTTCAAAGGATAGTAAACATAAAATTACAGATGTGGAGTTAAAACTTGTAAAACTTACTTCTATGTATCTTGGTACTCAATTAGAATAAATGTTTATTTGACAAATTAATGTGTTTCAAGTATAATATTTTCTGTGACAAAAATATATATCTTTTAATTAAAGGATAAAAAAATTTTAACGTTTGTTAAATTATTATGAAAGGAGGAGTCTTATATGTATGTAGAAAGGCTTAAAAAAGATTTTAAAATTTTAAATCATAACTTTTTTATATCACATGGTGGAATACATGGCCTTTGTGAAGAAACTGGTGAAGAAATAAAAGAAAATAGTTTTGAGGCTATTAAACTTTCAATATTAAATGATATTCCTTTTGAATGCGATATAAGAAATACAAAAGATAGTATTCCTGTACTCTCACATGATAATAATATTTTACTTGATGATGGTAGTGAGATAAAAATATCAAAGTATAAATATCAAGAATTAGTAGAAATTATGAAAGATAAGGCACCTGTTTTACTAGAAGATGTACTTAAAGAAAATAATGGGCGGGTTCCTTGCTTGATTGATGCTAAAGAGGCAAACTTTTTACTTTATTCTCAATATAGGAAAAATTTAGCTAAAATATTAAATTATTATGCAAAAATAGGAGAGGTAGCATTACAATCTTTTAATCCAATATTTATGCTTGTTATGAGATCACATTTAAAAAATATTCTTACTTTACAGCTTATTTGTCGGGCACAAACTGTACTTTCTGTATTTAAAGCACCAAAAAGTTTAGCTAGTATTTATGAAAAAATTGTATCATTTGTATGTTTTATAGCAAGAACTGATGCTATAAATATGGAAAATCATAGTGATAAAAAGTGGAAATTTTCAACAAGAGTGTTTCATTCAGATGAGTTTTTTAATACTGTTGAGGAGATTTTTGATACCTTAAATAGAGGAAGTGATAAAGCTCAGTATTTTTTGGTTAAGATAGTACACGAACTTACTAGAAAACCTGTGCTGGCTTTTACTATTAGATCTGATGAAGATTTTAATGCAATTGAAGGAAATTTAATATCTAATTATATTGTAGATTTTAGTCATCTTGGAGTTAATGGATATATTGAAAAAATAAAAAAATTTAAAGTATAATTTATACATCTCAAATGTAAATATCATTTGGGATGTTTTTTAAGCATTTTTTGTCAAAAAAAAGCTATATTTTATTATTTTTTGTATTTATAATGAAAATACTTGATATATTTTATTTTTTAATGTATAATTTAAGTGGTATAGTATGTATTAATTATACATGAAAAACAATTTACATAATATACTTTTAATAATCTAACATGATAATATAGTAATTATTTGTTTATGTAGATATATAAATGTTGGACATTGAAAAAAGAATATTTAAGGAGGAAAAGATATGGTAGGTATAATAATTGCTGCAATTATTTCATTTGCCGTAGGTGGAGCAATTTTTTTCTTTGCTGGAATAAAATATAGAAAAAAAATTGCAGAATCTACTGTTTTATCTGCTGAGCAACAAGCTGAAAAAATAATTGAAGATAGTAAGATAGATGCTGAAAGAATAAAGAAAGATGCTATTTTGCAGGCAAAAGATGAAATGATAAAACAAAAAGATGAATTTGAAAAAGAAGCAAAACTTAGAAAAAAAGAGTTGCAAGATACAGAAAATAGAATTAATCAAAGACAAGATTTAGTAGATAAAAGAGCTGCTTTAATCGAAGAAAAAGAAAATAACATTATAAAGAAAAATGATGAACTTGCAAAAAAAGAAAAAGATCTTCAAAATGCTAAGCAAAGAGAAATAGAAGAACTTAGTAAAATAGCAAAAATGACAGTAGATGAGGCAAAAGATAATATGATGCAGAAGCTAGAAGAAGATATGAAGTCAGAAATGGCAACATATATTAAAACTGAAACTGATAAGGCAAAAGAAGAAGTTGAAAAGAAGTCAAGAGAAATACTAGTTGGAGCTATTCAAAAATGTGCTACTGATCATACTTCTGAGGCAACTGTTACAGTTGTATCACTTCCAAATGATGATTTAAAAGGAAGAATTATAGGTAGAGAGGGAAGAAACATAAAGACTATCGAAACTCTTACAGGTATTGATTTAATAATTGATGATACACCAGATGTTATAGTATTATCAAGTTTTGACCCTATAAGAAGAGAAGTAGCAAGAATTGCTTTAGAAAGACTTATTGCTGATGGAAGAATTCATCCAGGCAAAATAGAAGAAATGATTGAAAAAGCAAAAGTTGAAGTTGAAAATACTATAAAAGAAGAAGGAGAAAGAGCATTATATGAAACTGGCGTAATGGATGTTCATCCTGATTTAGTAAAATTACTTGGAAAATTAAAATATAGAACAAGTTATGGACAAAATGTACTTAACCATTCTATTGAAGTCTCTAATCTTGCTGGAACACTTGCAGTTGAACTTGGAATGGATCCTACAATTGCTAAAAGAGCAGGATTATTACATGATATAGGTAAATCTTTTGATCATGATGTTGAGGGTACACATGTAAGCTTAGGAATTGAACTTTTGAAAAAATATAAAGAAAAAGATGAAGTTATATGGGGTATGGAAGCACATCATGGCGATACTGAACCAAAGACAATAGAAGCTATATTGGTTCAAGCAGCAGATATTATTTCTGCATCTAGACCAGGTGCAAGAAAAGAGACTGTTAGTGCTTATATCAAGAGGTTACAAAAGCTTGAAGAAATTTGCGATTCATATAAAGGTGTAGATAAATCATATGCTATACAAGCTGGTAGAGAAGTTAGAATAATAGTAAAACCAGATCAAGTAGATGATGATTCAATGATAATTATGGCAAGAGATGTTGCAAAACAAATTGAAAATGAAATGATTTATCCAGGACAAATTAAAGTAAATGTAATTCGTGAAACTAGAGCAATAGAACTTGCAAAATAGTATAATAATCAAGGTATAGAAATATATCTTGATTTTTTTATGCTTACTATATATAATATACATTATTTGTTATCTACATATATTTCTTTTAAAAAAAATAAATTCTCTAAAATGGGGTATTAACTGGAAAAAATTACTAATAATACTTTTAGGGTGGTATTATGAAAATTGGTATTCCAAAAGCATTGTGTTATTTTGAATATGCAGAAATGTTTAAATGCTTTTTTAAAGAACTTGGAATTGAAGTGGTATTAAGTAATGATACAGATAAAAAAATGCTTCAAAATGGTATTTATGCTTCAATAGATGAGGAATGCTTAGCAAGTAAAATATTTTTAGGACATGTAAAAGATCTAATATCGAGAAAAGAGAGTGAAAATATTGATTATATAGTAATTCCAAGACTTTGTACTTTTAAGAATAATCAAACTATGTGTGTAAAATTTTATGCGTTATATGATATATGTTGTAATATTTTTGATTCTAAGTTTTTGATTTTAAATGTTGATTATAACAAGGGGGAAAATGAGTTAAAAGCATTTATAAACTTAGGGAAAAAATTAAATAAAGGAAGCTATGAGACAACTATTTCATATTTTAAAGCAAAAAGGATGCAAAAAAATTATGAAATAGATAAATTAAATAATCAACTTAAAAAACTAAATGAAAGTAAAAATTTAAAGATATTAATAGTTGCACATAGCTATGTATATAATGATAAATATTTAGGTTTTACAATAAAAGATTATTTTGAAAAACTTGGTGTTGATATTTTTTATGCTGATATCAATAGTAGTATTTATAAAAATGAGGAAATGAAGATGAGGTATAAAAATATATCAAAATCAATTTATTGGAAGCAAAATATAAAATTGTTAAATGGAGTTTGTGAATATTTAGATAAAGTTGATGGGATTATATACTTTTCTGTTTTTCCGTGTGGTACTGATTCTTTGGTAAATGAGCTTTGTATAAGGAAAGTAAAAAATGTACCAAGTATGAATATAATTCTTGATGAAGAAGATGGAATGGCAGGTATTTATACAAGGCTTGAAAGTTTTACTGATATTTTAGAAAAAGTAAAAAAATAAAAGGAGGAATATATATGTCAAGTAAAAAGTATGTTATAAGTTTTCCTCATATAGGAAATTACTATGTTCCTGTATATAATTTACTTTCAAAGCTTATAGATAAAGATACTACTAAGATACTTGTTCCAGATAAAATGAGTAAAAATACAATAGATATTGGTAGTAAATTTAGTCCAGAATATATATGTGTTCCTTTTAAATATAATATGGGGAATTTTATTGAATCATTAAATAAAGGTGCAAATGTATTAATACAAGCTGGAGGAGGGTGTAGATATGGATATTATGCTGAAATTCAAGAACAGATTTTAAGAGATATGGGATATGATTTTAAATATATTACGCTTCTTGATCCAGAAGGAGTGAATATAAAAAAAGTATATGGTAGATTTAAAAAAATAAATGAAAAGTTAAAATTTAAGGATTTTGCTCTACATTTTATCTTTGCTATAAAAGCAATAAATATACTTGATAAGTTTGAAACATATATAAGAGAAAATATTGTATTTGAAAAAAATAAAGGTGAACTTGAAAAAATACATAAAAACTTTTTAGAAGAATTAAAATATATTAATTCGTACAAAGAGTTATATGAATTTAAAAATAAATATTTTAATCTTGCAAAAAATGCAGTTAAAAATGATAAATCAGATGTTATAAAAATTGGAATAGTAGGGGAGCTTTATACTTCTATGGAACCGTTTTCAAGTATGTTTTTAGAAAAAGAACTATCTCAAATGGGATGTTTTGTGAAAAGATATACTACTGTTACTTATCTTTTGTTTGAGAAAGGTAGAGCACAAAAAGGACATTTGAAAAATGCTAAAGATTATGTGTGTCATAGTCTTGGTGCTGATGGACTTGAGAGCGTATCACATACTTTGGAATTAGTAAATAATGGATATGATGGAATAATTCATATTAAACCTTTTGGTTGTACTCCTGAAATAAATGCTATGCCTATTTTACAAAAAATAAGTAGAGAGAAAAATATTCCAATTATATATTTTACATTTGATTCTCAAACTAGTGAGGCAGGAATTAAAACAAGACTTGAAGCTTTTTTAGATATGATGGTTATGAGAAAAGAAAAAATTAAGAAGAATAGGAGAGAGGTATATGGATAAATATTATATTGGCATAGATATAGGTTCTATATCAACAAAGGCAGTTATTATAGACGATGATAAAAATATTGTTGTAAGTGACTATATTTGGACTTGTGGTAGCCCTATTGAAGCTACTAAAAAAGTTATAACAAATTTGGATAATAAATTAAAAGAAAAAAATATTATTCCAAAAATATATGGAGTAGGTACAACTGGTTCTGCAAGAAATTTGGTTGGAAATGTAGTAGGAGCAAATATTATAAAAAATGAAATAACAGCTCATGCAATAGGTACATTGTCAAGATATCCTGATGTTAGAACTATACTTGAAATAGGTGGGCAAGATTCTAAGATAATTATACTTAATCAAGGTATTGTTGTAGATTATGCAATGAATACTTTATGTGCTGCAGGAACAGGTGCTTTTCTATCATCACAAGCAAAGCGTTTAGGTATAGATATTGAAAATATGGGAGATATTGCATTAACTTCAAAATCACCATCTAAAATTGCAGCAAGATGTACTGTATTTGCAGAATCTGATTTAGTTCATAAAGCACAAATTGGTCATAAAAAAGAAGATTTAATAGCAGGACTTTGTAATAGTGTTGTTAAAAATTACTTAAATAATTTATCCAGAGGAAAGAAAATAGAAGATAAAGTAGTATTTCAAGGTGGTGTAAGTAAAAATAAAGGGGTAGTAAAAGCATTTGAAAATGAATTAAATAAAAAAATATATGTAGATGAAAATTCACATCTTATGGGAGCACTTGGTATAGCAATTTTATCAAAAGAAGCAAATAAAGAAGAAAAAGAAATAGATTTTGACTTCAATATAAAAGATGTAGCATTTAAAACTGTTGGTGTAGAGTGTAGTGGTTGTAGTAATAATTGTGAAATAATTTATATATACAAAAATAATAAAGTGATTGATAAAATAGGAGGAAGATGTGAAAAATCAAATTTATTACAAAATAAAGTAGCAAATATATAATATACATTATTTGTGAATTACATATTTTTCAAAACAAAAAATAAATTTTTTTAAAACAGAAATATTATTTACTTTAAAAAAGATAAGGCCCTGCAAATTAATGCAAGACCTTATTTTTGTTAGGAGAGGCAAATTTCTTTGCACTCCCCCGTGGTATAATCCCACAGGAACTCATCGGGATTTGAGTTCCATTTTGCCAGGGTTACTGGCATATGTAGGATTTGTCCTCCTTTCTTCACGAATTCCTCTGCCTCTTCGAAGAGGTCAGAGGCCCGCCGGATGTCGAGCTTAATGCTTCTCCAGGCATCCCCGAAGGGGTTGGAGCCGTACTCGGTTAATCTTCCTGCCATAAGCAGGGCGATAACCGCTGTACGGGTTTCTTCACTGTGGAGTAGGTCATTGAGGATTGAGAAGAACTTATCCCATTCCTTGCATTCCTCCTCCGAATACTCGGTGACTTTGTACCATAGGAAGGTATACTCCCCAGTGGCAATGTCCTTGTTTCCTCTTGTGGGGGCTTTACCTCCAAATTCAGAGTTAACAATTTCTAAAACCTTCTCTACTTCTTTCCTCATTTTTTTCTTCCCTTTGCCCTATTGTGGGGCTTCCTTTCCTGTTTTATTTTTTCTCGCAATCTAGTGCGAAAAGGCTTTCGCCTTTCTCCCTCTTCAGGAGACCCTTTATGATGCCTAAAAATCAGGCATTTTTTTAAAAAAGAAGCCACACAATTTGGATAATCAAGTTCCCACAATTGTGTTAACTTCTAAATAATTATTCTCATACTATTATTATACCATTTTTTATGTTTACTTTTCAAATAAAATAGGGGATAGTAAAGGTTTTTAACTATATTTTTAAAAAAATTAATAAATTTACAATTTTTTTAATATTTTTTCCTTTTTTACTTGACAAATACAAAATTACAATATTAAAGTGATTTTGTCAATTCTTGACATAATATGGTATTGTATGTTATAATTAATAAAGGTTGAGAATTTATTTTAAAGTGATTACTTTAAATGTGTCTCACATTTTAAAAAGGAGGAGGGATGCTATATGCATACTGATGAAATTGAGTTACCATTAATTATTTTTAATGGTGAAGTGGTAAAATTGGATACTAAAGAAATAGTACAAACAGATGTAAAAATTGTAGCATCTGTTATCAAGATAGATTAGTTTTTTAATTAGGTTGTATTAATATACGGCCTTTTTTCTTTGTTTGATTATTGATTTTATGTATAATTTAGTATATAATGTTTTTTGGAGGTAGGCTTAAGTGAAAGCATTATTTGTAGGAGACGTAGTAGGAAGAAAAGGTCTTGAAAGATTAAAAGAAGAATTAAATGTTATATTAAAATCTGAAAATATAGATTTTTGTGTAGTAAATGGTGAAAATTCAGCAAGTGGAAGAGGAATAAGAGATAGAGAGTATAATGAAATAATTAATTTAGGTGTTGATGTAATAACTATGGGAAATCATATTTATTACAGAAAAGAAATGGCAACAGAATATATTAAACTAAAAAGACTTGTTATACCTGCAAATGTAACAAATTTAGAAGGTCATGGATATTGTATAGTTGAAAAAAATGGCTTGAAATATTGTGTTATAAACCTAATTGGAAAATTTGGAATGGGAGAAATGTTTGAAAAAAGTACAGTAAGTCCATTTAGTAAAGTAAAAGAGATACTTGAAAATCTAAAAGATGAAAAAATAGATTATATATTTGTTGATTTTCATGCTGAAGCAACTGCTGAAAAAATAGCAATGGGATATATGCTAGAAAATAAAGTAAATATGGTTTTTGGTACACATACACATGTGCAAACAGCAGATGAAAAAATACTAGATAGTGGAATGGGATATATAACTGATGTAGGAATGACAGGCCCAAAAAATAGTGTATTAGGATTAAAGAAAGAAATAGCATTAAGAAGATTTGAAGAAAATGAATATTTAAAATATGAGTGTAGTGATGAAGATGCAATATTTAATGCAGTAATTGTAGAATATGACGATAATACAAGAAAAGCTATAAATATTAAAAGAATAAATAAGTAACAAAAATGTCTTTTATTAATATTATATACCAGGTAGGTGATATTAATGAAAGCTTTTTTTCGCTTTGTTATGGATGAAGCAAAAAATATTGTAAAAAAAGATCCAGCAGCACCAAATATATTTACAGTAATATTTTTATATCCAGGTTTTCATGCAATTTTAATACACAAATTAACTCATTATCTATATAACAAACATATGTTCTTTATTGCTAGATTAATATCACAGATAGGTAGATTTTTAACTGGTATTGAAATTCATCCAGGTGCAAAAATTGGAAAAAGGCTATTTATAGACCATGGAATGGGAGTAGTAATAGGGGAAACATCAATAATTGGCGATGATTGTACGATATATCATCAAGTAACACTTGGAGGAACAGGAAAAGAAGCAGTAAAAAGACATCCTACAATAGGAAATAATGTATTAATTGGATGTGGTAGTAAAATACTTGGAAATATAACTATTGGAAATAATGTAAAAATAGGTTCAAATTCAGTAGTACTAAAAGATATTCCAGATAATTCAACTGCTGTTGGAATACCTTGTAAAATAATAAACAAAAAATAAAGCTCCTAGAATATAGGAGTTTTAATGATGATATGTTTCATTATTATTTATTTTAAAAGCTCTAAAAATTTGTTCAAGTAAAAATAATCTAATTAATTGATGAGGAAATGTCATTTTTGAAAAACATATTTTATAATTACTAGTATTTAAAAGTTCCTCAGTCATACCAAGACTTCCACCAATAACAAAAACTAAAGTAGAAGAAATATATGTAGCTTGTGTATCTAGACACTTAGCAAAATCTTCTGATGAATATTCTTTTCCTTTTAAATCTAAGAAAAATAATGTACATTTACCTAGTTTTGATATTTTATCTTGTATTTTTTTAGATTCTATTTCTTTAATTCTACTTATATCAGAATTATTAAGTGTTTGTGGTAATTTTTCATCTTCAAGTTCTATAATTTCAATTTTACAATATTTAGTTAGCCTCTTTAAGTATTCATCACATAATTCCTTCAAAGAAGTCTCTTTTATTTTTCCAACACATATTATTTTTATATTTAACATATATTATATTCCTCACTTGATAACTCTTTACTTGCAAAGTTTATATTTATATTAGTAGCATCAATGTTATTTGCATTAAGAGTAGTAGCAATAGTATTAAAAGCAATATCCTCATTATTGTTATTTTCACTTAAATGAGCAAGCAAAAAATTAGCTTGTCCAAAGTTTGCAAGTCTTGATATGGTAGTTGCACTAGTATCGTTTGATAAATGACCAGTAGCACTTTTAATACGTCTTTTAAGATTAAAAGGATATTTACCAAAATCAAGCATAGCTGTATCATAATTTGACTCTAAAACTACAAAATCTGAAAATTTTAAATTATCAAAAACTTCATTTGACATATGACCGAAGGTCAGTTGCATAAGACATTGTAGTCTCACCAGAAGTTATCCTAAATCCACAAGGCATTACAGCATCATGAGGTGTTTCAAAAGGTAAGATTTCAAACTTACCAATATTAATAGGTTTCCCATATTCTGTTTTTATAATATTAGCAGATATATTGCTTTCCTTTAAAAGCTCATTTAAGAAATCAGCTGTTTTACCACAAGCATATATAGGAATGTTAGAATTTTTCCTACAAAGTAAAGGAAGACCTTTAATATGGTCAGAATGCTCATGAGTAATTAGCACAGCTGAAATATCAGACATATTTTTATCAATGCTTGTAAGACCAGCATTAATTGCTTTATAAGTTACACCGGCATCAATTAAAATGTTAGTTCTACCATTATCAATATGGAATAAATTTCCAGAACTAGAACTATATAATGGGTGTATATTTATCATATTAATCATCCTCTTGTATATATTCAATATTTGCACCTAAGTTTGCAAATTTAGTAGTAATATCTTCATAGCCTCTAAGTATATGGTGTATATCATATATTTCTGTATTACCATCTGCTACAAGACCTGCAATTATCATAGCAGCGCCTGCTCTCAAATCATGAGAACGAACAGGAGCACTATATAGTTTATCTACACCTTTAACAATAGCAGTTGTTCCATGAGCAGAAATATCAGCTCCCATTTTAACAAGTTCATCAGTATATTGAAATCTTGATTCCCATATATTTTCTACAATCATACCTGTACCAGTACTAATAGCAAGAAGAATACAGATTTGAGGTTGCATATCAGTAGGAAAACCAGGATATGGGCTTGTTTTAACTGTAAAGGCATTAGGCTTTTTATCCATACTAACTCGTATACTATCAGCAAATTCCTCAACATTTGCACCAGCCTCTAAAAGTTTTGCAGTAATAGGTTCCATATGTTTTGGAATACAGTTTTTAATTAAAACATCACCACAAGTAGCAGCTGCAGCCACCATAAATGTACCTGTTTCAATCTGGTCTGGTATAATAGAATAACTAGATACTTGATGTAGTTCTTTAACACCAGTAATTTTAATTGTATCTGTACCAGCACCTTTTATTTTAGCTCCCATAGAATTTAAAAAGTTTGCTAAATCTACTATATGAGGTTCTTTTGCAACATTTTCTATAATTGTTGTACCCTCAGCAAGAGTAGCTGCAAGTATAGCATTCATTGTAGCCCCAACACTAACTATATCTAAAAATATAGCTGTACCTTTTAAAGTTTGAGTTCTTGTAGCATACACATTACCACTTCTGACTTCAACCTTTGCACCAAGTTTTTCAAATACTTTTATATGTTGATCAATAGGTCTAGCACCTAAATTACAACCACCAGGAAGACTAATTTGAACTTTATCAAATCTTCCAAGTAATGCACCAAGTAAATAGTATGATGCTCTAAATTTACTTGTAAGCTCAGATGACGCAATAGCAGATGATATATCAGTATTGTCAATAATCATTTCATTTTTAGATAAATATTCAATTTTTGAACCAAGAGATTCAAGTATCTCAACATATGCACGAATATCACTTATATTAGGTACATTTTCAAGATGGCATTTTCCTTTTACTAAAAGCGTAGCAGGAAGTATTGCAACAGCAGCATTTTTAGCACCACTAATATTTACTTCACCTTTTAATTTACAAGGTCCATGTACAATAAATTTTTCCATATATAAACTCCTCCAATTTATAAACACATAAACTTTTTTCATACAGAGTATAACATAAATTTTAAAAAAAGACAATAAAATAAATTATAAATAAATTTAATGATATATTTTGTTAGTAAAATTCTTACATAAACATTTAAAGTTATTGGTAAAACAAGTTAGAGTATTTTCTATACAGGCAAAGTTTGAAAATACATAAATATCTTTACCTGTAATATAATGAGTGTTTGTGATTGGGAGTTTTATATTATTACAACATAATAAATACTTTTTTAAAAGTTGTGGATTTAACATCATAAAATCACCTCCCATATAATATTATATGCATATTGCATAAAAAAGAGACGATATCTATTTATTAGTTAATATGTCATTCATTTTTAACATATCTTTTTCTTTTATAATCAATTTTAGTAAAAAGTACTTGTTTTTTTGTATTTAATATGTTAAAATATACTAGTAACATTAAATACTTGATAATGGGAAGGTGTGAATAAGATGAAAACAGATATACAACCAAAATACGGAAAAGCTGTAATAAAATGTGCTTGTGGTAATGTAATAGAAACTGGTTCTGTAAAAGAAGAAATGAGAACAGATACTTGTAGTAATTGTCATCCATTCTTTACAGGTCAAAAACAATCTATTTCTAATCAAGGTAGAGCAGCTAAGTTTATTGAAAAATATGGCGATAAAGTAAAAAAAGCAAGTAAATAGTATTTAGAAAAATACTATAAATATTGTAGAGTGTCTAAATATTAAGACACTCTTTATTTATTTAAGGAGAATTTATGAAAAAAAAGAAAAAAGAATTTGGAGGGCTTGCTTTATATAATGGTATAAAGTTTGAAAGTAGTACAAGAGATGTTATAGCAAAAAGAGATAGTGACGGAAAAGTATTTGTAAGAATAAGTAACTATATTGAGGAAGATGAAAAATTTAGTTTTTCAAAATTACCATTTATACGACTAATATATAATGCAAAAAATATATTATATAATTTAAAATATAATATGAAAGAAAGCCTAAAATCAAATTATGAAAAGTATAATATAGAATATAGTAATAAAGACTTAAGTATAGGATATTTATCTATTATACTACTTGTATTATTTTTTATATTCATATATATGATTTTACCTTTTTTAATATCATTACCATTTGATAATTATAATAGAATAATAATGGCCTCTTTACAAACTATATTTGTTATTTTATCTGGCTTTGCTATACGATTTGTTCCATTTTTTTCTGATTTTATAGAATATCATGGAGCAGAGCATAAAATTATAAACGCCTATGAAAAATTAGATAAAGAAGAGCTAACTTTAGAAGATGTAAAAAATGTAACAAGAATACATAAAAGATGTGGTACAAACTTTATTTCTTTATTTTTTATATTTAATATACTTGAAATACTATTTTTGCCAATAGAAAATATGTTTTTACGTTTAGGCATGATTTTAGTTTTAATATTACCAAATATCTTAGTAGCTTTTGAATTAATTTTTTTACTTAATAAAATACCAAGCCCTATATCATATATATTTTATCCAATATACTTAGTACAATTATTTACTACCAAAAATCCATCTGATGATAAACTTATAGTAGGTCTTTATGGAATAAATGGCTTAATAAAAGAAAAATTAGATATTAGTATATCAGAATATATAACAAAATATAGTAAGAAAAATGAAGAGATAATAAAAGATAGTGATTATACTATAAAAGATATGTTAAAAATTGTAGAAATATTAAAGAATAAACCTGCAGATGAACTTTTTATAGATATGGATAATATTACTTTAAATTATAATGAGCAAATAGAACTAGAAAGGCTTTTTGATATGCTATTTACCCAAAATATACCTTTACAATATATTACAAACACTAAATATTTTTATAACGAAAAATACTATGTAGATAATAGAGTATTAATACCAAGAGATGATAGTGAAATACTTGTTCAAAAGGCGATAGAATACATTACAAATTACAATTTAAAAGATATGATAGATTTATGCACTGGAAGTGGCTGTATAGGAATATCAGTTGCAAAAAATTCAAATATAGAAAAAGTAATTCTTTCTGACATATCAAAAGATGCAATAGAGGTTGCAAAGAAGAATGTAAGATCTAATAATGTTATAGATAAAGTGTCTGTATGCACAACTAATTTACTTGATTTTTATATTGCTAATAAAAATAAAATAGATATAATTACTGCAAATCCACCATATATAAAAACAGATGTTTTAAATACTTTAAGTGAAAGAGTAAAAAAAGAACCATATATAGCATTAGATGGTGGTAAGGATGGTATAGATTTTTATGAAAAGATATTAAAACAAGCAACAAAAATACTAAATGAAAATGGATTTTTAATTTTTGAAATAGGATATGATGAATTAAATGATTTAAAAAATGTTATATCTAAATATAATGAATATATATTTGTTGAAGCTGTAAAAGATTTAGGTGGAAATGATAGAGTTATAGTTTTACAATATAATGCTATCATAAGTTAGATTAAAATTATACCTTGTAATAGGTATAATTTTTTTTGCTAGTATATTTTCTTGAAATAGAGTACTGTATATGTTACAATATACTTGATGTAGGTGAATAAGATGAAACAGGATATAGGTATATATATACATATACCATTTTGTGTAAGTAAATGCTATTATTGTAATTTTGTATCATATGTAAATAAAGAGGCATTAATAAAAGAATATATAGATGCATTATGTATGGAAATATTAAGAAATGCTGAAATACTTAGTGAGTATAAAATTTCAACAGTATATTTTGGTGGAGGTACACCATCATATATAGATAGTAAATATATAACTCAAATAATGGATACATTAAATCTATTTAGAAAAGAAAATGATTTTTTAGAAGTAACAATAGAGGCAAATCCAAATAGTATTACTTTAGAAAAGTTACAAGATTATAAAAAATGTGGCATTAATAGAATAAGTATAGGACTACAATCTACATATGATGATATATTAAAAATAATAGGAAGAAAACATACATTAGAAGATTTTAAAAATTCTTTAAGTTTGTGTAAAGAGGCAAATATTACTAATATATCAATAGACTTAATATATCCACTTCCCAATCTTACAAAAGATATGTTTGATGAAACTTTAAATTATGTTATTTCACTAAAAGATGAATATAATATAAAGCATATATCGGTATATAATCTAGAAATACATGAAGGTTCAAGATTAGAATTTTTATTAAACGAGGGATATGTAAGTATTGTAGATGAAGACGAAGAATATCAAATGAAAAATTTACTTGATGAAAAACTTGAAGAAAATGGATTTTTAAAGTATGAAATTTCAAATTATAGCCTTTATGGTTATGAATCAAAGCATAATATAAATTATTGGAATCAAGGTAAGTATTTAGGATTTGGTGTGGCTGCATCTAGTTTCTTTTCAAGTACAAGATATAAAAATACAGATAATATAGAAGAATATATAAAAAATATAAATAGTTTAAATGATATAGTAGTAGAAAAAGAAAGTCTTGACTTACTTGATTTAATGAAAGAATTTGTTATATTAAAATTAAGACTTAAAGAAGGTTTTAAGGCATCTGAATTTAAAAAATTTGGAAAAGATATATTTGATATTTTTTCTAACGAATTAAATGAATTAAAAGATCTAGGGCTTTTAAATATAGAAAGTATTAATAATAAAGATTATAATATATCACTTTCAAAAAGAGGTAGTGAAGTAGCAAATATAGTGTGGGAAAAATTTATATAGGAGGTTATTTAATGGACTTAAATAATGATGTAAAAAAATATAATATAAAAATAAATTGTTCACTAGAAAGTATAGTATCTAAATTAGAAGAATTAGGATATAAAAATGTAAAATCATATTATAAATTAAATATATATATGATACCAGAAAATATAGACATATTAAAGGTAAATGACTTATCAAATCTTGAAAATTATGCTATAATTCAAGATTTAAATGGAGAAAATAAAAAATTAATACATAAAAATGTAAATGAGGTTAATTCTAGCGTTATAGATGATGTTATTGCTATAAAAAATTTACTACAAAAATTAAAATATAATGAATTAATGTATATTAATTATGATATTTATTGTTATAATAATAAAAATAGTGACATACTAATAAAAAATATATTAAAACAAGGCCTCTTTATCGAAGGAGGAGAAGAATTACTTGTAATGCTAGATAAAGAAAATATATCATATGATAAATCTAATTTATATATAGATAATGAGTTAGTTGCTTTAAATGAAATAAAAGGGAATATAAAAGATAATATGAAATAGAAGAGGAGAAGAATATGGAAAAATTTTTAATTATAGATGGAAACAGCATAATGAATAGGGCTTTTTATGGCCTTTCAAGTACAAGAATGACAAATAAGGAGGGAATAAGTACAAATGCAGTATTTGGATTTTTAAATACATACTGGTTAATACAAGAAAAAATATCACCAGACTATGTTTGTGTAGCATTTGACCTTAAAGCTCCTACATTTAGACATGAACTATATAAAGAATATAAAGGTACAAGAAAAGGTATGCCTGAGGAATTAGCTATGCAAATGCCTATAATAAAAGAAGTTTTAAATGCTATGAATATTCCAATACTTCAACTTGAAACATACGAAGCAGATGATATTTTAGGAACCGTTTCAAATATAAATACAAAAAATAACATATTTACTTATATTTTAACTGGAGATAGAGATTCTTTTCAGCTTATAAGCAATACTACAAATGTTATAATGCCAAGTAATAAAAATAGAACAGATTATACTATATATACAATAGATTTACTTAAGGAAAAATACAACATAGTACCAAGTCAGGTAATTGAAGTAAAGGCTTTAATGGGAGATACATCTGATAATATTCCTGGTATAAAAGGTATAGGTGAAAAAACAGCTTATTCTCTTATATGGGAAAATGAAACACTTGATAATATTTATCAAAATTTAGATAAAATATCTATGCCACCAAAACAAAAAGAAAAAATAATTAATGGTAAAGAAATGGCATATTTAAGTAAAACACTTGCAACTATTAATGTAAATGTACCAATAGAATTAAATTATGATGATTGTAGATTAAAAGATGTAAATAAAAAGGTGCTATATAGATTATTTAAAAAATTAGAATTTAATAAGTTTTTAAATAAATATGATTTCTCATCTGAAATTATAAATGATGGTTTAGATGATGAAAATACTTTAAGTATTGATTTATCTGTTGATAAAACAGTTATAATAGATAAAAGTAATTATGATACATATATAAGTAATGTAAGAAATTTATTTAAAAAAGAAAAGATATCA
Source organism: uncultured Clostridia bacterium (assembly GCA_947625855.1). Taxonomy (GTDB): domain Bacteria; phylum Bacillota; class Clostridia; order TANB77; family CAG-465; genus CAG-465. Next base: position 7,067 of record CANQPW010000001.1, on the reverse strand, counting down.
TATATATTTGATACAAATGTAGATGTATTTGAGTCTTTTATACATTTTTTAGATTTTGAAAATAAACATTACTTAGCAATGTATTCATCTGATGAAAATACAACTTACATATTTAATTTGAATAATTTGGAGCAAAAAGACATTTTAAATGAATTTGCAATGTCTGATGTAATAAAATTAAGTTATGATATGAAACAAGATTTAAGATACTTTTTTAACTTAGGAATAGATAATGTTTGTAACTTTAATTATGATGTTTTAATTGCATATTATTTAATGAATTCAACTAGAAATACATATGATATTGGATATATATTAAATGATTTATTTAATTTTAATTTGAATATAGAAAATAAAAAGAAAGAAGAAGTACAATTATCTTTATTTAGTAATTTACAAGATGAAGAAAATGAGGCTTTCTTAACAGATGAAGAAATTAAAAATATAAATAGTTGTCTAAAAGGTATATATTTGTCATATGATATAGTAATTGATAAATTAAGTAAGTTAAATATGCTAAATTTGTTTAATACAATAGAAATGCCTCTTGTAGAAACACTTGCAAGTATGGAACATACTGGTATGTATATTGATAAAGAAAAACTTGAAATTTTTAGTCATAAATTAAATGATAGACTTAAAATTTTAGAAGAAGAAATATATGATATTGCAGGTGAAGAATTTAATATAAATTCTACTCAACAATTAGGTGTTATACTTTTTGAAAAATTAGGTCTTCCTATAATCAAGAAAAATAAAACAGGTTATTCTACTGATAAAGATGTATTAGATGAGTTGTCAGATAAGCATCCAATAATAAACAAAATAATTGAATATAGACAGACTATGAAGTTATATTCTACATTTGTTGAAGGATTAAAAGCAACTATTAAAAGTGATAATAGAATTCATACTACGTTTATGCAAACTGTAACTTCTACTGGAAGATTAAGTAGTGTTGAGCCTAATCTTCAAAACATTCCTGTAAGGCTTGAGCTTGGTAGAGAAGTAAGAAGCTTTTTTGCAGGAGAAAGTGATAATGTTATTGTAGATGCAGATTATAGTCAAATTGAGCTTAGAGTACTTGCTCATATATCTCATGATGAAAAAATGATAGATGCTTTTAAGCATGATATAGATATTCATAAAGTTACTGCTTCTCAAGTATTTGATATACCATTAGAGGAAGTAACACCAACACTTCGTACACAAGCAAAAGCAGTTAATTTTGGTATTGTATATGGAATTAGTGATTTTGGTCTTGCTAAAAATATATCTAGTACTAGAAAAGAAGCAGGTATGTATATAGAAAGCTATTTAAGAAAATATAGCGGTATAGCAAATTTTATGGAACAAATTGTTAAAGAGGCAAGACAAAATGGTTATGTTACAACTTTATTTGGAAGAAGAAGATATATACCTGAGCTTTCACAAAGTAATAAAATGGTACAACAATTTGGTGAACGTGTTGCTATGAATACTCCTATTCAAGGTACAGCAGCAGATATAATTAAACTTGCTATGAATAAAATATATAAGGAATTAAAAAATGAAAAATTAAAATCTAAGCTTGTGTGCCAAGTTCATGATGAATTAATTATTGAAACCGTACCAGAGGAAGTAGAAAAGATAAAAACTATAATGAAAGAGGCTATGGAAAGTATTGTTACATTAGATATACCATTAAAAGTTGAATTAAATGTAGGCAAGACTTGGTATGATGCAAAATAGAATGCTATTTTAAAGGATTGATATATTTGAAAAAATTTTTACTTTATATTACATTAGTTTTGTTTAGTATTATAGTAATGTTATATATACTAAAAACATTTGTTTATCCAATTAAATATTTTGATGTTATAAAAAAAGAGGCAAAAAATAATGGAATTGATCCATATTTAATACTATCTATTATAAAAAATGAAAGTAATTTTAATATTTATGTAAATTCTTCCAAAAATGCTAAAGGACTTATGCAGATTATGATGTCTACTGCAAAAGATATAAATATAATGGATGTAGATAGTGAAAGTATATATGATATTGAAACTAATATAGCACTTGGATGTAGTTATTTTGCTAGTTTAGTAAAAAGGTATAATGGAAATTATTATTTAGCAATCTGTGCATATAATGCTGGAATGGGTAATGTAGATAAGTGGATAGAAAATGGAAATATATCAAATAGACTAGATATAGCAAGTAATGTAAATATTCCTTTTTCTGAGACAAAAAAATACCTTAAAAAAGTAATTTATACATATAAGATATATAAAGTGTTATATAGATAGGAATATGTGTAGTAGTAAAATAATATATTAGGTTAAAGAGGCAAATATTCCTCTTTAATTTTGACATATTTAAAGGATTATGGTATAATATAGTTTGCATAATATTTTGGTTATTTCTAAATTTAGAAAAAAGGAGAAAAATTATGGAGTTAGATTCAATAAAAAGAAGTAATATGTCGCGGGTAATTAAAAGTAAAGAGTTTTATGCATTAACTGATGAAGATACAAAATTTTATGAATATCTGCAAAAAATTGATGCAATTAAATATTTAAAAGCATATACTTCAAATGACACAAAGAAAATGAGAAAATTTTACTTTAAAGGTGGACAAAATTATGTAGATTATGGAATAAATGCATTTGTAAGAGAAATTTATTGTTATCCTTTTACAAACCTTATAGTTTTTTGTGATAGGAATGAAAACTTTTATCATTTTAATGATGAAAGTATTTCAGATATAATACTAAATTCAAATGTATTTATTACTTCTGAGGGTTTTATTATTTTCTATGCTGGAAATTTTATGTATATTACTTTAAATGGAAAATTTGGAACAATTATAGATACTACAAGTTATGGTGATATAAATAACATTTTTTCTAATGAATATGGAACAACTATTATTGAGTTTTATGAGAATTTTATGAGTGTATATTATCAATTAGTAGGAAACCTAATTTTTATTAATTCATATGGAAAACAGATGAATTTGTATTTGGAAAAAATTGAACAAGATTATGACTTGATAAAGCCAAATATAAAAATAGAAGTAACTGATGATATGTGTGGTTCTATCCGTTATAATCGTACTTTAGACAATTCATCAGATGGATTTAAAAGGTTATATAAAAAAGAAATTAAAATGTTATGCCCAATTGATTATAAAATGTATATAGATACATATCTTACTGTTACTTTGATATTTTTAGAAAAAAGCATATCAAATTCCTCAGATCCTTTAAATCCATGTATAAATTCATTTGTACGCACATTACTTTTAACTTCTTTTAAAATAAAAAAGAAATTTTCTTTAAGCCGTTCTAAAAATGCAGTAGATTTAAGTGGATGGAAGTATTACTTAATTCTACATGATAGAAATAATAATCCAATGTATATTAATCTTGAAAAGCATACATATGCGTCTTTAAATGATGAATTCTTAAAATTTTATATTTCAAGTGAAGGAATAATTGCAGGAATAAAAGCATCAAAGATTGTAATATCCCTTGATGGAATTTTATGGCACACATACGATTTAAGAAATATAATAAGTGATTCAAGCTTATTTGATAATTATGATTCCATTGAATTATCAGTTCATAATAAGAAAAATTATCTAACTTTTAATTACAAAAATGATAAAAAAGAAATACCTATAAGTTTTACATTTGATTTTTGGAATTTATATGGTTCACCTGTTGAGTTGCATATTTTAGATCATAAAGTTGTTGATGATGATAAAGTAATTTTAATAGGTGATGGAAAAAAATTTTTTAAATAACGTTTAATTAAGGCAAGAACTAATTTAGTTTTTGCCTTTTTTCTATTATTTAGAAAAAAATATACACAAAATAGATAAAATATGATATAATTATTATGTTATTTTATATAAAATGTATAAAAGGTTTTATTAGCCTTTAATTATTAAAAAGGAGGAGTTTTATGAGTGGTCATTCAAAATGGGCAAATATAAAAAGAAAGAAAGAAGTTGCTGATACAAAAAAGGCAAATATTTTTTCTAAATTAGGTAAAGAATTAACTGTTGCAGTAAAAATGGGTGGTAGTGCAGATCCTAATGTAAATCGTAAATTAAGAGATGTTATAGCTAAGGCAAAATCTCAAAATATGCCAAATGATAATATAAATAGATGTATTCAAAAAGCTGCTGGAGATGCAAATGCAGATAATTATGAAGAAATTACATATGAAGGATTTGGACCTTGTCAAGTTGCAGTAATAGTTGAAACTTTAACTGATAACAAAAATAGAACAGCCGCAGATATACGTTCAATATTTAGTAAATCTGGTGGAAGTCTTGGTCAAACTGGTTCTGTTGGTTATATGTTTAATAAAAAAGGATATATTTTAATTGAAAAGACAGAAAATATAGACGAAGATAGTTTAATGTTAGAAGTATTAGATATTGGAGCAGAGGATTTTGTATCAGAGGATGAATATATTGAAATTATTACTTCACCAGAAGATTTTTCTAAAATAAGAGAGAAAGTTGAAGAATTAAAATTAAATATTATAGAAGCTGATATAAGACAAATTGCAACAATGAAGAAAGAACTAAATGATGAAGAAGCAGAAAGGTTACAAAACTTCTTAGACAGACTAGACGATAATGATGATGTTCAAAATGTATGGCATAATGCAGATATTTAGTGTTACATAAATATTAAATATTTTTGTAATATTTATCTCAGAAATTATTGACTTTACATAAAATATATGTTATAATAATAATGTAAGAGAATTTTGTCTCTTATATTATTTGAAAAGGAGGGATGTTGCGCGTGTATTATGATAACAAAGCTAGCTTCTATGTAAGACAATATGGCCCAAGAGTTTTGATGAGTGCTTTTATTGTATTAATAGTAAGTGTAGGCTTATACATATATATTGCTAACCATAACATTCCTACTATAAAAGTTACAGATCAAGCAGTAGTTGAACAAGATACTTTAAATGTAACAGCAAAAAATTTATCTGATACTCTAAATGGGCTAGAACCTTTAGAGAAAAAAAGTGTAAAAGTAGCCTCAGTTGAAAGTAATGGTGAAATAGTAATAATAGATAATGATTCTAGATTTAAAGCAAGACTTATAGGACTTGACTTTGAAAATATTGAACCAGATACAATATATCTTATGGGCCAAGATATAGGAAATAGACAAGTTGAAATAGCATTTGATAACACTAAATGTAGTGAGGATATAGCTAATGTATATGTATATGTTAATGATGAACTATACAATGCAAAATTACTTGAAGAAGGTAAACTAAAACTTGATTCACAAGATATGAATAAATTACTTTTAAAAGAGCTTACTGAATCCCAAGCATATGCAAAACAAACAAGAGCAGGACTTTGGGAATACTAATAAAAGCATGCCGAACTAGGGAAAAACCTTAGTTTTCATATATCAACCTCTTATGATCGCCTCTATAGCAATGTAGAGGCATCTATTTTTTTATATTAATTTATAATAGGGAATAAATATATAAATTATAATTTATGAATAAAAAATAATAAAACTTAGTTATAAGTGAAATTATTAACTTAGAGAATTAAATTATAAAAATATTTTAAAAATAAAATATAAAAATAAAATTTATTTATCATTATAAAATATATATCTAATGTGGAGAGGAGAGGAAAATAAGCCCTTAGAGGGTGTCTTTTTTTGATTTATACGATTGCGCAAAATAATAATTTTGTGAAAAAAGAGGTAGAAGTTTTATTGACTTAAATATAGTTATATGATATTATACTAGTATATAATGAATTTGTGTTATATGGTAATTTCTCTTTATATTTTACATTAAAAATATTTTTTTGACTATATATACACTTTTTTAGAGTTACTATATTACACTATTAAAATCATATCTTTTTATACTATCTTTTCTATTATACTTTTATATGTTAGTATAATTTTATATGATTGCGCAAAATAAACTTATAATTTCGTTTTTAAACAACTTTTATAATTTTACTGCCATGTAATTACATACCCCTTTTAATAAAACTGTCTTAAAATCGAAATATGAGCGTCATTTTTTAGGAGGTTTTTTTGATGTATGATGATGTTCCAGATTATATGAAAGAATTTTTGTTATATATGCAAAATATAAAAAATAGATCTTCAAATACAATTAGAGAATATTATTATGACTTAAGAGATGTATTTAGATTTTTAAAGTTATATAAATCAAATATGAAAATTAAAGATATAACACCAGAATTAATAAATGAAACAAATATAAAGGATTTAGATTTAGAATTTTTAAAAAAAATTGATTTACAAGATTTATATGAATATTTGAATTTTATTTCGAACGCCCGTTCTGACAAATCAACAACAAGAGCTCGTAAAGTTGCAGCTTTAAAATCTTTTTTTAATTTTATGACTTTCAAGCAAAAAGTTTTAGATAAAAATCCTACTGTTGAACTTGAAACACCAAAATTATCTAAAAGATTACCAAAATATTTAACTTTAGATGAAAGTAAGGCTCTCCTCCACTCCATCGAAGGAAAATTTGAAAAAAGAGATTTATGTATAATAACATTATTCTTAAACTGCGGTTTACGTTTATCTGAGCTTGTTTCAATCAATATGAAGGATATGAAAGATAATGTCCTTACAATAGTTGGTAAAGGCGACAAAGAACGTTCTGTATACTTAAATAATGCTTGTCAAAAAGCAATTTCTGACTACATTGCTGTTCGTCCTAAAGATGTAAAAGACCATGAAGCCTTGTTTATAAGCGAAAGAGGTACAAGAATAGGTAGAAGAACCGTAGAAATGATGGTAAAAAAGTATATTACTTTAGCAGGACTAGATCCAAAAAAGTATTCACCACATAAATTGAGACATACTGCTGCAACACTTATGCATAAATATGGAAATGTAGATATTCGTTCACTTCAACAAATACTTGGACATGAAAGTATATCTACAACTGAAATATACACACATATAGATAGTGAACAAGTAAAAACAGCTCTTGAAAGTAATCCTTTAAACGATATGTAAATTATTATTATT